>DATLWY010000083.1:0-29251 GCA_035576045.1 Gammaproteobacteria bacterium | reverse complement strand
GCCGTCTTAAACTTGCCAATCCCCTTCACGCCCACATGTTGACGCTTACCTAATTCTGCCATCCACTCGCGCAGTGCGGAAATGACAATTTCACGTCCGACAATAACGGCCGCAGGAATCGCTAACCACGCAGAGGCATGGGATTGCACCAACAAAACCAATGCAACGGCAACAATTAATTTATCTGCAACGGGATCTAAAAATTCCCCTAACGGTGAAACTTGATGGAGTTTTCTGGCTAAATAGCCATCTAGCCAATCTGTAACGGCTGCTATCGCAAAAATAATGGCTGAAGCAATATAGTGCCATTCAAAGGGCAAATAAAACATCATAACAAAAATAGGAATTAAAGAAATCCTTAATAACGTTAATAAATTCGGTATACTTCGCCACATAGGGTTGATTCTCGCTAATTAAATAAATTATTGTCCATGTAAAACTTCATAAAGACGTTCTGCTAATCCTTGACTAATCCCGGATACCTTAGCTAACTCCTCAATGCTCGCCTGCAAAATTTCGGGCAAGCCTCCAAAATACTGCAAAAGACTTTGGCAACGCTTGCTACCAATTCCCGGCACTTTCTCTAATGTAGACATGCTCCTGCTGCGTGCAATGCGCTTACGATGTGCAGTAATCGCAAAACGATGCGCCTCATCGCGTATCTGCTGAATTAAAAGTAGCGCCGAGGCGGTGGGCTGCAAATGAATAATTTTGTCAGTTGAAGACAGGTAAACCGTCTCAAGTCCCGCTTTTCTTTCGGGACCTTTGGCAACCGCCAACAAAACCACCCCCAAAACCTGACATTCTTCTAAAACTGCTCTTGCAATATTGAGCTGGCCCTTACCCCCGTCTACTAGCAGCACATCAGGTAAACCTTTACCCTCTGATTTTAACCGGGTAAAATGTCGAGTCAACCCCTCTTTTAAAGCAGCGTAGTCATCGCCTCCCGTTTTTGCCCGAATATTAAACCGACGATATTCTGATTTACAGGGCCCGTCGATACCAAATACCACACAAGATACCACTGTGGCTTCTCCTAAGGTATGGCTAGCGTCAAAACACGCTAATTTTTCTGGAATAAATTCTAATTGTAAAGATTCCTGCAATGCCAAAAATCGAGAAGTCAGATCTCGGGTTTGTTTTACACGACTGATTAATGCCAATCTCGCACTCGTAACAGCCATTTTAACCCAACGCAAACGATCTCCTTTGACCCCTGTTGCGATACTAACAGGTCCCAATCGCCGTTCACGTAAAAGTGCCGATACAGCCTCTCTATTTGTTAATGCAAACGGTAACAGAATTGTTTTGGGAATATCTGTTTTATAATGTTGCAAAACAAATGCTTCTAAGAGAGTTTGCAACATATCTTCTTCTGGCAATATCAATGCCGTTTTATTCGGAAAATATTGTCGACTACCCAACATTCGCCCTTCTCGTATGACAAGCACATGTACGCACGCAGCGTTGCCTTCGGCATAAATACCCAAAACATCGACATCCTTTATATCACCCATAATAATTTGGTGTTCTTGAATCGTTCTGAGTAAGGCAATTTGATCGCGAATCCGAGCAGCTTGTTCAAATGCCTTTTCTTTACTCGCCTCCGTCATCTGATGGATTAATGTTTCAATAACATTTTTATTTTTTCCCTCTAAAAACAATCGGGCAAGCTCAACCTCTTTTTTATAATTTTCTGCAGTAATATAGCCCACACAAGGTGCAGAGCAACGTTTTATTTGATATTGCAAACAAGGACGCGTTCGGTTTCTAAAAAAAACTTCATCGCATTGCCGCAATCGAAAAATACTTTGCAATAAATTTAAGGCAACTCGCGCTTCGCGCGCACTTGGATAAGGACCATAAACTTTACCCTCCCCTTTCGCACCCCGGTGAAAAGAAAGTCGCGGAAATACTGCATCTACTGTTAATTTAAGATAAGGATAAGATTTATCATCGCGAAAAATAATATTATAGCGTGGCTGCAATTCTTTAATGAGGTTATTTTCTAATAATAATGCCTCGCGTTCATTGCGTGTAATGGTAACTTCGATGGATTTAATCTGTTTAACCAGTTGTTGTGTTTTAGTATCCAAGGCTCGTCGAAAATACGTGGTAACCCTTTTTTTAAGGTTTTTCGCTTTTCCGACGTAAAGTACCACACCTTTGCTATCTAACATAGCGTAAACACCCGGAAGTGTTGTTAGATTGGCTAAAAAAGGCTCTAGTGTACTCAGGTGCTCTCCGTCTCTAAAATACCATGCCGCATGGCTAGCAAAGTTAATTCTACATCGCTTTGTACATTTAATTTTTCAAATATACGATACCGATAGCTATTAATGGTTTTAGGCGTCACACACAATTTTTCGGCAATTCCCTGAACATTTTGCCCAGCGGTTATCATAATCATCACTTGTAATTCACGTTCAGAAAGTTGTTCAAAGGGAGACAACTCGTTTTCCGCAATCGATTTAAGCGCCATCTGTTGCGCAATTTCCGGACCTAAATAACGGTTGCCCGCATAGACAGTCCGAATCGCCAAAACCATCTCATCTATAAAAGCGCCCTTTGTTAAATAACCACTCGCACCCGCTTGCAGCAATTTCGTCGGAAACGGTTCATTCTCATAGATTGTCAATGCAATCACTTTAATCTCTGGATTGGAATGGGCTATTTTGCGTGTTGCTTCAAGTCCCCCAATACCCGGCATTCTTATATCCATTAATACAACGTGCGGACGCTTTTCCCGAGCAATTTTAACCGCGTCTTCCCCATTACTCGCCTCGCCAACAACTGCTATGCCAGGAATATCCGCCAGCAATCGGACAATACCCGACCGGACCAAATCATGGTCATCTACTACCAGCACATTGATCACGCTATAGAATCTCCTTTGGTTGCAAAGCTTCATCAGGTTGGCTTGCCAACCGTAGCTTTGGCAAAGGTTGGCGGAGAGGCAGGGATTCGAACCCTGGGAGGGGGGATACCCCTCAACGGTTTTCAAGACCGCCGCTTTAAACCGCTCAGCCACCTCTCCTTAACGAGCATTATAATGAACCATCCCCTAAAAGACGAGAGGCTTATTAATTTGTTAATTTTCTAAATTTGTATTTACGTGTACTGCAGGCTATTTCTCACAATTTATTTCGGTTCCTCCCTACAAAAAACGCGAATTTGTGATACTATTTAAAAGAGAGACATTTAGGAGAGATAGGCTATGCAACCCACTATTAATAATACTGTTCAGCGCACTCGGTCTGAAATCACCATACAAACAAATTCTGTTATTCGAAATACGTACATACTACTTTCTATAACGCTACTCTTTAGCGCATTCACAGCCTGGCTTGCTATGGTAACCAATGCCGCACCGTTGGGATTGCTGGTAATACCTGTATATTTTGGACTGTTATTCCTCACCCAATCTCTTCGAAATAGTGTATGGGGGATTGCTTCCATCTTTGCTCTTACAGGATTTATGGGCTATACCTTGGGACCTATTTTGAATTTGACGATTCAGGGATTTAGTAACGGTACAGAAATGATTATGGCCTCTTTGGGGTTAACGGGTCTTATCTTCTTCGCTTTATCAGGATATGCACTCACTACTCGCAAAGACTTCAGCTATCTCGGCGGATTTTTGTTTGTAGCAGCTACCATAGGGATGATGGCAAGCATTGTTGGGTTATTTTTTCCTATACCTTTGCTCTATCTGGGTGTTTCCTCGGCTTTTGTATTAATTGCTTCCGGCATGATTTTGTTCGAAACCAGCCAAATCATTCATGGCGGCGAGCGAAATTACATTATGGCGACTGTTGCGCTATATGCCTCGATTTACAATTTGTTTCTCAGCTTATTGCGACTATTCATGATGTTTGCAGGCCGTCGCGATAATTAGTATTCTCCTAGGGTTAACTCCCCCAAAAGAACTTCATCCCTCTTCACGAGGGATTTTTTTTCAATATTTATTAAAATAATTTAGTCAACCTTCTTTTTTCCAGGTGTTTGGCGTACGTCAATGTTGGTTATTGACTTACACAAAAAAAATAGAGATACTTACAGCCAGAGTTTTTTTAAGGCAGAGGGCTTCAATAACACATGTTTGCAGATGCTGTTGTAACACAGGTTAATCTGAAAAAATTCGATTGGAAACCGCGCTGGAAAAAAGGTGACCCCTTTCTAGACATTCCATTAGATCCTACTGTGCCCAAAACGCTCAAAGGCACTTTTCAGGAAACCCTCTATATACAACAAATCCAGAGCGGAAAGCCCGCTTACCATCGTCTCAGAAAAAATGAAGCCACAAACAAATATGAAATTATTAACCCAGAAAATCAAGTGGTGCCTTACCACAAAACCGCACACGTTTATTCTTTCATTATTCTAGAAAATGAGGAAGGTTGTTTAGAATTACGTTTAGGATTAGGAAATCATTATTTTACGTCTGGTCGGGCAACGACGGTAAAAGCCGCCGGAGACATTCATTTCTGGAAAGGTGAGATCACAAAAATTACGAACCAATCGGGTGGATACCACACTGAATGAACAATAAATCTAAACAAGATATTGAAGACATCCGGAATTCCGCGCTAGCAGCGATGGAAGCTGTGGGCTTACCCATGGAAAAATTTATGCCTTTTCAACCCATGGCTGAAAAACCATCTTTACTCTTTAGTAATCCGTTGAAACGAAAACTAAGCAATGCGCTCCCTCTATCCAACACTGCGGTATCAAGAGAAAAGCAAAAGCTTACTGGTTGAAAATAAAGAAATAATGTTTTTAGGATGCCTAATCTAAATAATTGTTACACCGCCCATATACGGCAATAAAACTTCTGGCACATGAATTTGCCCATACGCATCCTGATAATTTTCCATCACTGCGATTAATGTTCTACCCACCGCTAGCCCAGAACCGTTTAAAGTATGCAACAATTCAGGCCTATTCGTTTCGAGATTACGAAATCGCGCCTGCATGCGCCGCGCCTGAAAAGCTTCTGTATTACTACAAGATGAGATTTCGCGATATTGGTTTTGACCAGGTAACCACACTTCTAAATCGTAGGTTTTGGCTGCCTGAAAGCCAATATCCGCTGTACAAAGTGAAAGCACTCGGTACGGTAGTTTAAGCTTCTGCAACACTGCTTCTGCGTGCGTGACCATCTGTTCTAATGCCGCGTAAGACTCTTCTGGTCTAACGAATTGCAGCATTTCAACTTTATCAAATTGATGCTGACGCAGCATGCCGCGCATATCTTTGCCATACGTACCCGCTTCTTTTCTAAAACACGGGCTATGACACGTATACTTTAGAGGCAGCTGGTCTGAATTAACAATCTGCTCTCGAATAATATTGGTAACAGAAACTTCAGACGTAGAAATTAACCAAAAATCTGTGTCTTTAATGGCAAACATATCGTCTGCAAATTTTGGCAATTGCCCCACGCCATATAACGAATCACTTGTCACTAAATAAGGCACATAGATCTCTTCGTAACCGTGCGATTTAGTGTGCAAATCCAGCATAAATTGTGCTAAAGCACGATGTAATCGCGCAAGGTTTCCATGCAAAACAACAAACCGAGTGCCCGATATCCGCGTTGCTGCATCGAAATCTAATGCTGCTCCGCCCAACGAAACATGATCTTTAACCTCGAAATTAAACAAAGGAGTCTGTCCCCACCGCCGTACCTCAACATTTTCTGTTTCATTTTTGCCGATAGGTGTGCTCGCATGAGGAATATTCGGAATCCTTTCTAAAATGGTTTTCAACTCATGCTGAATAATCGCTAAACCGACTTCTGCTTCTTTTAATTTATCGCCTAAGCCGGCAACCAGAGACAAAAGAGCATCCGTGGATTGACCTGTCGCTTTAAGTTGTCCAATTTTTTTTGATTGTTGATTCCGTTCATTTTGCAATTGTTCGGTTTCTACTTGCAGGGTTTTACGTTTGGCTTCTAGCGCCTTTAGCGCATCCACGTCTAAAACAAATCCGCGTGTAGCCAATTGTTTCGCAATAGCCTCTGGATTTTCTCGTAGTATTTTAGGATCTAACATCGTTTTTGCCTCAGATTTCTTTCAATATATTACAACCCAATTCTCCCCTTTGACAAAGGGGGGCTAGGGGGGATTTCGCATTAATCATTTGTTAACACATCAACACCTTTAGAAGGCATAAAGTGAAATTGCGAATCTGGAATATTGGCGTTTAATTGCACCTGTTTAAAGCTAAATACCGAAACTTGACCCAATTGATCTAACAATTCCATCTCGTTTAAAGTTTTTGCTTTGAAACCTATTTTAATCCACTGAAAGGATCCTTCGCTGTTTTTAGGGTGCAATTCAAAACAGCTCTCGCTATTTTTTAAACAATGCCCGTCCACGAGTGGTAACTTTTTTATCTTAAAATCGGCATCCAGAGAATTAACATCACCGGTGAGGAAAAAAATAGGTGCCGCGGTTTGGGCTTTGTTTAATTTTTGAATGGTGACTTGTTCTAAGTCTTTATCGTAATCCCAAACTTTTTTGCCATCGGCAACGATCAGTCTTGGCTCGTTCCCCAAAATTTCCCATCGAAATTGCCCGGGCTTTTTAAGCCACATTTTGCCAGTGCAACTTTGCAATTGTCTGCCCGCTTCGCTTTTAATGACTTGTTGAAAATTCCCTTGAAGACTCGATATGTGCACTAATAAAGCTTTTAATTCAGCAACACCTGTTGTGGTTACTGTCGTTTCAGCAAAAATACTCTGCGATAAACATAATAGTAAAGCAAAATTAAATACCGCTAATAATCGCTTAATTTTCATAAAAGTACTCCGTCAGGCTTGCTTCTCGATCATGAGAGTAAATCTTAGCACAGTAAGGGAGGGGAATAATAATATCTAGAAAACTAAATAGTATTAGTTTTCTAATTTAGTACGCTTCAAGAATGGCAAAGAAATCACGCCATTAATAATCAAAACACCACTCAATATCAATACAGCAGCAATACAAAACGTCATACTTAAGGTTTCTTTAAGAAAAACAACCCCTAAAATCGTGGCAAACACCGGTAAGAGGTAGGTAGCGGTTGAAACAGCCGTGGCACCTTGCTTCTCGATAATTCTATAGGTTACGATAAGCGCAAATGCGGTTCCAAAAATGCCAAGTCCTAACACACCTACCCACGACAATAGAGATGCCGATTGGATCATTGGTAACGGCGATTCAAAAATAAACGCCAAAGGTATTAAATAAATAAGCGAAGAAAATAACTGTATGACAGACGCAACTAAAGGCGGGATCTGTGGCAAATTTTTTCGCATATACACCCAGCCAACAGCGAAGCTGCCAGAACCAATAAAACTTAACAGCATCCCTTGTGCATCCAGCCCTGCATCTATTCCTGGCATTGAATTTAAAATGGCAGGCAAAAATAAGACACAAAATCCCCCTAATCCGACAATCGCGCCAATTCCTCTAGCCCAGGTTAATCGTTCATCTTTTAAAAAGATATTTGCTAAAATAATGGTTAAAATAGGGGTGGTGCCATTAATGAGTGCGGAAAGGCTGGTAGAAATACTTTCCAGTGAAAAATTAAAACAAATCCCCGGTATCCCATTTACAAAAATGCCGATCACAAAACAATAAAACCAAAGCTTACGATGTTCCCAAAGGCGAATATTTCTCAGCTTCAACACTGTATATAATAATAATACGCCAATACAAACACGCAATGCCGCCATCGTTATAGGCGCAATTTCCCCCACTGCAATTTTAACGAATAGGAAAGAAGGCCCCCAAAGCATGGCAAGCAACAAGATATCGAACAAGCCCTTTTGAAGCTGCATGTTATAAATTAATTCCTTTTAATTTATTTTATTGTGCTAGAGGCGCTATTTTGTTTCTCTTCAAAAATGATAAAGGAATCACCCTATTAACAATCAAAACCCCGCTAAATATCAGTATAGCAGCAATAAAAAATTGTACATCGAGGGTTTCATTTAAAAAAACAACGCCTAAAATCGTTCCAAAAACAGGTAACAGATAAGTAACCGTTGAAACAGCTGTCGCTCCTTGTCGTTCGATAATCCTATAGTACATAATAAAAGCAAAGGCGGTTCCAAAGACAGCAAGCCCTAATATACCCAACCAAGATTGTAGCGAGGCGGTTTGGATCAGGCGTAATGGGGATTCAAAAATAAACGCCAACGGAATTAGATAAAGAAGTGAAGAAGATAACTGCATCACAGGGGCAACTAAAGGCGGTACAGATGGTAAATTTTTTCGTACATACACTATCCCAATCGCATAGCTTGAAGCACCGATAAAACTTAACACTATTCCCTGCATATCGAGTGCGAAATCTGTTCCTTGCAGCGAACTAAAAACGGTAGGTAAAAATAAAACACAAAATCCCACTAATCCAACAGTAGCACCGATCCCTCGTCCCCAGGTTAATTTCTCATCTTTTAAAAAAATATTCGCTAAAATAATGGTTAAAACAGGAGTAGTACCATTAATGAGTGAGGCGAGACTCGTCGGAATGGTTTTAACGGCAAAATTGAAACAAATCCAAGGTAACCCATTTGCAAAAATACCAATTATAAAGCACCGGATCCCCAATTTTCGATGTTTCCAAAGACGAATTTTTCTAAATTTTAATACGATATACAATAATAAAACACCAATCAATGTACGGAGTGCCGTCATCGTTAAAGGTGCAATATCACCTACCGCGATTTTAATAAATAGAAAAGACGGGCCCCAGAGCATAGATAAGAGTAAAATTTCGAATAAGCTTTTTTGAAGTTTCATAATAGGAGTTAAACACTCTTGAATTTAGTTGAAATGCTAGCATGCGTTTAGAATATTTACCAGGGTTTTTGCACAGAACCTAATCCATTTCTGGTTCTTGAACCAGCACTTCTCTTCCCCCATTGCTTTGCATATTGCTTACAATACCTGCCGCTTCCATGGTTTCTATTAATCGCGCGGCGCGATTATAGCCAATTTTTAAACGTCTTTGTAAATGCGAAATCGATGCTCGCCTTGTTTCAGCAACGATCTGCACTGCGGAATCGTATAAATCATCCTGCTCACCACTTTCGGCTTCTTCGAACCCAGAAAAGCCTGAGGAAAAAGAACGATCAACGCTGCCGCCTAAAACATCAATCGCATAATCCGGTTCACCCAATTGTTTAAGGGACTTAACAACCGCATGTACTTCTTCATCCGACACAAAAGCGCCATGAATACGAACAGGTACACCTGTACCCGGTGGTAAATAGAGCATATCGCCATGACCTAGCAATTGTTCTGCGCCTTGTTGATCTAAAATAGTCCGAGAATCAATACGAGAAGAAACTTGAAAAGCAATGCGTGTCGGCACATTGGCTTTAATTAAACCGGTGATAACGTCCACAGACGGCCGTTGTGTTGCTAAAATTAAATGGATTCCGGCAGCACGCGCTTTCTGAGCAATACGCGCAATTAACTCTTCGACTTTTTTACCGACAACCATAATCATGTCAGCAAATTCATCGATAATAACAACAATATGTGGCAGGCTACTCAAAGCGGGTCTTTCATCACCCATCGCGGGTAACCAAAAAGGATCTAAAATAGGTTGATTTGCACGTTCTGCATCACAAACTTTACGATTATATCCGACTAAATTTCTAACACCTAAAGCCGCCATGAGTTTATAACGACGTTCCATTTCGGCAACACACCACCGCAAGGCATTTGCCGCATCTTTCATGTCGGTTACAACAGGCGTTAATAAATGGGGTATGCCATCATAAATGGATAATTCTAACATTTTCGGATCAATTAAAATTAAACGCACATCTCTTGGCATTGCCTTATATAATAAGCTTAATAACATCACATTAATGCCAACAGACTTGCCCGAACCGGTTGTCCCTGCGACTAACAAATGCGGCATTTTCGCCAAATTAACAACCACGGGATTACCTGCAATGTCTTTGCCCAAGGCTAAGCTCAAATGAGAAGCCGATTC
Organism: Gammaproteobacteria bacterium; assembly: GCA_035576045.1. Classification (GTDB taxonomy): domain Bacteria; phylum Pseudomonadota; class Gammaproteobacteria; order UBA6186; family Azoamicaceae; genus CADEGZ01. Next base: position 19,249 of record DATLWY010000083.1, on the reverse strand, counting down.
TATATACTGGGATGATTCCAATATCTCTCGCAATCGCACTAACTCACGATATTCATTCGGAATTTCTAAACCCACGACAGACTTCCCGGGAATAACTTCTACAACACGTACCCGGGTTACCGTCAGTGCGCGTGCCAAATCTTTAGCAAGCCCCGTAATTTTACTGACCTTTACACCCGCGGCTAATTCCATTTCAAAACGGGTAATGACAGGGCCTGGCTCAACGGCAACCACATTTACCTGAACCCCAAATTCCAATAACCGTGTTTCGACTTCGCGGGATAATGATTCTAATTTGCTGGGAGAATAACATTCAGTCTGATTTTTGGGCTCAGCGATTTCTAGTAACGTCACAGACGGTAATTCAGTATTTAAAGGCAATTGAGGCCCGACGGGTAAAATACGTGCGTTCGAGACTGTAGGTTTGACTTCTTTAATTTCTAAAAATTTTGGTTGTAAAAGCACAGCATCGATGACAACTTCCCTTTTAAGCTTCTGCGCACCCAGTGTTGGATCAACACCTTCGGTTTTAAGACGTTTAAGAAGCTCTTTTCGATTTTGATATCTTTGCTTCAAATCTTTTAAGCAGGTTAAAGCACGAGGTAATATTGCACAGAAATCCCCAAATTTAAGTAATAATCCCCTGCCCATTTTATCAATTAAGCCAAACCAAGAAAGCCCCGTGGTTAAGGTAATACCCGTCAAAAATACTGCCAATAACACGAGTGTACTGCCCAAATAACCTAAGAAAGGATTAAGCTCCGCGCTGATAATTTGTCCAGAAATTCCGCCTGCACTCACGGGCATTCCTTTGCTCCATATACCGAAATGTAAGCTGGCAAGACCACAACCCGAAACGACAGTCAAACCAAAACCAATAATACGTAGTCCCCATAAAAAACGAGGAGAATCACTAGACTCAAAACGATTTTGGAAAAGACAAATGCTCCCATAGCCAATTAATAGAGGGATCAGGTAGGCTACATAACCAAATAAATAGAGGCATAAATCGGCAAACCACGCACCGGCCTCCCCTGCTGCATTTTGGATCCCCTGCTGGGGTGTCGTATGAGACCAAGCGGGATCCGCCTCATGATAAGTGACTAAGGCAACGCATAAAAAAACAGCCAATGTCGAAAGCAAGATAAAACCGCCCTCTTGTAGCCGATGCCAGAGCACCAGGTGTGTAGCGGCCGAGCCGGACTTATGACCTGCTGTAGATTTGGGTTTAAGAGCTGCTTTTGAAAGAACTTTTCGCTTTTTTTTCATTGTAACGCTGTCATCCCCCTCTATCATCCGATTTATCGTCATTTTCCGACTTCATTAGGGTCAATCTCTAAAAATAAACATTCTCTCTATATTAATCATAAGCACTATACCGCTTTTTTGCAGGTTAGCGTATATTATCTTGATTTTAGCCCTGAGAAGTTTATGCAAAATCTCAAGCACTGTCGATTATTAATTTTAGGATCCGGCCCCGCAGGGTACACCGCGGCAGTTTATGCTTCGCGTGCCAATTTAAATCCTGTGCTGATTACCGGCATGGAAAAAGGTGGGCAATTAACCACCACTACCGATGTTGATAACTGGCCAGGCGATGCGGAAGGCCTAACAGGCCCTGTTTTAATGGATCGCATGGAACAACACGCTAAGCGTTTTAACACTGAAATCATTTTTGATCACATCTCTGAAGTCAATTTAAGCACCAAACCCTTCGAACTTATCGGGGATTCCAAAACAATCTACACTGCAGATGCGCTTATTATTGCAACAGGCGCAAGGGCTAAATATCTCGGGATTCCCTCAGAACAAGCCTTTATGGGCAAAGGCGTCTCGGCTTGTGCCACGTGTGATGGATTTTTCTATAAAAACCAACGCGTTGCTGTTATTGGTGGCGGGAATACCGCTGTGGAAGAAGCCCTCTACCTGTCGAATATTGCGAGCCATGTGACTCTGATACACCGTCGTGACAAATTTAAAGCCGAAAAAATCTTAATTACACAAGTAATGAAAAAAGTTGAGACTGGGAGCATCAGTATTTTATGGAACACGGTGCTAGATGAGATTTTGGGCGATGAAACAGGCGTGACCGGCATCCGTGTGACAGCAGTCGCAAGCAAGGCTCAACAAGATATTGCACTTCACGGGGTTTTTATTGCCATTGGCCACATTCCCAATACTTCTATATTCGAAAGCCAACTTAATATGAATGGCGGTTATATTACAGTACAGGGCGGTTCCGCAGGCAATGCCACTGCAACGAGTATTCCAGGCGTATTTGCCGCTGGAGATGTCGCCGATCATATTTATCGTCAAGCGATTACTTCTGCAGGTTCTGGCTGCATGGCTGCTTTGGATGCTGAAAAATACCTTGATGCAGCCGAGCTAGCGCCTTAAGTGCACTTCTGCTAATATGTCTTCACACTTAATTGAGGTTTGAAACTGAATATGGCCAAAGAAGAAGCGATTGAAATGGAAGGTACGGTAATCGAAAACCTTCCCAATACACATTTTAGGGTAGAATTAGAAAACGGACATGTGGTGATTGCACACATTTCTGGCCGTATGCGCAAAAATTACATTCGAATTTTAATGGGCGACCGTGTCACAGTTCAACTAACGCCCTATGATTTGACTAAAGGGCGCATTACTTTTAGAAATCGCGAAGCCAAAGAAATTAAAGATGGCGAAGTAGCCGCCGCCACAGAACCCAAGAAAGCGCCGTAAGGTTGGCTATTTAATTGTTACACAACCATAATTAGGGCACGCTGGTATTTAAAAAAGTATTTTTAATAGGAACTCATTATGTTGACTTTCGAATTACAAAAGATAAAAACTCAAACTGAGCAAACAGAAACACTAGATGCAAAAACGCTTTGTGACCAAGCAGATCTAGATATTATAGATCTTATGAAAAATATACTTGAACATGCAAAAGGTGTGCAAGCAGAGTTTATCAGAAGGCTAAACATTGAACGTCGACAAATCCCTTTTTACCCAGACATAGCGATGCTTGGCTTTAGCATTGATAGGGTTGAACCACACACGAATTTTATAGATAAATTTTTGGAGTTTCCTGTCGAAGAATCTATTCCGGCTTTACAAGCCAGGATCGACGCACCTAAAAAACGACATGTTCGGACTGCCCAATAAACTTAATGCTCTCGCGTGGCAACAAACCTAACATCTGGCCAACGCTCGATGGTGAGATTAAGATTAACCATTGTTGGTGCTAAATAAGTAAGATTGTTGCCACCGTCTAAGGCCAAATTAGCAATCACTTTTCGTTCAAATTCTTCTAATTTTTTAGGCTCAGTACAACGAACCCATCTCGCCGTCGATACATTAATCGTGTCATAAACACAATCCACATTATATTCGTATTGTAATCGATGTGCGACAACATCAAATTGCAATTCGCCCACAGCACCTAGAATAATGCGATTGTCATTAATGGGCCTAAAGACCTGGGTTGCACCTTCTTCCGATAACTGAATTAAGCCCTTTTGTAAGGCTTTTGCTTTCAGTGGATCTTTGGGTCGCACCGCACGGAACAACTCTGGTGCAAAATAAGGCACACCAATAAATTTAAGATTCTCGCCCTGGGTAAAGGTATCGCCAATTTGAATGGTGCCATGATTATGTAACCCGATAATATCGCCAGGCCAAGCTTCCATTACGCGATCGCGCTCCCCTGCCATAAAAGTTAAGGCATTTGAAATTTGAATTTCTTTACCTAATCGCACATGGCGCATTTTCATGCCTTGTTCGTATTTGCCGGAGCATATCCGTAAAAAGGCAATACGATCTCGATGTTGGGGATCCATATTCGCCTGGATTTTAAAAACAAAGCCTGTAAATTTTGCTTCTGTCGCTTCAACACTGCGTGTTTCGGTTTCTCGCGATTGTGGCGATGGCGCATAGTTTGCAAAAGCATCTAACAATTCTTGTACACCAAAATTATTTAAAGCCGAACCAAAAAATACAGGCGTTAGCTCGCCTTTTAAATAAGCATCTTTATTAAATCCATGACTTGCGCCTTGCACTAAAGATAATTCTTCTCGAAATTCTTTGGCACTCTCTGTACCAATTAAACGATCTAATTCTGGATTATTAAGACCCTGGATAACTTGCCCTGTTTGTATGCGTTCGTTTTTACCGGGCTGATAAAGACAAATGCTATCAAATTCTAAGTGATAGATGCCTTTAAAATGCTTACCCATCCCAATAGGCCAAGTCACCGGTGCGCATCGAATATTTAATATGCGCTCTATTTCATCTAAGAGTTCTACGGGTTCTCGACTATCGCGATCTAATTTATTAATAAAAGTAATAATCGGGGTATCCCGCAAACGACAGACTTCGAGTAACTTGATGGTTCGAGGCTCTACGCCCTTTACGGCATCAATCACCATTAATGCGGAATCTACAGCGGTTAAGGTTCTATAGGTATCTTCAGAGAAATCTTCGTGCCCTGGCGTATCTAAAAGGTTGATGATGCGATTTTTATACGGAAACTGCATCACAGATGTCGTTACCGAAATCCCCCGCTGCTTTTCAAGCGCCATCCAATCAGATGTTGCATGCTTGCTCGCTTTACGCCCTTTCACCGTACCGGCAAGCTGTATAGCACCTCCATACAACAACAGTTTTTCAGTAATCGTTGTTTTTCCCGCATCAGGGTGAGAAATAATTGCGAATGTACAACGAGATTGAAGTCCCTCAGAAATATTATTCATTGTGTTTTCGCCATGGGTTGTCTTTTTTCAATTTTCAAATAAACACCTGTTAAAATAATCAAAGTTAAACCAAAGCCCCACTTAAAAGAATCCGTTTTAAAAGCCCATATCGCAATGATTGCTAAAAGCGTATTCAATGCAATAACACTCCATAGTACTTGTGTGTTTGAATAACCTGCTCTATGCCATCGATGAAAAGCATGTTCTCGATGCGCTATAGCCAAATTTTCATGCCATATAAATCTTCTCACCAAAGTAACCGTGGTATCAAACCAAAAAACACCATACAAAATAATCCAAGCTGTGATAGGAATATGGTATACGTGATCGCCAATCAAAGAAAATAATCCCACCAAAAATCCCAGAAAATAACTTCCTACATCGCCCATAAAAACGCTCGCTTTGGGCCAATTCCAAATTAAAAATCCCGCAACTGTTGCGACAAGCGCCCACGTTAACAACGCAAGATGGAGAGCACCCACATGCCAAAAAAAGAATCCTCCAATTCCAAAAACAAACAAGGCTTCCACTGCCGCAAGCCCATCTAACCCATCCATAAAATTATAGAGATTAATTGACCAAGCAATGCTTAATACCGTTAGGACTAAACCCGCCCAGCCTAAGGTGAGTGTGGTGTACCTCGATAAATGAAGTATATTGACATCTCTTAGCATAATCACACAAAAACTGGCCGCCAATACTTGCACCAGTAGACGCTTTCGCGCCGTTAGCTCTCGGTGATCATCCCAAAACCCAACAAGTGAAACTAAAAGCGTACTCGGTAAAAACAAAAGCAAATCGTGTACTGAAAATAAATGGTAGACATTACCCACAAGCAGGCAAAGAAACCATAATAAAACAAACACAACGCCCGCGCCCAATGGGGTTGCGACTTGATGCGAAGATCGCGCATTTGGAATAGCAATCAGACCATGCTTGACGGCATAGTAGGAAAATATACGCACCAAAACGGCTGATCCTAGAAATAGACCTAGACCAACAATCCCCAGAAATGAGTTATTCAACTTATTTTCTCTGTCTTAAATATTCCATAATGGATTTTACCATAGATTAAAAGGGCGGGCACAGAGGCTTGTCCCTAGATATTAGGAAACACTTAGGGAACGCTCGAACATTAATTTGCTAAAAGAGGAAATGATTTCGCGCACGCTTCTAAGGCAATTTTTTAACCGCGGCTTTAAAGACATTGCCGCGCTCTTCAAAATTTTTAAACATGTCGTAGCTCGCGCAAACTGGCGATAACAAAACACCGTCCCCCGCCTTTATACAACTGGCAGCTTTGTGCACAGCGTCTACCATATCGCTTGCGCGGATGCAATTAACAACCGCGTGCAATAAACTATATAATGTTTCCGTCGCTTCGCCGATTAAAATAACGGCTTTACAATGTTGTTGAATAATCGGCACCAAAGGCGAAAAGTCAGCATTTTTGCCAACGCCACCGGCAATCAATACCCATTTTCCCGTAATCGTATCCGCCAATCCTTGTAGGGTTGCAAGCGTTGCACCGACATTGGTTCCTTTAGAATCGTTAATCCAAGGAACCCCAAGATAATCGCCAACCCACTCTGCACGATGCGGTAATCCTGAAAAAGATTGTAATACCGATAACATCGATGCCAGGGGCAATGCGATGCTTTCGCCAAGTGCCATTGCCGCTAGCGCATTTGCAAGATTATGTAACCCCGATATTTTTAATTTTGAGGTGGGTAATAACAGTTCTGCTCCCCTGGCTAACCACAACACCCCTTTGCTTTTAATTAAACCATAGTGATTTTCTAAGGGCACGTCCATCCCAAAGCTAATGGTTTGTTGTAAAGGCCGGTTTGCCAAACGCGCTGCAGGATGTGGATCTTCTCGATTATAAATAATATATTCAGCATTTTTAAAAATACGATGTTTCGCGGCTTTATAAGCGTCGACCGAAGTATAACGATCCAAATGATCAGGGCAAATATTTAAAACCGTTGCGGCTTTTGGTTTTAAAGAATGCGTGGTTTCTAATTGAAAGCTCGATAATTCCAGTACATATAAATCTGGTTTTTCCTTTAAAAGCGCTAATACGGGCGTGCCTAAGTTTCCCCCAACACCTATATGAATACCGGCGGCTTTCGCCATTTCTCCCACCAGTGTTGTCACCGTACTTTTTCCATTTGATCCGGTAATTGCAACAACGGGTGCTGTTATATTTCTCGCCAGCAATTCGATATCACCAATAATCTCTGTTTGAGGCGAAATCGAATGGATAATATCAGGGTGATCTTGGGAAATACCCGGACTTAAAACCACTGTTTTAGCTTTTGCTAGAATTTCTTTAGGAAATATACCTGTATAAACAGGAATATGGGGATAGTTTTTTTTTAATTCTGTTAATCTTGGTGGGTGTTCCCGTGAATCCATCACAATAACGGGAATACCCTGTGCCGCGTAATGTTGAGCACAAGAAAAACCCGTTTCGCCGAGGCCGATGATGACAGTGTCTGGGTTATTATTCATTATCGAAGTTTCAATGTTGCTAATCCAAATAAAACCAATACAACGGTAATAATCCAAAACCGCACAATCACGCGGGGTTCAGGCCACCCTTTTAATTCAAAGTGATGATGAATAGGCGCCATTTTAAAAAGGCGGCGACCGGTTAATTTAAATGATCCGACTTGTAATATGACAGACACGGTTTCTGCCACAAATACACCGCCCATAATAAATAATACTAATTCTTGTCGCACTAAAACCGCAATAATGCCGAGGGCTGCCCCTAAACCGAGTGAACCTACATCGCCCATAAAGACTTGTGCAGGATACGCATTAAACCATAAAAATCCAAGACCTGCGCCAACTAATGCACCGCAAAAGACGGTAATTTCTTCGATGCCAGGAATATAAGGAACGGATAAATACGTCGCAAATTTCACATGTCCTGTAACATAGGCAAAAATGCCCAATGCACCGCCCACTAACACAATAGGCATAATGGCTAATCCATCCAACCCATCCGTTAAATTAACCGCGTTACTCGTGCCAACGATCACAAAGTAAGTCAGAATAATATAAAAGAAACCCAGTGGCACAACAATATTCTTAAAAAATGGAAGTAACAAACTGGTTTCTGCCGGTGTTGCAGCTTTCATATATAAAAAAATTGCCGCCGCTAAACCCACTATTGATTGTAATAAAAATTTCAACCGTGCAGATAACCCTTTAGAATTACGTCGCATTAATTTTTGATAATCGTCGCACCAGCCGATTATGCCAAACCCAATCATAACCGCCAAAACTATCCACACATAAGGGTTACGCAAATTACTCCATAAGAGTGTGGCAATCGTAATCGCGATGATAATCATAGCACCCCCCATCGTCGGGGTACCTGCTTTACTAAAATGACTTTTAGGACCGTCATTGCGCACCACCTGCCCAACTTTATATCGTGAAAGCCGGGCAATCAGGGGAGGCCCTACCAATAAAGTAATAATCAATGCCGTCAGTGATGCTACAATTGCCCGTAGCGTAATATATTCAAACACGCTAAAGGCGCGATAATACTGAGTTAAATACTCTGCAAGCCAAATTAACATGCGTGTGTTTCCTGACAATCCGTTGTTAATGCAAAAACCACTTCTTCCATTCGCATAAAACGCGAACCTTTAATTAAAATCGTTGTATCTGAATGAATGTCTGATTTCAATGCCTGAATTAATAAAGATTGATCAGAAAAATGTGTCGCATTCTGCCCAAAAGCCTGTATCGCTAATGCCGTCATCGGCCCTACGCCAAACATTTTATGAATACCTAAATTTTTAGCATCCTGTCCGATCTCATCATGCAATTTCTCGCTATCTTCTCCGAGCTCAGCCATATCACCCATCACAAAAATCCGTTTACCGGGTAATTGAGACAATACAGCCAATGCAGCACGCATGGAAATCGGATTTGCATTATAGGTATCATCGATAATCGACACCCCTTCCAAACCTTTTTTAAATTGTAAACGTCCAGAAACAGGCAAAAAATTTTCTAATCCCGTTTTAATATTTAACAAAGGAATATTCAAGGCACGTGCAGTAGCTGCTGCTGCAATAGCATTTTGCACCATATGCAAACCGGGTGTTTGCAGCTGAATGGTGACGGCACCGATATCCGTATTCAATTCAAATTGTGATAATGTAGGCTCTAAAACAATATTTTTTCCAAAAACATCCGCATTATGGCGAGTATTATCCGACCCAAAGGTAATAATACGTTGATCTGCCTTTAGCAAACTGTGCCAATAATCCGCATATTCATCGTCTGCATTAATAATTGCGGTACCCTTTGGCTGCAAACATTCAAAAATCTCGCCCTTTGCTTTTGCAATCCCCGCTTTGCTACCAAAAATTTCTTGGTGTGCAATACCAGCATTGGTTATCATCGAAATGCGGGGGGTGGCTAACCCCATCAAATAAGAAATATCACCTTGTTTACGTGCACCCATTTCTACCACTGCATACTGATGATCGGGTAATAAACCTAAAAGTGTTAAAGGCACACCGATTTCTGTATTAAAATTACCTTGGGTAGATAACACCGAACCTTGTTCTGCCAAAATACGTGTTAACATTTCTTTAGTGGTTGTTTTACCAGAACTGCCTGTAATCGCCACCAGGGGTATTTGAAAAGACTGCCTATACGCTTTTGCAAGCTGCCCTAAAGCTTGTACTGTATTTTGTACCAATAAGGTTGGTAAGGTCGTATTCACCGAACGGCTAATAACAACGCCCACAGCACCCTGCGCTTCGGCCATATGAATAAAATCATGCCCATCGACTTTTGCACCTGGAATCGCAACAAATAGAGTACCTGGCGAGACTTGGCGAGAATCGGTTTTCACATCTTTAACAATCACATTTCCCCATTTTTTATTATCGCTCCCTTTTAGAGGGGAGCTGGGGGAGATGTAGGGGGAGGGAAGCATCGATTCAGCTACAAATGATAAAGTTAAAGTGGACATATCGTTCTCCGTGCTAATGCTGCTTCTACAACAAGCTTATCTGAAAATGGCATTTTTTCTGTTCCAATAATTTGGTAAGTCTCATGCCCTTTGCCTGCAACCACAATAATGTCCTCAGCTTTTGCATTTTTGATAGCCGATTGAATTGCTTTTGCACGATCATATTCAACAATCGCTTTACTCGAATTTTTAAGGCCTTGTATCATCTCTTGCATAATTTGCGTGGGATCTTCAGTTCTCGGATTATCTTGGGTTAAATATAAGTGATCACTTAAACGTTCGCCAATCGCCGCCATTAAAGGACGTTTTCCGCGATCGCGATCGCCGCCACAGCCAACGACACACCACAATTTACCCAGGCAATGTTCTCGCAATGCCGCTAAAACTGCTGCTAAGGCATCCGGCTTATGCGCATAATCGACAATCACTAAAGGCATCTCTGTATTACCCCCGAAGCGCATCATCCGCCCAGGCACCGTATTGATCAATCGAATCGCTTTTAATACTGCTTTCAGCTGAACACCCTGAAGACAGACCGCAGCCAAGGCTGCCAAAATATTACTGACATTAAAATGCCCTAGCAGGTTACATTGCAATTCGCCCTCGCCCCAGGGGGTTTTTATAGAGGCTCGAATGCCATGCATATCTAAAACAATATTATTTGCTCTAATAGAGACGTTAAGGGGGATTTCTTGAGTGGGGATCTTATCCCGTGTTGTATACCCGATTATATCTCGTTCAGGCTGTGACTTTTTTAAAGCATTAAACAACGTATAACCAAATACATCATCTAAATTAATAATCGTATTTTTTGCTTGAAATTCTGTAAATAATTTCTTTTTAACTTCACCATAGGCCTGCATATCAGCATGATAGTCTAAATGATCCCGTGTTAGATTTGTAAAAATGACGGTATCAAATTCTATACCTGCTACGCGATTTTGATCTAATGCATGCGAAGTCACTTCCATCGCAACTGCCCCGACATTTTTTTGTTGAAGCACCGCTAATGTTTTCTGAACCGCTATCGCATCTGGGGTGGTATAATCATGTGTTGTTTTATCTGGTTTTTCACTATCTAAAATACAAATTTCTTTGAATGCCTGTTTTTCAGAAAAAATACCTGTGCCCAATGTACCTATCACGCCACACGATCTCTCACAATAAGACATTATCTCTGCAATAAAATACGAAACGGAAGTTTTACCATTCGTGCCTGTAATGCCAATAACGGGTAATTGCTTCGATGGATCTGAAAAAAATCGTGCCGCAATGTGTCCAATCAATTTTCTTTCAGTGATGACTGCCGCTGCACCCTTGCTAATCGCTTGTTCAATATATGCCCGGCCATCAACCGTTAATCCTTGAACCGCTATAAACAAATCGCCAGGCTTTACCTGGCGACTATCGGTTGTCAGATTTTTTATGTGTATATCATTCATAATCTACATGAAGCGCGTTTTTATTAGCCTGAGCCACGCGTAATTTTTGGTTATCTACCATATCGGGCGGCACATTAAACAACCGTAGTGCGCCCGCAGCTATTTTAGAAAAAAGCGGCGCTGCCACTTGACTGCCATAATATAGACCTGCTGTTGGATCATCCACCACCACAACAATCGCAAATCGTGGATGAGATGCTGGCGCTAACCCTGCAAATACAGCCACATGCGCGTGTTTATTATATCCACCACCGGCGGCAAGTTTGCGTGCAGTACCCGTCTTTCCTGCCGTATGATACCCAACGACTTTTGCCTTTGCACCACCGCCTTCTTCCACAATGCCTAATAACATATCCATCGTTTTTTGAGCCAAAATGTGATCAACGATTTCCTCACCTGTCGGAATGTCCGACTGTTTTAAAAATGTGGGTGTGCGTTTTACACCGCCTGCCCCTAAAATTGCAAAGGCCTGTGCTAATTGTAACGGCGTAACGCTCATGGCATATCCAAATGCCATGGTTGCCAATACAAAGGATCCATCCTTCGGTGGCGCATGCAATGTTCCCGCACTCTCTCCAGGAAAACCGCTGCCTGTCGTGGTACCAAATCCAAATCTCGAATAAGTGTCAACAAGATTTTTAGCGGGTAGTGATAAGGTTAATTTAGCCACGCCGATGTTACTGGATGTTTCCAAAACACGCGCAACACTTAAGATCCCTAAATCTTTATCATCTATTTCGCGAACAACGTTCTTGCCAATCATCAGGCGACCGGGAGAAGTATTAATCAATGTATTTGGCGTTACGTGGCTGTGCTGCATGGCATTTACAACACTAAACGTCTTCATTACCGAACCCGGTTCAAATTTATCAGTTACTGCGCGATTACGACATCGTGCAGTATCTTCTGGTTTAATACGAATGTTCGGATTAAACGAGGGTTGATTAACCATGGCTAATATTTCACCTGTCTGCACGTCCAATACGACCGCAGAACCGGCTTTGGCTTTGCTCGATGCAACCGCTGCTTTTAGTTCGCGATAGGCTAAATATTGTAGTCGTTGATCAACACTCAATACCACATCTTGACCAGATTGCATTTCTTGCAAATCTTCTAGAATTTTCACTTCATGGCCTTGTCTGTCTTTGACAACTTTCTTCCGACCCTTAGCACCTGCAAGAGAATTTTCTAACACTAATTCCAACCCTTCCTTGCCTTGATCATCCAAATCCGTAAATCCTACCACGTGCGCAGCCACCTCACCTGCCGGATAAAAGCGTCTATATTCAGGCTTTAAATGCACCCCCGTTATTTCTAAACGCTTGATTTCTTCTGCGACATTTGGCGACACGTGCCGCTGCAAATAAACAAATTCTTTACCACTATTAAGTAAAGCTTTATTGCGTAACTGATCCAGCGAAATATCCAAAGCAGCGGCAAGCGCTAACAATTGCGGATCTTCTAGGTTAAATTCTTTAGGGTTTAACCAAACAGAATTCACCGGCGTACTAATCGCTAAGGGCTCACCATTTCTGTCGAGGATCATTCCGCGATGTGCAGGCGTACCCACTACCCGAACCGTTCTCCTATCTCCCTGATCCTGCAGAAACCCTTTTTCAAATACGTGTAAATTAACCACACGCCAAGTCAACCCGCTCACAACGACCAGGAACGCTAGTCCTATAAAAATGTAACGACCTTTAAATTTCATGGCTGAATCACCACTATTTCTTTGTTTAATGGCACAATCATTCCCAATTTTTCTCTCGCAATCTTTTCGACACGTAGATCAGAGGCTAAAGTTCCCTGCTCTAATAACAACTGTGTCCATTCCACATGCAAGTTATCACGCGAATTTTGTAAGGCTTCCAGTTGAATATGCAGATTGCGATTTAAATATTTGGTATAAACTACGCCTAATGCGGAACTTAACACCAAAAGAATTAAGAACATGATCTTTAAATCGCACTTTTCAAATAATTGCGCAAGGGGACTTACAGCAGCCAAGCGATTTTGCTTGATTTGAAGTCCCTCATTGGTAACGAGTTCTTGTCTCATTTTGAATTACACCTTTTTTCGGCTAATCGTAATATGGCACTGCGTGCCCGTTTATTTTTTGCAATTTCACGTTCCGTGGGCTTTATTGAACGGCCTACTCGCCGAAGTCTTTGATTCATCTGACTCGCAAGAATTGGCAGCCCAATCGGGTGTTCATCACCCTTTTCATGTTTTTGAATAAAGCGCTTAACCAAACGATCTTCTAGCGAATGAAAGCTTATCACCGCCAATCGGCCACCGTTCGCTAAAATTTCTAATGCCTGATCTAACCCTAACGTTATCTCTTCAAGCTCGTTATTAATAAATATCCGAATCGCTTGAAAGCTTCGCGTTGCTGGATGTTTAATCTTCTCCCAAGCAGGATGCGCTTTCGCAATAATCTCTGCTAACTGTCGCGTCATCGTTATAGGCGCATCATTTCGCGCGGCAATTATAGCCCGCGCGATACGCCGATGAAAGCGTTCTTCGCCCAATGTTTTTAGAACGGTACCAATGAAAGCTTCTTCAGCAGAATTTAGCCAATCGGCCGCCGATATGCCTACGCTCGGATCCATTCGCATATCCAAAGGCCCATCATTTTTAAAGCTAAACCCTCTACTGGCGGAATCTAATTGAGGGGAAGACACCCCAAGATCAAATAAAATACCGTCTATTTTTTCAATCAGATCTTCTGTTTCACACCATGCGTAAAGATTTTCGAAAGATCCTTGTCTAACGGCAAGGCGTTTATCCTTTGCCGCAAGTGCATTGGCTTCAGAAATCGCTTCTGGATCGCGATCTAAGACGAGTAGACGTCCGTTTTGATTCAACTTGTCTAATATTGCGCGTGCGTGCCCACCACGCCCAAAAGTGGCATCAATATAAATACCCTCGGGGCGAATGTTCAGCCCCTCTAGCGCCGCTTCCAGCAGCACAGGGATATGTGCAGATTTTTCGTTATCAGATGTTGTTAAAAACATTTTGTTTTCCATCAATATAATCGTCATAGCGATAAAGATCCCATCTCAGGGGGCAAGGGATCATTTCCCAAGCCTTCTTTCATCCAATCTTCACGGGTTTCATGCCAACGCATTTCATCCCAAATCTCGAACTTCTTCCCTTGACCCACCAGCATGGTTTTTTTCTGCAAATTCGCATATTCTCGCAAGGGTGGTGGCAACAAAATACGTCCATGGCTATCCAATTCCACTTCTGTCGCATGTCCAATTAATAACCTTTGAATACGACGCGCCTGACGGTTAAAACTGGGTAATGCCTCTATTTTCTTTTCGATTATCTCCCATTCGGGTAACGGATAAAGCAACAGACAGCATTCTTCTGTGTCGATGGTCAGAATTAGCTGTGCTTTTGCGTCCGTTTGTAAACGCTCACGGTAGCGCGTTGGGATAGCCAATCGGCCTTTGTCATCCACTTGAATGGCATTTACTCCTCGAAACACAACGCACTCCCAAAATTTTCCCCACTTTATCCCATTTTTTCCCACATATCTATACTTTAGTAACCTGACCACCACCTTGTCAAGGAAAGCTTTCGAACTTAGAAAGACAAAATATTGACGAAACAGTGACTTACCGCCATTTTAAGCAGGGTTCAAACTTGAGTTTCAGTCGTGTTATAGCATATGTCAGCTAAGAATCACAAATATAGGTTTCAGGGCGTATAATTTTATATTCTTTTACTAGCCTTCATTCGGCGCTAACGCGCCACCTTCTCCGAAAATTGGGAGAAGGAATACTACAATCGAATCGATAAGTTGTCGAAAGGTGGCGTGCTAGCGCTGGAGGTGGGTTAAGAGGATGTCGAAACACCCTGGGGTTAGACTGTCGCTTCTTTGATCTTAAGACGTGCGTCTAAACAACCTTTAGCCTGCAAAGAAACATTGGATATTATCCCCAAGAGTTGTTGCGCTAAGGCATCAATATCTTCTTTAGCAGCAGTGGTTCGTACTGCATCAAATACAGATCCACGGCTCGCAATCGCATTCGGGAACTCTTGAGAAAAGCGCACCGATCTTTTGAGCAACAAATCTGCAAACTTGGAATGTTTCAATAAGAATTTTAAGGTAAGTTGCGACAACGTTGTTCTCGTCTCAATTTTATTGAAGACGATCCCAAAACGAATGGGGATATTATGTAACATTTGTAATTCTGTCATCGATTGATAGGCTAATTCTAAACCCGACAATGCAAATTTTTCGGGTGTCACAGGTGCCACTAAATAATCTGATGATAACGCGATAGCAGCAACGGACAACCCAAGACTGGGCGGACAATCAATCACAATCAAATCATAGCGATTTTTCAAACGCTGAAACGGCTCGCGATAGACTTTTTCAATGCCTAAACCTTTGGCACGAATGATTTCATCCAACATGGCATTTTCAAAACGACTGGGTAGTAAATCAATACCGGGCGCCACCGCCAGAATGCAGTCCTCAAGCGGCACATCGTCTGCAAGAACGTCAATCATCACGGGCCGTTCCTGCGCCTCCGCATTTGCCTGGAACGCTTCTGTTAAATTACCCTGCTGATCCATATCTACACATAAGACATTAGCACCATAAAGGCTCGCACGAACGGCAAACTCGTAAACCAAAGAGGTCTTTCCCGTTCCGCCCTTAACAATGTGGAATGCGATAACGCGGGGTACAAATGAAAATTGAAAAAGCGCTCTGGCCGTTTCATGCCCAAAATAAATTTCTTTATTGGATTTGCTATAGGAAAGGCCGTGCGTGCTCAACGTCTCTGCAACCCAATCTTTGCTTCTTCCGAGGCATCTTGCTGCATCTGTGATTGTCATTTTTGGATTCATAGTATTCTTATAGACGACAATACAAAAAATATCCTTAATCTAGAAGATAAACTCACATACAGCTTAGCCCATGAGATATT
Organism: Gammaproteobacteria bacterium; assembly: GCA_035576045.1. GTDB lineage: Bacteria > Pseudomonadota > Gammaproteobacteria > UBA6186 > Azoamicaceae > CADEGZ01. Next base: position 3,108 of record DATLWY010000083.1, on the reverse strand, counting down.
GTAACTAAGAAATAAAGTATAAGGGAATATTACACATATCATCGTCTTCTTTTAAATTTCTAGTTGAGGCTCTTTGGATTTGTCGAATATAAAGTGCTTCAGATCACCTTCTAAGTGGGTAAAACGTGATAATCTTCACGTTTTACATAGGTAATATGTGATCATCCCCTAATTATATTTGGAAATAAGATATTTTGTAGCTTTAAAGGAACCCCCTTAATCTAGGAAATAAGCTTGGGTAGCGCACAGTTTTTTAATGAGGGAGGACACAGTGATGCGCCTCAACTTATTTTTCGATATTAAAACTCTCGCCACACCCGCAAGCACTTTTCACATTGGGATTATTAAATTTAAGCGCAGCATTTAGGCCCTCTTCCACGCAATCAATCTCGGTTCCCTGTACATATTCAAGGCTGACAGGATCAACTACTACTTTAACTCCCGCTGTTTCAAATATGTGATCTTCGGGTTTAGTCTCTAAAGCAAAATCCAATACATAAGACATGCCAGAACATCCGGCATTTTTCACCCCAAAACGTATCCCTAATGCCTCCTCTTTTTTTTGCAGTGTTTTTTGAAGATGCGCTACCGCAGAATCCGTTAACGTAATTTTAGTATCAAGCATAAATTATTTCTCCTGTAAAACCATTTTCCGTACAATGTCTATGGCACTTGTTATTTCTTTTGTCGTCGTAAACCGCCCAAACGAAAATCGGATAGAATAATCCGCTTGTTCCGGACTCAAGCCCATAGCGCGCAATACATGTGAAGGCTCAATGGTAAGCGTATTACAAGCCGCCCCGTTTGAAACCGCCAATCTTTGTAAAATCCCTCCTAATCCCGATAATATATTTGTGCTAAAACGAACATTTAAAATATTGGATACACAAATATCGAGATCACTATTTAACCTGACACCCGGCAAATCTTGTATTCCTGCCCAAAATCGATCGCGATAAACTTTCATCTGATCGCGCTCGGATGTTAAATTTTCTCCCGCTATGCGACAGGCTTGCCCAAATCCAACAATTTGATGTGTTGCCAAAGTGCCTGCACGCATGTTGCGCTCTTGTTCCCCACCCTGCATTTCTGCGCTTAAACGAACACGTGGTCTATCTCCGACATAAAGTGCGCCAATGCCTTTGGGACCATAAATTTTATGTGCTGAAAAAGACATTAAATCGACCGGCAATTGCTGTACATCAATCGGAATTTTACCGAGGCTCTGCGCGGCATCCACATGAAAAAAAATGCCTCGTTTTCGGGTTAAGGCACCCATCGCTTCAATGTTTTGTTTAACACCCGTCTCGTTATTAACCTGCATAATAGAAACCAGCAGGGTGTCGGGTCTTAATACCGATTCAAGTTTATTTATATCCAGTAAACCATTGGCCTCTGGATCTAAATAAGTGACTAAAAACCCTTCTTTTTCTAATTGCCTACACACATCTAAAATGGCTTTATGTTCTGTCTTACAGGTAACAATGTGTTTACCGCGAGATTGATAAAATTTTGCAGTGCCTTTAATTGCCAGGTTATTCGCTTCTGTGGCACCTGAGGTAAACACAATATTGCGTGGTACGGTATGGATGAGATCAGCAATGTGTTTTCTGCTCTCTTCAATCTTTTCTTTGGCTTTTAGACCAAAAACATGCTGAGACGCGGGATTCCCAAATACACCATCCATCGAAAGACATTCCAGCATGTTTTGAACCACACGCGGATCCACCGGTGTTGTCGCCGCATAATCCAGATAAATCGGAGCTGCGGCTACAGAATCTATGGCATCCACAGGATCTACAGTATCGTTAAAATTAGTCATATGTAAAACTATACGCCTTTTTCCACCGCGGTCAATATCCCATGCAAAATATTGAGCTCTATCTTCGTAAGACGGCTTTTGGCATATAAGCGCCGTAAATGCCGCATTAAGTACCCAGGAGACTTCAGATCTAAAAAATGGATATGAACCAAAGTATCTTCTAAATGCCTGTAAAAACGCTCAACTTCGGCCATTGTCGCCAATTCATCTTCATCTCTCGACTCTTCAATCTCTTTTCCTTTATTATCTGCGGAGTTCCTTGCCTTTTCAAAGTCGATAGGCGATTTTAGATCTAAATTTAGGCTTAAAATGGCCATTCTTAACTCATAAGCCACAATTTGCACAGCCTGCGCTAGGTTTAAAGAAGAATACTCGGGGTTAGCGGGAATATTAATCTGATAGTGACATTTCGCCAGCTCTTCGTTTAAAAGCCCACTTTGTTCCTGACCAAACACCAACGCAATTTTCAATTCAGGTGTTTCAAACAGGCGATTTGTTATTTTTTCTGCCGCATTTCTGACTGTTAAGATTGGCAGCGCAATCTTGCGTACCCTGGCACTGAGTCCAAACACCCAATGGCAATCGGCCAACGCTTCGTCGATTGTCGCAACAACCTTTGCCATGGTCAGAATATCTTCGGCTCCCGCAGCACGTGCGTTGGCCTCAGTAGAAGGAAAAATTTTGGGAGAAACTAAGCATAAATGCTTAAAGCCCATATTCTTCATAGCACGCGCAACTGCACCAATGTTACCAGGGTGCGTTGTATTAATTAAAATGATTTTTATCTGATCAACCATAAGGCAATGATATCAAACTCAACCTAACGGCGCTTTAAAATCCATGTTAGAATGCGCTCTATGAGTATGCATCCTTATTTGAATATTGCCATTACGGCTGCCCGGCTCGCCGGAAAAATTATTACACGCCATATGGAACAACTTCACAAACTCACCATCTTTGAAAAAGGTGTGAATGATTTAGTAACCATGGTCGACAAGGCGGCTGAAGAAGCCATTATTGAAACCATTTATAAAGCCTATCCGAATCACAGTATTCTTGGCGAAGAATCGGGGCATCATCCGGGTAATGAATTTACCTGGGTGATTGATCCCTTAGATGGCACGATGAATTATGTGCATGGTTTTCCGCAATTTGCTGTGTCTATTGCTGTTAAGCTGAAAGATCATTTAGAACACGGCGTTGTCTACGATCCTTTAAGCCAAGATCTCTACACAGCTTCTAAAGGCAGCGGTGCGCATTTAAATAATCGGCGCATCCGGGTAACC
>DATLWY010000082.1:0-4687 GCA_035576045.1 Gammaproteobacteria bacterium | reverse complement strand
TTTAGCATCAATGGAGTATCGGCGGGTGATCGGAGCGGAATTTCTGTTGCTGGTGCGGGCGATATTAATGGCGATGGCTTAAGCGATATGATTATCGGAGCCTATCAGGCTTCCCCTGGCGGTCGAAATAATGCCGGTGCATATTCCGCTTTAAAAGATCACCTGAAACTTGTTTTTAAAAGATCACTTCTAAAGTTTTCTTGATCAGTGGTTCCGTTCACGTTTGGCTGTTGCGATCCGCACGATCGAGATCCTTTTCCCAAAAAATAGTTTTTTAACTTGCTTTTAATGGCGTAATTTCAAACAACCCCATTAAGATCTCGCTTAGAGTTTCTCTGTCAAAACATTTATACAAAGCTGCGTACGCTGCGTTTGTTGAAATTTAGTGCAGAAGCCTGTAGAGAAAGAGGGGTCGTTGGGAAAGACTTAACTATCCCAAGGCTATAAAGCCTGCAACTCCACGAAGCACAACCCCGACATCATTGTCTCTATTTTTTAGTTTTAAGTCTAGCGCCATCGGCAATAGCCCATGGCAGCAGCTAGAACTTACATTTTTGATTGTTTATGGTGTAACGAGCCGGTACACATTGAAAGCCGTTTTGATTTTCGCAATAAATATTGCAGTGATGATTGTGCAAATATGTCACGTCAACAATATTTGCGTACAGTAAGAAAGCGTTATCAAAATAGTCGAAAAGGAAAATTTAATCACGCTAATCGACAAAAATGTTATCGAGAACGCCAAAAGAAAGCAAAAAAATAGTGACGGATCACCCCCTTCACTATCCTGATTTTCTAGTTCACTATTGAGCCAGACCAAATACGGGGGTTAGCTATGAGTAAAATGCGCAACGTAAAGAAGATGCGTGAAATCTTGCGGTTAAAGTTTGAATCACAATTGAGCAACCGTCATATTGGCAAGATAGTGAATACATCGCCTGGAATAGTTAGCATCTATACCAGTTTATTCAGGCAGCAAGAATTAGAATGGACTCAACTACAAAAGAAAACGGATGATGAATTGTTAGAAATATTTTATGACATGAACAATTTTTCTGTTTCTAAAAAAAGAGCTTTTATAGAACCCGATTTTAAAAAAATACATCAAGAGTTGAAACTAAAAACAGTGACTTTGCAGTTGCTTTGGGAAGAATATAGGGATACTTATGGAGAAAAAGCCTATAGCAGAACACAGTTTTGTAAAATGTATAAATCTTGGTGTAATAAGTTAAAGACAACCATGCGTCAAATTCATAAAGCAGGAGATAAGTTATTTATTGATTACGCAGGTTCAACGGTTCCTATCATTGATAGTCATTCAGGAGAAATTAAAAACGCACAAATATTTGTGGCGGTACTGGGTGCGTCCAATTATACCTATGCCGAAGCTACTTGGACACAAACATTGCCAGATTGGGTTGGCTCTCATGTCCGGGCTTTTAATTATTTTAAGGGCGTACCAGCTCTATTGATTCCAGATAATCTTCGCAGTGCAACTACTAAGTCATGCCGTTATGAGCCAGAAATTAACAGCACTTACTCAGATATGGCTAGACATTATAATACCGCCGTACTGCCAGCGAGGCCGAGAAAACCTCGTGATAAAGCCACCGCAGAAGTTGGCGTACAAATTATTGGTCGTTTTATTTTAGCGAAGTTACGTCATCAAAATTTTTTTACTTTGTTCGAATTAAATCAGGCGATTGCCAAATTATTAATAGAATTAAATTTAAAGCCTTTTCAAAAACTATCTGGTTCTCGAACAAGCCAATTTGAAGCTATTGACAAACCCGCGCTAAAGCCTCTCCCAGATACCCCCTATGTTTATTCTGAATTTAAAAAAGTACAATTAGGGTTCGATTATCACATAGAAATAGATGGGCACTATTACAGTGCGCCTTATGAATTAACAAAAGAATCCATTGAAGTTCGTATTACTGCAAATATCATTGAAATCTTTAATAAAGGAACCCGTATTGCCAGTCATATTCGCAGTTACAGACGAGGCGCTCATACTACAGTGCAAGAACATATGCCTAAAAAACATCAAAAACACATGCGATGGACTCCAGAGCGTTTTTTGAATTGGGCTAACTCTATCGGTCCAAAAACCTTTCATCTCACTAAACATATTATTGAAATTAAAAAACATCCAGAGCAAGCCTATCGCGTTTGTCTTGGACTTTTAAATCTCTGTAAGCTTTATAGTAAAGAACGTCTAGAAGCTGCTTGTAATAGAGCAATTCATTATCATGCTTTTACACGCCGTAGCGTAGCTGAAATCTTAAAAAATGGTTTAGATAAACAACTGCTTATTGAAACACAATCTGAATCTAAAGTAACCAAACATCACAAAAATATTCGCGGCCCAGAGTATTTCACGAAAATCAAACTAAAGGAGGATATAGAATGTTAATGCAACCCACTGTTGAAAAATTGAAGGTGTTAAATATGTATGGAATGGCGGAAGCCTTGCAATCGTTGAATCAGAACCCTGATAGCGCGAGCTTATCATTTGATGAAAAGTTTGGTATTATTGTTGATAGGGAAATTACTGTTCGCTATGATAAAAGACAAATTCGGCTTTTAAAAGCAGCAAAATTACGGATACCCGAGGCGTGTCCTGAAGATATTAATTATGAACACCTCAGAGGTCTTGAACGAAATAAAATGATTACGTTAATTCAATGTGATTGGATTAAACAACATCAAAATGTTATTTTTACGGGGCCTTGCGGCATTGGAAAAACTTACTTGGCTTGTGCACTGGGACAACGTGCCTGTCGAGCAGGGATCTCAGTAAATTATTTTAGAATGCCACAATTATTTGAATTATTAAGAGCAGCTCAAGCCACTGGCAAATACTCGACTTTGATGTCAAAATTATCTAAAATAGAACTCATTATTTTAGACGATTTCGGATTGGGCGAATTAAACATGGTTGAAAGACAAGATCTATTAGAGGTTTTAGAAAGTAGGAATGGATTACGATCTACTGCTGTAACAACTCAATTACCGATCGATTTGTGGTACCGCTATATTGGTGATGCAATGATCGCAGATGCCATTCTCCGTCGATTATTAAATTGCGCACACAAGATAGAATTAGATGGAGAAATGCTGGATCAAAAAGAAGCACAATGAAGCATGGTTGGATGATTGAAATTTTCCTGGCATAGGGAACTCCCTAAATCACTTTATGGAGATCACTCGAAACGCTTACGGCCTCAAAATTTTCTGGGACAATTAAAGGGTGATCCAATAAGCGGATTTGGCTATTCAGCTAAAATGGGACATACAGTTATGTTGTACGCAATAAGAGATCGATCTCCGCCAGCGGATTTGCTGATCTTTTAAAACGGAATATGCATCTACAATTATTTTTCAATAGAGCTATTGGAAAACATGGGTATAGAAGAACCTAATCAAATTCAAATTGATAAAGTAGAAAACTCACTTAAAAAAATAACAAAACTCTTAAGGCAAAAGCGCGTTAATGGAGCGAGATCGCCGAAGGGGTTTTTGACTCGATAACCGACCAGTTGACTCGTTTTTCTCTTCTATAGATCATAGCAATGACTAACAGAGAAATGAAGCTTACCCAGAATCCTGGCGCCAGGATGGAATGGAAGTTATTTGTCAAAAAAGTGCTCATTAAAGGCGTTGTGCCTCCTAATAACGCATGCCCAAGGGTTACAGAGACCGCAACGGCAGAATAACGACAATTGGTTGGAAATAATTTTGCGATATAGGGCATAGCACAACCATTAATAAACGCCCCAGAAATTGTCATTAAGCTAATAAAAGTTAATACGTTTAAAGTTGAAATCCCTTTTTGATTCATCAGCATAAAGGCAGGTATGGGAACAATTGCTGTCAAAATAGCGCCCAAAAGCATATGGTTTTGAAATCCAATCTTATCCGAGAGGCGTCCAAAATAAACAATCACAATGGCGTCAAGAATAAGGCACATTGTATTTAGTAATAAACTTTGAGAGGTCGTAAAACCTATTTCTTTAAACATTTGGTTACCAAATATTGTTGCGCAATATAAAGGCATAATCGTTAACCCGGCAACCGAGATCGAGAGTAACAAATCCTGCTTGTGTCGAGCGAACAATATTTTCCAGGGCTGAGCTACTAGTCTTTTCTGATGTTGAGCATCCATAAACGCATGGGTTTCTTGTAAGTTTTTTCTTAAAAAATACATACTAAAAGCAGATAGTCCGCCCAGAATAAAGGGGATCCGCCATGCCCAAACAGGCATCACTTTCATTGAAAAACAGGCTCCCATGGTGGTAGCTAACACGGCTCCCATCACCCCTGTTGCAATCAAAATGCCCGTTTGTCTCCCAAGTATTTTAGAATCATCATTTTCCGATATACACAAATTAACACCGGTGAATTCTCCGCCCATAAAAAAACCTTGTAGTAAGCGGCAAGTAATTAACAATATAGTAGCGCTAATACCAATGCGATCGTAGCCAGGTAAAAGTCCAATAGCCATAGTCGGAAAGCCAACGCAAGCCATGCTCCAAAGTAGTGGTTTTCGGCGCCCCTGTTTATCGCCGAATAACCCAAAAAAAATTGCGCCTAGTGGGCGAGCCAAAAAGCCTGCTGCAAATGCCCCATAGGAACCCAACAAACTAGCTTGTGCCGATCCAGGGGGAAAATAAATAGGCGCAAG
>DATLWY010000081.1:0-54576 GCA_035576045.1 Gammaproteobacteria bacterium | reverse complement strand
TTTAAACTAATTTTATGCTAAGTGATTTACTTAGCTAGTGCAAAATTAGAGCTAATAGGCAACGTCAATTAACGACAATTACTCAGATCATTTAGGTAATTATAATTGTCGTTGATCGGTCATTATTATTGTCGCTAATCACTGCCGTTTCGGGATTAGCTGTTACTACAGGTTTTGATACTGGTACAGGGTCTTCATCCCAATCATCATCTTCATCATTCTTCGATTCTGCTTTCCTCGATTCCGCTAGATTTTGGGCCTTTTCGAAAAGTCCTTTACCCAATATGCTTGGGGGTTTTTGAGCTGAAGTTGCGGGGTTCGTTTCTGTTTTGTTTAATTTTTTCCCCCCCTGAATTTCTTTTAATAAATCATTAGAAGCGCCTGGTCCTGTTTTTTTCGGTTCCGCTTTTTTTGATGCCGGTTGAGGAGGTGCTTGGGAAGAACCAGATGGTATTTTAGAGGGGTTTGGCGGGGGCGGGGGAGGCGGCGCTTCAGGAGCCTCTGGCGGTGCTTCAGGAGCCTCTGGCGGTGCTTCAGGAGCTTCTGGTGGAGGCGACACTTCATCAGGAGCACCCGGTGCAGATGATGCTTCAGGAGTAACCGGCAGAGGCGGTGCTTCAGAGGCAACTGGTTCTTTTAATTTTTTAATTTGAGCTTCTAATTTTTGGTTTCTATCTGTGTGTTTCTGAATTAAATCTTGTGTATTCTTTATTTGTACTTGCAACTCCTGATTTTCTTGAGCGTTTGACGGTATGGGATCATCTGGTTCCTCTTCATCCTCACCCTTATCATACAAATCAAACTCCTCATCTTCATCACCATCGTCGGCCTCAATAGCCGACCTTCTCTTCAGTAAATCTTTATCTAGTAACTCTTTAGCTGGTATCGTTTGTTCGGATGCCTTTGCTTGCTCTGGCGGCGCTGATTTTGGCGCAGCAGAGGCAGCTTTTTTTAATGGTGGACCGACTGCTATTTGGGCGCTTCTGCTTGGTTTCAGGGCATCAAATTCTTTTGTTAGGGAGTCCGCATTTTTCTCGATCTCCGTCAACTGTTCGTTTAAATTGGCAAGTGTCTTTTTTAACTCTTCTGTGTTAGATGCCATGATTAAATCTCCTACTTACTTATTTTGACCAATGCAGCATTAATGATTCCATACTAAGTAAGACATGCTTTTTTAAAATAGGTTCATTTTGATTGCGTGTAGATACAATCGCTCAGGATTAGCCCGCCTCTAGAAGCATCCGGCTTAACCTGAATTCCGAAAAATTCTTTTATTTTTTTAATTTAAGTGTAATATTTTCATTAATTAATAGACAATTGAAAACAAGAAGAATTCAATAAAATTTTTACCATGCAAGAGGCATTCAGAGAATTTTTCATTAAAATCCGTATTAATGCTTTATATATTGCCGGAGATATACACTATTTTTTGATTACATTAGTATTTTTCATAATTTAATAGGCGATTAAAAATAAAAAATTCAATTAATAACAATGACCTGGTGAATTACACCGATTAGTTTTTCATAATGGGAACATAAGCTGCACCATAATCTAAGAAGGCCTAGATCTAATCGCCCGATAGTATGGTTCCCACAAAATCTTTTTGATAGAATCTTCAGAAAATATATTGTTACCTAAACGTGCATGGCCTTCTTCTCTCGCTTTTTCTACCACAGCCATTGCAATTTTAATGGCAACTGCTCTCGCCTCGCTTAAAGGAGGTAATAACGGAGCACTTGCGCCTGCAGGCGCAGCGTTGCTCAATGCTTCACAAGCTGCCCATAACATACCATCAGTTAAGCATTTCGCTCGAGAGGCGATTAACCCCAAACCAATACCTGGAAATGAAAAAGCATTGTTACATTGTGCACACGTATCCCCAAAAGGGCTGCCTGTTGCAACCAAGGCTTTGCCGTCTGTCCACTTTAATAAGTCAACAGGGGTCGCTTCCGATTGTTCTGTTGGGTTAGACAACGGAAAAATAATGGGTCTCGCCGTATGCAAGGCCATTTCTCGTATCATTTCCTCCGTAAACGCCCCACCGACTGCTGAACAACCAATCAAAATAGTCGGCTTAACCTTTTTAACCACTTCTGCCAATGATAATCCCCCCTTTTCGTCACGAACATAGGGTAGTTGAAATGGCATTAAGTTTGGCATATTGCGCACCAATAGCCCTTCGCGATCAATCAGCCAAATTTGCGCTCTTGCCGCCTCTTCCGAAACGCCCTGACGCATTAGGCTATCCACTAATCGATCGGCAATACCCACACCCGCCGTGCCCGCACCAAAAATAACGATACGTTGATCCGCCAGTTTCTGATGAAGCCTATCCATTGCCGTAAGCATGGCAGATACGGCAACGACTGAAGTTCCCTGCATATCATCATTAAATGTACAAATTTTGCTTCTGTAACGTTCTAAAACGCGACGCGCATTATCCCTTCCAAAATCTTCCCAATGTAAAAATGTATTGGGGAAATGCCTTTGGATTGCCCGTACAAATTTTTCAATAAACTGATCGTATTCTTTACCTTGTATGCGGGGATGCCGCCAACCTAAGTATAAAGGATCTTCTAAGAGCTTCGGATTATTCGTTCCCACATCTAACATAATGGGTAAAGTATGATAAGGATTAATGCCCCCGCAAATGGTATACAACATCAATTTTGCAATGGGGATATTAATTGCCCCAACACCTTGATCCCCTATCCCTAAAACGCGTTCGCCATCGGTTACAACAATAACGGCCAATTCGGGATGCGTTCTATTTTCTAAAATTAAATCTATATCATCTTGATCTTGATACGAAATAAAAAGACCTCGCGGCTGTCGAAACTCATGGCTAAAGGCTTTTACAGCCTGCCCAACACTGGGGGTATACAGAACCGGAATCATTTCGACCAAGTTATTTGTTACAAGTTTGTAAAATAAAATTTCGTTTTTATCATGTAAATTATTTAAATAAATATGTTTTTGTAAATCGCTTTTGTATTTTTTATATTGATGATATGCGCGTACAATTTGCTCATCTAATGTCTCTACTTTTGCAGGCAGCTTGCCCAGCAAGCCTAATGCGAAACGTTCCTCTTTTGTAAATGCTGTGCCTTTATTCAACAATGGCGTTGTAAGTAAAACTTTGCCGCCCAGCTCGGTTTCTACCCATTCTTCTCCCGTCATTGGATCCTGACGTATTTCATAGAGTAACATGCGATTCTCCTTTGTTTTTAATTTATCCTACCCATTTACGTGCATTTTGAAACATTCGTAGCCAAGGTCCATCTTCCCCCCAAGTACCGGGGTGCCATGAATGTTGTACCGTTCTAAAAACACGATCGGGATGCGGCATCATGCAAAGCACTCTACCATCTGTGGTCGTTAGCCCTGTAATACCCAGCGGTGATCCGTTTGGATTTGCAGGATAGGTTTTGGTTTTTCGTCCCCAATTATCCACGTAACGCAAAGCAACTAGCCTCTGCTCTATTATTTCTTCCTCCATCTCCTCTTTTTCAAAGACAACTCTACCCTCTTTGTGTGCAACCGGCACAAGTAAACGTGATCCTTCCATGCCTTGTAAAAGTATCGCTGTCGATGGTTGAATTTCCACGAGACATAATCGAGATTCAAATTGTTCTGAATAATTTTGTGCAAAACTTGGCATCCGTTTAGCCCCAGGAATAAGCGCTTTTAAACCTGCCAGCATTTGACAGCCATTCGAAAGACCTAATGTAAACGTATCCGATCGATTAAAAAATGTTTCAAATTGTTCTCTTAACAATGGATTAAATAAAATATGTTTGGCCCATCCTAACCCCACACCCAATACATCTCCAAACGAAAAACCCCCACAAACAGCAAGTCCCTTAAAGTCGGCTAACGATTGTGTGTAATTTTGCAAATCACACATGTGAACATCGACACACTCAAAATATGCCCTATTAAAGGCCGCAGCCATTTCAATATGGCCATGCGTACCCTGTTCACGCAAAATGGCAACACGCGGACGAACACCCATGTTGCTAAGATGACGTACAATATCTTCGTTAGGGTCAAAAGTCAAATCAACATTTAAACCCGGATCGACACAATTGCTAGCTGATTCAAACTGTTTTTTTGCACAACGGGGATTGTCTCTTAAGGTTTGCAAATGAAAACTCATTTCAGACCACGTTTGTTGCAAAACAATACGCGCATAAGAACAAATCATCTCTTCGTTAAATACAATAGATATCCGATCGGCTTCATCTAGTGTGCCAATCACATATCCATTGATTGACTGACAATCGAATACGGCTAAAACAGATTCAACATCTTCAGAATGAATCTGGATAACAGCCCCCAATTCTTCGTTGAATAAAATGGATTTTGAGTCTTTCCCCAATTCTGAAATGTCAATTTGCAACCCCACATGCGATGCAAAAGCCATTTCACACAATGTGATAAATAAACCACCATCAGAACGATCATGATATGCTAATATTTTGCCTTCCAAGTGTAATTGCTGCATCACTGTAAAAAAAGATTTTAATAATGCGGGATTATCAACATCAGGTGCTTTATCTCCTACTTGATTAAATACTTGCGCCAAAGCACTGCCGCCTAAACGCTGCATTCCATTACTTAAATCAATAAATATCAATAAAGTTTCCGCGTGTTCCACTGATAAGAGGGGCGTTAAAAGTGTCCGTACATCCATGACAGGCGCATATGCGCTGATAACAACAGAAAGCGGTGGGATGACGCGTTTTTCTGTGCCTTCCTCATACCACATTGTTTCTGTGCTTGTCAGTTCTTGATTAGCACAAATCGCTATACCTAAGCTGGGGCACAGTCCAGATTCAATCGCTTCTAAGGCATCCTGCAATTTTGCTTTTTCTTCGGGAATCTCAAAAGCGCCGGCACTTTTAACGGATAATCGTATTTGGGATAACGCGCTAATTTGTGCACCCACAATATTGGTAATAGCCTCACCCACCGCCATTCTAGCGCTTGCAGGAGGATTTAAGATTGCGAGCGGTGCCCGTTCTCCGATGGCTATCGCCTCCCCCTGATATGTATCAAAACAGCTTGTTAAAACAGCACAATCAGAAACCGGCACCTGCCAGGGTCCTACCATTTGATCTCTAACAACCTGTCCTGTTGCTGTTCTATCATTGATAGTAATTAAAAAAGATTTTTCTGCTATGCAGGGGAATCTCAGCAATCGAAAAATTATTTCTTCTACGTTAATATGCTGCAGATCAATTGGCGAAAAAGTAAGAAATTCTTGAGAAAAAATTATCGCATTATTTTGAAATGACGTATTTTGTTGTTGAATACTGCCAATTTCCTCTCTGTGGATAATGGGTTGAGGGTAACCCAACGCGACACGTTTACCATTTCTGTTGATCACTTGTTCATAGGTTCTAAAATATCCACAAATATTCGGGCATCCCAATTCATTATTAAATTTAGCTTCCGCAATGGGTGTTTCCAATATAATATCGAGTGGCGACGCCAGTGATTTGGGTTTTCCATAAGGTGTTTCCCAAGGTTGTTCGAACCGTGGAATGCGTAAATGCGAAACATAAAACCCCATAAATATTGCCATGGGTTTTTTATCTTCTAAAGTATCCGTCAACTGTACCGATTTTGATTCATTATTTTTGGCCAGATCTTTAAACAAAAACTCAGTGTCTTGGAGTCGATAAAAAACGGTCTCTATTTGTGGATGATATAAAAGACCTGCTATTGCCTGTTCATCTCCCCAAGTGAGTCTTTCACTTGCCTCTATGGAATAAGCGACGCCGCGTTCAATTCTTCGAATTTTATTTAAAGTGCAATTATGTGCAATATCTGTCGCCTTCCTAAACCATGCCGAGATAACGCCAGGCTTTGGAAGAACTATAATCAAGCTTTGATTTGTTTTTTCAGACACGCTGGCAATCAGTGTCGAAGGTAGCGACATCGGAATTGAAACTGCGATAGGTGAATCAGGAGAAAGATAAAAATCGCTATAATTAAGCAAGCTTGACAGTATACTATTTTCTGCCTTGGTTAATCTTTCCTCTAAATCTATAAAAAAAAGATATTCCGCTGAAATACTATTGACTTGAGGTACTATGCCATTTATTTTCGCTAGCAATCGTTCTAATCGAAAATGAGAAAGCGCGAGAGAACCTCGCATTAGCAGCATAACTTCAATCCCCAGCAATTATTTCTATGAATCTATTAAAGATTAGCTGAGTCTTCAATAAAGCACAAAAGAGAAAATACCGGCCGCTCTCAGCCTTCCCTGTTAAATTCACAGTAAATTTTACTTTCTCTTGACTTTCTTGATAATCTTAACTAGTTTTCTAAATATAAGGGCTTCAAAATATTCTGAGGAGATGAAACATGCCTGACAGACAGCCACCCGTAGACAATAAACCTAAAAAACCTGGGGAAGCGCTACCGAGTTATGATGAAAGCCAACAAGCACCCCCGAGTTATGAGGGAGAACCGCTTCCGAGTTATGATGAAAATGAACAAGTCCCGGAGGAGCAAGGGCCCCCGAGTTTTGAGGAAAGTAGAGATCAACCTGCGCCTCCGCCTTCCTTTGAAATCCCTAATAGATCACCTCCGAGTTATGAAGAAAAGGGAAAGAGGCAGGACCCTCCAAGTTTTGCTGACAGCTTCGTCGAGAATGCACCTCCACGCTATAAGCAAGAGGAAGAGGTAGGTCCTCCACCTCCCGGTTATGCTGAAAGCGTCGCAGTCCAGAATGATAAACAAGCACCTGCACATGAGCAACAGGTACCTCCACCTCCCAATGCTGCTGAAAAGGCACCGCCCAGCTATGGAGCAGAAAAGCTGACAGCAATGGCTCAAAAGCTGCAAAAGGCAAGCACTGAACTGAAAGCAGCTGCCTCGAAACCTGGGATCTTTAATTTTTTTAGCACGAAAAAACAAACCCGGCGTGCGGAGATGGAACTTTTAAGTAAACTTAAAGAGTTTCAAAACAACAACCCTAGCGTTTCCCCACTGGCTAAAGCTATTGTTACAGAAAGAGTGTTATTGGCCATTAGCAGGGATTTACAAACAGAAAAAAGAGTAATTAATAAAAAGAGTAGACTTGCAACGCAAGTGGACACACTGCTAGAAGAGGCGAAAAACGACACGGTTAAAATAAAGACAGATCTAGAGAGAGATTTTGGCATGAGCCATGAGCAATTTCAGGCCGAAGCAGCAAGTGCACTGAAAAATTTCGCTCCCTCAGTCAGTAAAAATAATCAAGCCCAAAAAAAATATAAGAGTATTCTGGAACATGCTAAAGATCTTCTACCAAACGCGTTTATGCCTGACCCCACATTAAAGGGAGCAAAAAGAAAGCCCGGCCACTAGTGGCTGGCATGTATGCAAGATCTTTAAATTTTATTGCTTAAGCCTGGAGCCAAAAATCTGGCTTCGAGCTTTACCGAAGCTGAAGCACATCCTGCATATCGTACAACCCGGGTAATTGACTAACAACCCACTTCGCAGCCTGCAATGCGCCTGTTGCATACAACGAACGATTGGTGGCTTTGTGGGTAATTTCTATACGCTCACCTGCCAACGCAAATAAAGCAGAATGTTCACCAACGATATCCCCTAAGCGCACTGAAGAAAGATTGATAGTTGGATCCGATGCCGCGTTTCGAATGACTTCCGCCATCCTTAACGCTGTACCCGAAGGCGCATCTTTTTTATGTCGATGATGGATATCAACAATAGCGACATCTGCAGCAACCCCTGCGTGCTCTTTCAATAAATTTGCAGCGAATGCCAGGAGTTTGTAAGTAATATTAACGCCAATGCTCATGTTAGGCGAAAAAACAATCGGAATAATTTGAGCTGCATGTGCAATTTTAACTTTTTCAATTTCGGAAAACCCTGTCGTACCAATAACCATCGGACACCGACGTTCTTGGCAGATTGTGAGATATTCTAACGTTGCCGCAGGTGTCGTAAAATCGATAAATACATCGATAGGTGTTGTTATCTCCTTCAAATGACTACTCGGATCCAAATGTGAAATACTGGCTGCAAGCGAAAAATCTTTGTCGGCTTCTATTGCTTGGCGTATCAATTGACTTACTCGCCCACGGGCGCCACCTACTGCGATTGCTATCATTAAAATTTCATCTCTTCAAAAAAATCTTTCACCCGCTTAAACCAAGATGTCGCACGCGGATTGTGCTGATTTCCTTCCGCGTTCATAGAGGCGTCCAATTCTTGCAGCAATTCTTTTTGCTTTTTACTTAAGTTCACAGGGGTTTCGACGATAACTCTGCATAATAAATCCCCAGGCCCCGCGCCACGTACTGTTTTAACTCCTTTACCTTTTACTCTTAATACACGGGCAGTTTGGGTCTCAGGTGGAATTTTGAGTTTAACGCGACCATTCAAAGTCGGCACATCTAACTCGCCTCCTAAAGCCGCCAGTGTAAAGCTAGCAGGGACTTCGCAATACAAATTCGTACCATCGCGCGTAAAGATTTCATGTTCCCGCACTTGCACTTGAACATACAAATCACCCGCAGGGCCACCATGCGTACCTGCTTCACCCTCTCCACCTAGGCGAATACGATCGCCATTATCGACACCTGGTGGGATCTGAACAGATAATGTTTTTTGATCTTGGACACGACCTTGCCCCTGACATTTATGACAGGGATCACTAATAACTGAGCCACGCCCTCTACAGGTAGGACATGCTTGCTGAATAGCAAAAAAGCCTTGTTGCATACGTACCTGACCCATGCCTTTGCATGTATCGCAAGCTTTAGGCTTAGCGCCATCTTTTGATCCGCTGCTTTTGCACTGCTTACAGCCGCTCCATGTTGGCACCTTAATCTCAACGGTCTTACCGTGAATGGCATCTTCCAGGGTTAGCGTTAGGTTATAGCGGAGATCAGCACCTTGTTCGGCGTAACTTCGCTGGGCTCCCCCGCGTCCGCCACCACCCCCAAAAATATCACCGAAAATATCGCCAAAAATGTCGCTAAAATTGCCACCCGCGCCCGCATAAGCACCACCCGCCGCAGAGCTATCTACTCCTGCATGACCAAATTGATCGTAAGCGCTACGCTTCTGCGCATTTGATAATACTTCGTAAGCTTCACTTAACGTTTTAAATTTTTCTTCCGATGACTTATCACCCGGATTACGATCCGGGTGATGTTTCATCGCAAGCTTTCGATAAGCCGTTTTGATATCGGCTTCACTGGCATTTCGCGCGACACCGAGTGTATCGTAATAGTCTCTTTTTTCTGCCATTAATTTTTATTCTCTTGTACTTCTTCGAACTCTGCATCTACAACATCTTCCTTAGGCTTAGCGCCCTCACTGGAGCCCTGTTGTTGTGCACCCGATTCGAATCCGGCATTCCCAGAGGGGCCTTGCTGGGGATTCGCGGCATATAACCGTTCGGCCATTTTACCAGAAGCTTCCGCTAATGCCTCCGTAGCACGCTCAATTTCGGCTTTATCGGTGCCTTTTAGCGCTTCTTTCACTGCATCCGTGGCCTTAGTAATGCTCTCTTTTTCTTCCGCACTTACTTTATCACCCATTTCTTTAAGTGATTTTTCAGTCGCATGAACCATGCTGTCTGCATGATTACGCGCAGAAACCAACTCATGGAATTTTTTATCTTCTTCTGCATGCGCTTCCGCATCTTTCACCATGCGTAGTACTTCTTCCTCATTTAAACCACTCGAAGCTTTAATCACAATTTTCTGCTGCTTGCCCGACGCCATGTCTTTGGCAGATACGCTTAAGATACCGTTAGCATCGATATCAAATGCGACTTCGATCTGCGGAACCCCCCTCGGTGCTGGCGGAATATCCGATAAATCAAACTGCCCTAAAAACTTATTAGCCGCTGCTTGCTCGCGTTCACCTTGAAACACCCGAATAGTCACCGCCGTCTGTCTATCCGCCGCTGTAGAAAAAACTTGCGTCTTTTTGGTCGGAATAGTTGTATTCTTCTCAATCAACTTTGTCATCACGCCACCCATGGTTTCTAAACCGAGAGAGAGCGGAGTCACATCTAATAACAAGATATCTTTAACGTCACCAGACAAAACACCACCCTGAATCGCAGCGCCAATGGCAACCGCTTCGTCTGGGTTAACATCTTTTCTGGGTTCTTGACCGAAGAAATCCTTAACAATTTCTTGCACCTTCGGCATACGCGTCTGTCCACCGACTAAAATAACGCCCTGAATATCCGTAATTTTCTTGCCCGCATCCTTAAGCGCAATTTTGCAAGGCTCAATGGTCTTATTTACTAAATCTTCTACCAACGCTTCTAATTTTGCACGGGTAATTTTCAAATTTAAATGTTTAGGACCACTGGCATCCGCTGTAATATAAGGCAAATTCACATCTACTTGTTCACGTGAAGAAAGCTCAACCTTTGCCTTTTCTGCAGCTTCTTTCAAACGCTGCAAGGCAATCGGATCATTCTTCAAATCAACACTGCATTCTTTTTTAAATTCAGCAACCAGATAATCCATCACACGCGCATCAAAATCTTCACCGCCTAAAAAGGTGTCTCCATTGGTAGCCAACACTTCAAATTGGTGTTCGCCATCAACTTCTGCAATTTCAATGATTGAAACATCAAAGGTACCACCGCCCAAATCGAATACGGCGATAGTCATATTTCCTTTTTGTTTATCCATACCAAAGGCAAGGGCTGCTGCCGTTGGCTCGTTGATAATTCTTTTAACATCTAACCCTGCAATACGACCCGCATCTTTTGTGGCTTGACGTTGTGAATCATTGAAATAAGCAGGAACGGTAATCACCGCAGAATGCACTTCTCTTCCTAAGTAATCTTCCGCTGTTTTTTTCATCTTGGCTAAAACTTCGGCAGAAATCTGTTGCGGTGCTAATTTCTCACCTGCACCTTGCAGCCAAGCATCACCATTATCTGCTCGCACAATATCATAAGGCACGATATCTTTATCCTTTGCCACCACAGGATCATCATAGCGACGACCAATTAATCGCTTAACCGCGTAAAAAGTTTGCTTTGGGTTGGTGATGCGTTGATTTTTTGCAGGGCCGCCTACTAATTTTTCCTTATCCTTTGTATAGGCAACGATTGAAGGCGTTGTTCTAGCACCTTCGCTGTTTTCGAGTACTTTTGCGACGCCATTTTCCATGATCGCAACACAAGAATTGGTGGTCCCTAAATCGATTCCAATAATAACTTCTTTACTCATAAATATAATCTCCTACTTTAATAATGGTGGACATATAACCCGTCCCTACAATCTTTAAACCGGCTCTTGACGTGTGGATAGGGATCCACCACCCTACTGCCCTACATTGGGTCAAATTTCTGCTTTTCAAGTCCCCGAGACTTCTAATTTAGAAACAATAACCCGGGCCGGTCGCAGCAGACGATCTTGTAAAGTAAAGCCCTTTTGAACGACTATTAATACTGTATTTGGCTCAACATCGTTCTTAATTTGCGCTGTTAAGGCTTCATGTTTCATCGGGTCAAAAGGCTCATTCACTGGATTAATAGCGAGTATGCCAAATTTGGTTAAAGTATCTAACAATAATTTATAAGTTAGTTCCATCCCCTCTTTTAGCGTATGACCGCCTGCATCTGCCGCAGCTAATCCATGATCCAAACTATCAACCACTGCCAATAACTCTCTTGCAAGCTTTTCCACGCCATATTTATGCGCATTTTCGACATCTATCGTGGCTCGCCTACGGATATTATCTGTATCTGCACGCGTGCGTAAAAACAGATCCCAATTCTCAGCCGCTTTCCGTCTGGCTTCTTCTAGCAAGTCAGATAAATTCTCGGGGGTTTCCGTACTTGAGGTGTTACCCCTTTCCGCTTTTTCTGTGTGCTCACTTAGCTCTGATTCGTCTTTTTTTGTATTCTCACTTAGTACTGATTCGTCGTGACTGCTCACTGGCCTTTCTCCTCATTATGTAAGCTCAATCGATAATCCTAAGATGGGGTCTCTTAGCACAAATTCAAGCTGAAGGCAGACACATAGGCCCGTCCCTACAGAGGATCCGTTTGAAGGTTATTGCAACGCGATCCTCCAGACGACTACACTATACCCTGAGTTCCTAAATTTACCAAGGTAACCCGTATGAGCAACAAGCAAACAAGTCGATTTAAGAGAATTGGGTTATTTGCAAAACATAATAATAGCAGCGTACTCGATACGTTAGAGAAACTCATCCATTTTTTACAAGCACGTGGACATACCTTAAGCATTGAAACGCAAAGCGCCTCTCTGCTTTCTAAACAAGATGTTTTTCGCAATATTCATACGATACCCCGAGAACAATTGGGCGCAGCAGTTGATTTGGTAATTGTAATTGGTGGAGATGGCAGTCTTTTAAATGCAGCGCGCGCAATCGTTGCTCATCAAGTGCCCATTGTAGGCATCAATAGAGGCAGACTCGGTTTTTTAGCGGATATTTTGCCCGATAATATGGAGCAAGCGTTGAATGCCATTTTAGATGGTCATTATCTGGAAGAACAACGATTTTTACTCAATGCGCGTATTATTCGGCAGGGAAAAACCATTGCCGAAAGTGCCGCGTTAAATGATGTTGTTTTATATACAGGCAGTATTGCACGAATGGTTGATTTTGAAGTGTACATTAACGATCACTTTGTATTGCGTCAACAAGCCGATGGTATTATTACCGCAACACCAACAGGTTCAACCGCTTATGCATTATCCGCGGGCGGCCCCATTCTTTACCCAACACTTAAAGCGTTAACCATTACGCCGCTTTGTCCACATACCTTAAGCAGTAGACCCATCGTGGTAGATAGCGACGGCGATATTCGTTTGGTGGTGACAATGAACAACGATATTAAACCAAAATTGAGTTGTGATGGGCAATCTCATTTCGATTTGGAAGCAGGCGATCAGATTTTAATTCAAAAACATCCTTTTGAATTAACACTTATTCATCCGCAAACCCATGAATATTTTTCGGTATTACGCGAAAAACTTGGGTGGAGCACACAGTAAATTGTCGTCCTAACCCTTAAAAAAAGGATCATGCCATGTTAATGCATCTTTCTATTCAGCATTTAGCGGTCGTTGAACAATTAGCCCTGAATATTCAGTCTGGCATGACCGTTTTAACCGGCGAAACCGGTGCTGGAAAATCAATTTTAATTGATGCCCTGCAATTGGCATTGGGCAATCGTGCAGAAAGTGGTATTGTGCGGCATAACTGCTCACATGCAGAAATTTCCGCGGTTTTCGAATTAACCAACCTTCCAGCAGTCGGTGAATGGCTAAAAGAACATACTCTAGAAGCGGAGGATGAATGCATTATTCGACGCACATTAACAGAGGATGGCCGATCTCGCGCTTATATTAACGGCCGCGTCGTACCTATCAGTCAATTAAGAGAATTAGGCGAAAAATTGGTCAATATTCATGGACAGCATCAACATCAATCCTTATTAAAAGCCGAACATCAACGCGGTTTGCTAGATGCGTATGCAATAGCCGCTATAAAAGATGCGAAAAAAACAAAATCTAATCAGCTTTTATTTCAGCATGAAGATTTATTAAAAAAGGTCAAAGAAAATTATTTTTTATATCAAACGCTTCTAAAAGAATATCAAAAACTGCTCAGCCTTCAAGGGCAAAATGATAAATTAACCCTTTTACAATATCAAATTCAAGAAATTGATGAACTCGGTTTAGCCATTGATGAGCTTCCGCGTCTAGAAGCCGAACACAAACATTTGGCACATGCGGAACAGTGGCTTTTGACTTGTGAAGCTGCCCTTTCAGCACTTAAAAATGACGCCAATCAAGATGCGGCAACACTGCTTTACCAGGGTTTTAGCCAAGTTTCAATACTCAAAACACAAAGCCCTCTGCTCACAACAGCGCATGAACTCTTAAATACAGCCTATATCCAATTAACCGAAGCGATTGTCGAAATCGAAAATTTTAAAGAAACCTTAAGTAGCGATCCCAATCGTTTATTGGAAATAGATACACGCCTCACTCAAATTCATGCGTTAGCAAGAAAACACCGTATTCAGCCCGAGGCTATTTTAGAACACAAAAAAATGCTTGAAAGCGAAGCAGGGAAATTACAGCATATTCATACACATCTTGAAACCATAACCCAAAAACTCGCAGATGCTGAAAAAGCCTATCAGAATGCGGCTACAGAACTTAGCAACAGTCGACAAAAAGCCGCATCTCTTTTAGAGAAACAGGTTACAGTCTGCATACAAACACTCGAAATGCCAAACGGCCATTTTAAAATTGCTTTTGCTGAATCGGCTTCAAAAATTGAAACCAAAGCTGTTTTTAGCGCTCATGGCATTGATGAGGTTGAATTTTTAGTTTCAACCAATCCGGGACTTGCCTTGCAACCTTTACGAAAAATTGCCTCCGGTGGAGAGTTATCGCGTATTAGTTTAGCCATTCAGGTTATTACTACCCAAAAACAGTCAACGCCCACCTTAATTTTCGATGAAGTGGATGCTGGGATTAGTGGAAAAACAGCTGAAACTGTCGGTAAATTATTGCGACAATTAAGTAAAGACGCGCAAGTTTTGTGTATTACCCATTTGCCACAAATTGCGGTACAAGGCCATCATCATTTTAATGTTTTAAAAAAACAAACCAAAGACAGCACCACAACCACTATCATACCACTGGGATCTTCAGAAAGAATCCAGGAATTGGCACGCATGTTAGGCGGTGCTGTTATTACCGAACGGACCTTGGCGCACGCAAAAGAGATGTTAGAGTATGTTTAGTTTTTTTAAAACTTTTTTGTCTACGAATTTTCTAAATTAAATTTTTTTCATTCCATCTGATCTTTGTTTATTTCGTCCTGATAAGCACGATCAACAATTAATTGCTTTTGCTCTACCGTAAAATGTTCCCAGACAGGACTGGGAACACCCCGATAATTTTGCTCAAACTTACAGCCACTTTAAAAAAACATGGTTAACAACAAACATATTTTGCAGATAGCAACCCGTACTATATTTCATTATAATTTACTGCTTTTTCAACGCTTTCAAGTTTTTCAACTTTGCGGGTAACTGTCCTCTTTTTTTTGACTGTATTTGATTTTACAGCAGGTTTATCTTGATCGACCGGCCGAATCGTATTATCGGGTACAATGCGTGTCCTAGCACCGTAAATCACTAATACAGGCTGCCCAACTTCAAACTCCATTTCTTGAACTTGTGCAATTGAAATCGTTGATCCATTTTTCAGATTAATAATGTATTCAAATGCTTTATGACTATGCGCTGCTTTATCCACTGCATGGCCAAGAACACCCCCAATGACAGCGCCACCGATACCGCCTACTATATTTGCGCGTGAACTTCCACCAATAGCAGATCCTCCAGCAGCGCCCATTCCCGCGCCTGCTAATCCACCTACGCCGCTCTTTGCATCAATTTTCACTGCACGTTTACCAATAACGACACCCGCTACCACTTTGCTCGCCACACCTGATTCCGATGCCTCGTAAGTATTAGGTGAAACATTGGGTCCACAAGCGGTCATTAATCCGGTAGCAATTAATAGTGCGGCAGATAACAAAATTCTTCTCATGGTACACCTCTAGATAAAGTAAAGATTCACAATTATATATTATTACGTGAAGCCCTAATGGTTACAAGTGAATTGTAAAAAAAGCGGCTGGTGCTACGCGATATTTAGCCGGGGCGAACCGGTTCGCATTTTCCACACACGCCATAAATATAGAGTGCATGATCCGTCATTCGAAATTGTTTTTCTTTTGCAATCGCTTCCTGGCGCTCTTCAATCACAGGATCAATAAATTCAACTACCTGCCCGCATTTTATACAAACCAAATGATCATGGTGTTTACCATCATCTAATTCAAAAACAGAATGCCCTCCTTCAAAATGATGACGGATTACCAAGCCTGCAGATTCAAACTGCGTTAAAACACGATAGACCGTTGCTAATCCCACATCATCACCCATTTCTAGCAGTTTTTTATAAACATCTTCAGCACTGACATGTCTAATGCCCATAGTGTGCAAACTGGTTTCTAAAATATGGAGGATTTTAACCCGAGGCGCTGTTACTTTCAGGCCTGCCTTCTTTAATTCCTGATTTTCCAATTAACCCTCTCCTCTCTGGTGATCCTGGAGGATTGACCCCTTCTGCTAAAATCGCTATGATACCAACAGAATTTGGCTCCCTGGCACCTTTTAAACTTAGAGGCTCAACTTACATGTATTGTCTGATTCGCCTGCTCATGTTATCGCTCTTTACCCTAGCTTGCCTAGGTCTAACCGCTTGTCCCTTTCCCCCTCGCATCTACAAGATGGATGTACGGCAAGGCAATTATATAACAACTGAAATGGCGAACAAACTAAAAGTCGGTATGACTAAGGAATCTGTGCGAGAATTGATGGGTACACCCGCGCTAACACGCTTCTTTGAACAAGAACGCTGGGACTATTATTACAGTTTAAAACCGGGCAATGGCGAACCCATACATAAAAAAACGATTGCTCTATTTTTTAAAGGTAATCATGTGGTTCGAATCGAAAAAGATATAGCATCTTAAAGATGCCTGAATTTTAAGAATTTTTTTCTTTTTTATATAAAAGTGCTTTTGCTTTTCTTGCCATTTTTTGCTTGCGTTTTTTCTCATCAAAAGCCTGCGCTTTTTGGCGCTTGGTAACCGCAGCTTTTAAGCGTCTGCCTTCTTTGGGATCAATCATCAAATCACGATAAATTTCCACGCGATCGCCCGCTTTTAAAACTGTCTCCAAAGTACTTATTTTCCCAAAAATACCTACACTATTCGAAAGAGCGCCCGCCCCTGCCAAATGCGGAAA
Source organism: Gammaproteobacteria bacterium (assembly GCA_035576045.1). Lineage (GTDB taxonomy): Bacteria > Pseudomonadota > Gammaproteobacteria > UBA6186 > Azoamicaceae > CADEGZ01. The sequence continues at coordinate 37,700 of DATLWY010000081.1, read as the reverse complement.
TTGAGACAAGACCGTTGATGCTGTAATCGCTTCTAATACCGTTGCGCCTATTGGGACAGACAGCCGAATCAATACCTGCTTTTCAGTTTCTGCATAGGCAATTTCAACAACGATTGCTTTAGGTGCCATAAATCACCTTCGCTCGTTCACAAAAAGCCTCAATATAGGATTCGATGCCTTTTTGTATAACAGGCCCAATCGTTAAGGATATTAGCTTGCTTGAAAATTCTAATTCCAAATCAAAGCTCACACGACAACCTGTCTCCCCAATCGCCTCGAACCGCCATGCACCCTCTAAATGCTTAAAAGGACCTCGGACTAAGCGTACCTCGATCTGTTCATCCTGCAAAAGACGATTGAGCGTTGTAAAAGATTGCTGTATACCCCCTTTCATAAAATAGATACTTGCCTCAACTTCAGTGGTTGTTCGACTATGCACGATCGTTGACTTACACCAAGGTAGAAATTCAGTGTACTGTTCGATGGCATCAACCAACTTAAACATTTGAGCAGGCGTATAGGGTACTACTACACTTTTTTTAATTGTCTTCATTTTGTTCCCTCATCCCCTACACTTAGGGTACATTTAAATGCGCACATACGTTACAATGACCTTATCATGAATAAACCCTCAAAAACACAAGAGACAGCCCGCAAAAGCCTTGCCCTTAATCGTAAAGCTCTTCACAATTATACACTGGAAGAACGGTTCGAAGCAGGCATTGCTTTACAAGGCTGGGAAGTAAAAAGCCTGCGTGCTGGTAAAATCCAAATTGCAGAAAGCTATGTGCTACTCAAAAAAGGAGAAGCTTGGCTGGTCGGATCGCACATCAGCCCGCTTTTATCCGCTTCTACCCATGTGCATCCAGATCCGACACGTAGCCGCAAATTATTATTGCACCGTAGAGAGATCGATAAATTAATTGGTCTTATAGAGCGTAAAGGGTACACGGTCGTTCCACTGTCTGTTTACTTTAGTAGAGGACGCGTCAAACTCGAAATCGCCTTGGTTAAAGGAAAAAAAGAACACGATAAAAGGGACTCAGCAAAAGATCGAGATTGGGAAAGAGAAAAGCAACGCTTGTTTAAAAAAACCAGATAAAAACAGGTTATTTTATTTCATTGACGAGGCGTGCCGCTAAAATTAAGTTGACTAAATCTACTCTATGTTAAAATTTACCTGATCCCCGATGGTGTTTATTACCCAATCTAGTCTACACTGTGTTTTCATTATTGCTTTGAAATAGGGTAACTAACTGACATGAAACGTCCATTATATCAGCGTTTATACTTTCAGGTTTTGATGGGAATTGTCATAGGCGTATTCCTGGGACACTTCTTCCCCACGCTGGGGATTAGCCTAAGGCCCCTGGGCACCGCTTTTATTAATTTGATTAAAATGATGGTGGCACCAATCATTTTTTGCACTATTGTTGTAGGTATTGCAAAAATGGGCGATCTCAAAGAAGTCGGTCGCGTCGGGCTGAAGTCCATTTTTTATTTTGAAGTTGTTTCTACGCTTGCACTCATTATAGGGCTAGTCATTGTTAATATTTATCAGCCGGGTGTAGGCGTTAATGCTGATCCCAATACTCTGGATATCGGCAGCTTATCGCAATACGCTTCCTCTTCTAAACCTTTATCAACAGTTGAATTTTTACTCAATATCATTCCACATCATGTGGTCGGTGCTTTTGCTGAAGGTAACATTTTGCAAGTTTTACTTTTTTCCGTCTTATTAGGGGTTTCTTTATCACAGTTCGGTGACAAAGGAAAATTACTCATTCGCATACTCGATCAAAGTTCTCACGCTTTATTCGGCATTATTGGACTCGTCATGAAGCTCGCTCCTTTTGGCGCTTGCGGCGCGATGGCGTACAGCATTGGACAATATGGGTTTGGTACCCTCCTACCATTGGGCAAACTCATGATCGGCGTTCTTGCAACTTGCTTTATTTTTGTTACTTTTGTATTGGGTCCAATTCTAAAAATCGCTGGCTTTAGCTTATGGAAATTCCTACGATATATAAAAGAAGAAATTTTTATTGTTTTGGGCACATCTTCTTCGGAAACAGCGTTGCCACGCATGATCAGCAAATTAGAAAACCTCGGTTGCGCGAAACCCGTGGTAGGATTAGTCATCCCAACCGGCTACTCTTTTAATTTAGACGGTACTTCTATTTATTTAACCATGGCAGCTGTCTTTATTGCGCAAGCCACCAATACCGAATTATCGCTGTATCAACAGTTATCTCTACTCGGCGTGCTAATGTTAACGTCTAAAGGCGCAGCGGCAGTGCCCGGTGGTGGATTTGTGGTATTGGCCACAACCTTATCAACTATTGATACACTACCCGTTGCGGGATTAGGTCTTTTAATTGGCGTTGATTTGTTTATGTCGGCGATACGTTCTGTTACTAATTTGATCGGAAATGGCGTTGCAACGGTTGTTATTTCTAAATGGGAAAAAGCGATTGATATGAAAAAAGCCTATCGCGTTTTAGATGGCGAAACAGAGGAAGAAGCCGATCATCCTGAAGAAGTGTCCAATCAAGAAATGGATGATACGCTTGAGATAGAAGAATTGTCTAAACCCATGGATTAACGTCATGGTGTTGGCGAATATTAAACTTCAACCTTCTGAGCTACAATTTTCTTTTATTCGCTCATCCGGGCCTGGCGGTCAAAACGTCAACAAAGTTGCCACAGCCGTACTCTTACGTTTTAATGTGATCAACTCCTCGTCTTTGCCAGAAGCGGTGCGGCTGCGCTTAATTACACTCTTGGGCACGAAAATAACAACACAAGGCGATCTGCTCATCAAGGCCAGCAGCTACCGAACACAAGGACGCAATAAACAAGAGGCCATTGAGCGCTTGAAAACATTATTTAAACGGGCAGCTACAGCGCCCACCAAGCGAAAAAAAACAAGGCCAACCCTCGCGTCAAAGGAGCGTCGGTTAACAAATAAAAAACGACAAGGGAATACTAAAGCCTTAAGACGTTATCAACCAAAGATCCAAGGCTAGGTTTTTTTTCCCTAGCCTTATTTTACTGCCTACCTTTTATCAGCTTTTTTAGCTTCTTTGGCTTTACGTTTTTCCATCAGGCTCATTTTAGGGGCTTTTTTTGTTTCGGTTTTTTGTTTTTGGTTTCCTAGCTTACCCATAAAGTCACTCCTTAAAATTAAAAATAGTCACAGTAAACATATTAACCAGAAGCCAAAAATTTATCTAGTATGCAGCAAGGTGCGATTATTCCGAGCAATCACTACTATTTATTGAATTGGATTAACTTTTAGTTGTTAAGCCAAAAACCTGCCTTAATAAGACCATCGTTGAATGCAATTACACGCTTTTAATGGGATATTTTGCTGTTTTACGTTGTCTATATCAATAAGAGGCTTAAAAAAATTAAGGGGGTATATATGCCAAGAGGACGACACATGGCTCACGATTCGAAGCATCACCACATGCACTCAAAACACGAAATCAAGGAGAAATTTAAGACGCATAGGCATAAGGTGCCGGGATATGTCGCACGCGAATTAGCACGCACTGATGTGCCTAAGGAAATTGCTAAGGCTGCTCGCGAGGGGAATGTAGCAAAAAATGCTCCATCTCCGCGATTATAGAAACCTTGTTTTTTGCCATTTTAGTTAGAATTTTAGTTAACATAAGGTTGCGAAATAAGAAAGTATAGAAAGAAAATAAATAAAATAGATTAAAAAAATGCTTTTGGCAAAAGATTTTCTTTTTGTGCGTTTTATTCTATTACATTTATTGGGTGCAATCAGGATAATATTTTTATTCGCTAACTTTTGGTCCAAAGCATCACTGTCATAGGCTTTATCACCAATCAGAAATTTGGGGGTTTTATTGATGAATATTGAATCTAATGTACCCTCTAAGAGCTTAATTTCATGTGGGCTAGCATTTTTAATGGATATGGCGATAGGCAGACCTTTGCAGTCCGCGACTGCCATGATAAGGCTTCATTTAAGTCTATTTTACCTCGCCGGTTTAAAACTATCACCAATGCCTTGATGATATTATCTATTACACCCTGCTTTACCCATTGAGAATACCGTCGATGGGAGGTTTGATAAGGAGGATACCGATCTGGCATATCTTTCCAGAGTGCCCCTGTCCTTAATATCCATAAAACACCCATTAAAACTTCTAAAGCGTCACGTGGGGGGCGACCTTTCCCATCTGAGTGTCGCTTAAGCTGAGGCAACAAAGTAAGTATGTTCTCAATTTGTTTTCGGCTCAATTCCATACTTATTCCCCATAATAAATTATGAAGCCATTATTGTATTAATAAATCAATGCTTAAGCTTACAGCAGTCCATACTTTATTCTTTTTTACCAAAAAATAACCATGGTAGAATTGTACTCTTCAGTTATTATCTTATTAAATAAAATTAAAAAATGTCTTAATAAAAAAGGTTCGGTTCTTTCCAACCACACATTTCTTCAATATTTTTTGCAATTAATAAGCATATTTCTTCGTGATAAGGTTTTGCGACAATTTGCAGATTAATCGGTAGTCCATTTTCCGAGGTCCCAGCACGAACAGTTACGCATGGCCAGCCTGTTAAACTGTAAGTTAAAGTATAAGGAAATAATTCAGGATCAGTTTTTCCGTACGGGTGAGCTGTTTTGCTGCAGACGGGTGTAATAATTGCATCATAAGGCTGTACATAATGCCACATGTTTTTACGATGCTCATCCCACATTTGGATTAATTGTAAATATTCTTTAGTAGTAGGAGATGCTTTGTAGATATCCCAGTATTTGTAAGTAATGTCCATCACAATGGCAAGTAATTTTGGTTCATGGAATGTTACTGATTTTACTGATTTTCTCAAGTGCGCTACCGATTTTTCTAGAGTTTCAACAATATCAGCTGAGGGAATGGTATTGTGGTGGTTAATATAATAAGCCACTTTTAATTCCGAAAGATGAGGGGCAATAAAGTGAGGTGTTTCGACTACATAAGGATCGATACCATCGCTACCTTGTAAAATTCTATATATGTATCCTAGGTCATCGACGTGTCTTGAAATAGGTCCAATTTGAGAGCGGGGATCTAGAAAACCACCAATTTCCGGATAATGACCGGTGCTTGGAATTCTACCTGTCGTAGGCTTTAATCCTGCTAAACCACAAAAATGGCACGGAACCCTAATGCTTCCTCCTGAATCGGAAGCTATACCAAAAGGACTGCCGCCAGCACTATTAATAGCAGCTTCTCCACCGCTACTCCAACCTGGAGAATATTCAAGGTTATAAGGATTAAGCGTGCGTCCATAGATTGGATTTTCTTCCTCTGTACCTTTGTAAGGAACATTGGTTTTTCCCAGAAGAATTCCACCAGCGGCTTGAATACGAGCGATAACCGTTGCATCCTTTTCAGGTATAAAATTTCTTCGTTCATCAAAGCCTGCAGTACTAATAAAGTCCTTAGTATCAAACCAATCTTTTGCGGTAAAAGGAATTCCATGTAAAAAACCTAAATTATGACCGCGATCACGTTGTATATCTGCCTCTTTAGCTTTAGTAAGGGCATTTTCTTCATCAAATTGTACCACTGCATTTATAACCGGGTTGATTTTTTTAATTTGATTGCAGTAAAAGCTAACCATTTCATAAGAACTTATTTTTTTATTTTTTATAGCTTGATGTATTTCATGTAAGGGAGTTTTTAAAAACATTTATTTTTCCTCAATTAAGATAAGTTTCTGCATTCGTAAAAGGATTTAATTTTATAAAAAATGTAGTTGATTAGCTTTAAGTATAAGGCAAACAGTCTCTTATGTATACCCTTTAGTAACCAATCTAATTTTAAGCTACAAATAAGGAGCAAGTAATTGCGGTTTTTATAAATTAAAGTGTCCGAGAGCTGTAAGGAGATTCAGCGATTATTAAGTTTCAATTCTTATTTTTTTGCTTAGATTTAGTTGTAGATAGACTTAGGAAACATTATTGAGGCATTTTTGAGATGACCTGTAAATATTGTATCAAAAACCAACCGCTGTTATTGCAGCCTGGTCATTTAGCCACCTGCCATTTTGCATTGCATAGTCATATTGAAACTTAACGACTTTGTCGTCAACTTCATAAGGAAAATCTAATGCGGCGACATAGTGCAGGCCAATAAAATCTATATTTCTTATTTTTAGTTCGCCTTGCACCATTTCTAAACATTCAAGTTTGTCATCAATAAATATTACACTATTAGGCTTCCATGAAATAATATCTAAAAACGCACCTAATACTTCTCCTTTTGAATAACGCTCACAAAATATGACTCCATGCTTATATAATGGAGGATTTCCTTTTAATGTTGTCAGTGTATCTAATTTAACTTGAATTAAATCTGTAAACGCAAAGTCAAACTTTATCCCCAATTGATTTAATTCATCTATTCTCCAGTCCGCGACACTCTTAATGTCGCCCAGCGCTCCCGTAGCGAATTGCGTTAATGCTATGGACTTTATGTACCTGGATTTTAATTCATGCATAATACTTAGCAATGCCTTATCAACCAATTGAATAGGACGCTGCAAAAGTAATTGGCTTAGAAATTTATTGCTTTGCTCGGCAGTTAAATGGAATTTATTTTTTATGTATTCAACATATTCTTGATTTAGGCCAGAATGTATATTTTCGCTATGAAATATTTTGTCTTTACCTATCAATAAAACACCATCTACATCCCAGATAACCAATGATTGCCCGTCAGCTTTTTTCATTATTTCATGTATTGTATCGGTTTTAGCAGAGGAATATATTACAGAGAGAGAATTTTTATTATGCTGATTCGATGTGCTACTCATAACACTCCCCTTACTTAAAAATTGATTAGTTCACGTAGTAGCTATTCAGGAAGAAGCGATCTTGCGAGTCGCTTCCTCTGAGCAATAATGCCAAATTAAATTTTAGTAATACTACTTTATTCAGCTCCCTGAGTTTATCGAGAAACCCGGACGGCAATGGTTGCATTCGCTCCTGCTTCCAACAAAGCGGCCGTTCCATGTTTTTACCCTCTTTGAGCAGCGATATAAAGCGGCGTTTCACCACTCGGATTATGGAACATTTGCTCCTCCTTCCTTCGGACCTCCCTTTGAGCTATCATACCCTTAACATTAACATTTTTTGTGTGCAAAAAGTATCAATTTTAATGGTTCTGTCACAAATGATTTTGAATTTTGTGTATTCATGAATTTTACAAAAATCTTGGATGTCAAAATTAAGATGCAATCACATAACTTTATTTATTCAAGAAATTATGAACGTTCGCACTAACAAGGTTATCATTAGAAAGTCCACTCTAAGTGATGCTTATGAAGTGGCAAAAATTCATGTAAAATCATGGCAACAAAGCTATAAAAGCATCATCGATGAACATTATCTCCGAAATATTTCCTTTCGTGATAGATTAGATTTAAGAAATAAGATATTGCATAATAACGATCAGACTCAAATCCATTTGGTTGCAATTTATAAAGAAAAAATCATTGGTTTTTGCGACGCTGGACCTTCTCGTGATATTGCCTCTGATTATCTTGGAGAAATTTATGCTATTTATCTGCTGGAAAAATTCAAAAGATTGGGCATAGGAAATCAATTTTTAAAAACAGCTCATCAATACTTAGCACAGAAAAAATTACTACCATATGTTGCCTGGGTATTAAAAAACAATTATGGTGCTTGTGCTTTTTATCAGAGAAATGGCGGGGTTTTGGCTGGCGAAAAACTTAAAGAAATCGGAGGTAAGAATTACACAGTAAGTGCTTATATTTTTGGCAAAAAATAACATATATTGGTTCTGTCACAATTGATTTTTGAATATTGCAAAATTTATGATCGTATTTTTCTAGACGAAACTATGCTACCAATGTTATTCTATTTATTAGGCTGACCTATATTCATTAATTTATTGAATTTTACCATATTGAATTTTCAATGCGTTAGAAAAAAGATTATTATATACTAGGAAGCATTCTTGACCGGATATCCCTTATTCTTATGGGTTTCAATATACCCATAAGCGGCGAAAGAAAACGTAATAAAGTGACTATATATGAAGATTATCTTCATATATTTATATAATATGTGCTTAAAATAGAAGATATGTTAGCAAGTAAATAAAGAGTTATAATTATAACATGGCAATCATGGAACTTAATTTGGTATGAAAAATTCTTTCATTTTTTATTATGGGAGTTGGCAGTGATTGTTTCTGCTAGTTATAGGACAGACATTCCCGCTTTTTATGGTAAATGGTTTATGAATCGAGTTAATGCAGGATATTGCGAAGTCAAGAATCCATATAGCGGTAAAATAAATAAGGTTAGTTTATTAATAAAGGACGTAGACGCTTTTATATTTTGGACTAAAAATCTCGCTCCCTTCTATAAAAATTTAATAACGCTTAATAAACAAGGTTATCGGTTTCTGGTGCATTATACAATCAATAATTATCAAAAAGAAATAGAAAAAAACCTGCCTTTACTCGAAAAGCATATTTCCTGTTTAATTAGGTTTTCTAAAGATTTTGGTAAAAATTCTATTATTTGGCGTTATGATCCGATTGTTATTAGTTCCATCACAGATATCAATTGGCATAAAGAAAACTTTGAAAAGTTAGCAAGAAAAATAGCAGGTTACGTGGATGAAGTAATCGTATCGTTTATGTGCTTCTATAAAAAAATAGAAAGTAGGCTTATGATGGCTGGTGATATGAATAACATAAATTTTTATGATATTTCGATTCAAGAAAAAAAGAATTTACTGCATAATTTTATAGAAATCGCTAAGAAATACTCTATAAAAGTATCAGTATGCTCCCAACCTGACCTAACCAAGGAGGACATTAGGCCTGCATCCTGCATAAACGCAGAAAAAATAAATGAAATAATTACAGTGCCTGTAAAAATTAAAATAGTAGGGAATAGGCCGGGTTGTCTTTGTCAAGAAAGCAGGGACATAGGATCCTATGATAGTTGCCCCATTGGATGCATTTATTGCTATGCAAATAAATCTTTTCCTTTCTCTCTTGAAAATCTAAAAAATCATGATCCCGAATCCACAATGATCTAATTTAAGTTATCTAAAAAAATTTGGGCGAACTATAAGACTTCCTGGTTCCCATAAAAATATTTAAGGTGAAAGTAGATACTGCATAAAACAAGAAATAAAAGCAGCGACTTGATGTTCTATTAGGACGCTTTTACTCATGGCATTTCCTTTTTTCCATTAATCCAAGTAACCTTTCTTTCGCTTCTTTTCCATTCCTACCGTTCGATTCAAATGAATACACAATCCAGTCCTCAGCTTTAATTTTTAGTTCAACTCTTTTAGGAGTTATTCCAGTAAATTTCTCGATTGCTCTTGGCCAAAATGAACACGCAATTGGATTGCTCATCAAAACTCTTACTTGCCAGAGTCCTTTAAATTTTTCCCAGGCTTTAAGGGCGGCCTCAGTGCCGACGCCCTGTCGTTTATATTTTTTCATGACAAAAAATTCTGCGATATCCCACACAACGGTATCATCCGAAATGGGCGAGCCTCTTTGGACTAAAATAAATCCCGCTATTTTTTTGTCCACATAAATCAGGTAGGGATGGCGTGTCGGCTCTGTCCAATACAACGGCAGGAACTCGTATCCATAAAAACCATCATTGCCAATATCAAAATCACAATATTCTGTGAAGTCATAAGCGTATAATTCTAAGAGATTTGCCAAAGCTGGTTTTTGATTTATGGAAGCTTTAACCAGTTCTAATTGCATGCTGTACTCTTATTTGAAAATGGGAATGCCATTATATTATCCATTTGCATGAGAAGTTTTTCAAATATAAAGCCAACTGACATTTAATTTTCGCATTCACCACTTTATGAAGAAGGTTAATAAAATTTAAAGCATTCAATGTGCTATTTGAACGTATTGACATTCTTTAACATAAATTTACACATTTTTATTACTATTTTACCCTACTAAATTAAATTTAGGAAATGGTGTACTACCGCCAGCTCTCTTTCTTTGTAGATTTTTGTATCTTTTAGGGTTTGGTTAGAATTCTAAGTGGAGGCGGCGGGAATTGAACCCGCGTCCGTAAGCACTCTACCAAAAGCTTCTACATGCGTATCCCAATTTTTTATTTAACTACTAGCCACCCGATGGGCATGAATAAACTAGCAGCGAGTTCAATTTATCTTAGCAGTTACCCTCGAACGCTGTAACTGAGCGTCTTGTGATAATCGACTCCTGATGCCCACTCGCACAAGCACGAAATGGTCAGAAGGCTATCTACTGGTTATTAAGCAGCGATTGCAACTGGCTCGAAAGCCAGTGTATCTTCATTGGCAGTTATATGCCTGCAGCTAATTTTTACGAGATTAAGCTACCTGCTCGGCATGCACTTAGGGCTTTGCAACCCACGTCGAACCCAGGTCGCCCCCGAGTTACAATATCCATTGTAGAGGAATTTTAAATAAAATAATAGAGGTGTAGACACAAAGTCTTTAAGTTTGCGGCAAAGTAACGCCTTTCTGTCCCTGATACTTCCCTCCCCTATCCTTATACGAGGTTTCACAAACCTCATCCGATTGAAAAAACAGCATTTGTGCCACCCCTTTGTTGGCATAAATTTTTGCAGGCAAAGGTGTCGTATTAGAAAACTCTAAGGTGAAATGCCCTTCCCATTCGGGTTCCAAGGGCGTGACATTCACAATAATCCCACAGCGTGCATAGGTGGATTTTCCGACACAAATGGTTAACACGTCTCGCGGAATTTTAAAATATTCGACAGTCCGTGCAAGCACAAAAGAATTCGGCGGGATAATACAGATATCGGCTTTAAGATCTACAAAACTGTTAGAGTCGAACGCTTTGGGATCAACAATTGCCGAATTAATATTGGTAAAGATTTTGAGTTCATTCGCACACCGCACGTCGTATCCATAACTCGAAGTGCCATAAGAAACAATACGACCCATTTCATTATGCCGCACCTGTATCGCTGAAAAAGGATTAATCATATCCTGTGCCGTCGCCATCTGTCTTATCCAATTATCTGATTTTATGCTCATTTATCTATGCTCTCGTTTGAAATTCATGCAGTAATGCGATGCTACTCAGTCAAAACAGTACGGACCCCCAAACTATAGTCTCGTGGCTGCAAAGACAACTGCGTTGTGACACGATCTGCAATTTCTCGATATAACATTGAGATCTCGCCTTCAGGATCTGACACCAGGGTCGGTTTTCCAATATCTGCTTCTGCACAAATCCTTTTATCTAAAGGCAATTGCCCCAATAAGGGCACCTCAAATTGCGCCGCCAACTTGCCACCGCCTTCGCTGCCAAAAATAGATTCTGCGTGGCCACAGTGCGTACAAATGTGTTTACCCATGTTTTCTACAACACCTAATATTGTAATACCGAGTTTTCTAAACATCAGTAACGCTTTTTTTGCATCTAACAGTGCAACTTCTTGGGGTGTTGTGACAATCACAACACCAGAAACCGGTATTTTTTGGGCTAACGTTAGTTGTATATCGCCCGTGCCTGGTGGCAAATCAATAATTAAATAATCCAGGTTATCCCAAGCAGTTTCTGCTAACAATTGTTGCAATGCGCTGCTCACCATCGGGCCACGCCAAACCATGGGTGCATCTGGATCTGCTAAATAACCCATAGACATCGATTGCAGGCCATATTGTAGGACAGGGTCTAAACGTTTCCCTTCGCGATCTTTTTGCATCCCCGGCTTTTGTGCTTTTGTGTTTAATAACAGCGGCTGACTAGGCCCATAGATATCTGCGTCTAGTATGCCAACGCGTGCGCCTGCTTTGGAAATTGCTAAAGCAAGATTGACTGCTGTTGTGGATTTGCCCACGCCACCTTTACCAGAAGCAATGGCGATAATATTTTTAATCCCAGGTATCGGTTTAAGGCTATTCTGACATGCGTGCTGGTTAACTTTCTTTTTTTCTAGCATATGTTTGGTTCAATCTACGTTTGATAAATGAAGTTTAAATCCTACCATGTGTGTTATCGCTTCAGACAGCAGATTCGGGCGAATTTTGTAGAATACCTAAGGCAAAAATAATTTCATCTTCTAACTTTACATCAGTTTCATCTTGATTTGAATGCATATTTTCTTCTTCAGCAACACGTCGTAGCTGAATATCATATTGCCAGGTTTGTAATGCGCGAATTTTTTGCTCGCGCGTCAGCATAATTTTGGCATCTTTTAAGATTTCTTCTGGTTTTTTAAATACGCTGGCCGGGTTGAAAATGGCCGTGTCGAGATTGACTGGACTCATGTATACGCCCCCTGATTAACGCTGTAAACGCTTTCTGCCTTTTCTTAAGCTTAGACCAGGAAATACTATTTATGTTAACCTAAAAAATTGAGAGAATACGAGAGAATAAAAGCGCTATTTACAGCCCAAATTTAATTTTATAAGTGAGTTATATGTCAAACAATGCAAGAAAAATTCTGGTCACAGCAGCTCTGCCTTACGCTAACGGACCTCTCCATTTGGGGCATATGGTTGAATATATTCAGCCAGATATTTGGGTGCGATTTCAACGATTAATCGGCAATACGTGCCACTTTGTGTGTGGCGACGATGCCCATGGCACACCAATTATGTTGCGTGCAGAAAAAGAAAATATGACCCCTGAAGCGCTGATCGCAAAATCTTATAAAGAACATACGGCTGATCTGCAAGCGTTTAATATCTCGTTTGACAATTTTTACACCACCCATTCCCCAGAAAACCAAGCCCTCGCAACCGGGATTTATCAAAAGTTATTGGCAGGTGGAGATATCACCAAGCGCACCATCAAACAAGCTTTTGATCCCATTAAAAATTTATTTTTACCGGATCGCTATGTCAAAGGCGAGTGCCCAAAATGTGGAGCACCAGATCAGTATGGTGACAGTTGCGAGCAGTGTGGCGCTACTTACAGCCCCATTGAACTGAAAAACCCTATTTCCGTTATTTCAGGGGCAACACCCATCGAAAAAGAATCAGAGCATTATTTCTTTTGTTTAGATCATTACGAAACATTTTTAAAAGAATGGACTAAAAACGGCCATCTGCAGCCTGAAATCACTAAAAAATTGGAAGAGTGGTTTAAATCTGGATTACAACAATGGGATATTTCACGCGATGCGCCCTATTTTGGATTTGAAATACCCGATGCTCCCGGCAAGTATTTTTACGTGTGGTTAGATGCGCCTATTGGTTACATGGCCAGCTTCAAAAATTTATGCGAAAAAAATTCAACACTTTCTTTTGAGGAATATTGGAACAAAGATAGTACGACGGAACTTTATCACTTTATTGGCAAAGATATTGTATATTTTCATGCGCTTTTTTGGCCTGCGGTTTTAACTGCCAGTAGCTTTAGAACGCCCAGCAACATTTTTGTGCATGGATTTTTAACGGTTAACGGACAAAAAATGTCTAAATCACGTGGCACATTTATTAATGCGCGAACGTATTTAGATCATCTCAATCCGGAATATTTGCGTTATTATTTTGCCAGTAAATTAGGCACAGGCATTGATGATATTGATTTTCAAATGGAAGATTTTGTCGCACGGATAAATGCAGACCTTGTCGGAAAATTAGTCAATATCGCCAGTCGATGCGCCAGTTTTATTACGAAACAATTTAATGGTCAACTTTCTCCGCATTGCAGCGAGCCTATACTGTACCAAGAATTTGTAGCCGCTGGCGACACTTTAAAAACGGACTACGAGGCTCGCGAATATAATCGTGCCGTACGAGAAATCATGCGATTAGCCGATATTGCTAACCGCTATATCGATGATAAAAAACCCTGGGTTTTAGCAAAATCGCCGGATTTGCAAACAGCCACTTGGGAAGTATGTAGCCTTGGCCTTAACTTATTTCGTCTATTAATGACGTATTTAAAGCCCATTTTGCCAACCCTAGCAGAAAAGGTCGAAGTTTTCTTAAATATTGAATTGCATTGGCATGATCGGAAAACGCCTTTAACGGCGCACGCCATTCAACCCTTTCAACCCCTATTACACCGTATTGAACTAAAAGAGGTTATTGCTATGTCTGAAGCTTCCAAAGCCGATTTGTCTGAAAATACGCCTAAACTCGCTATATTGCCTACAACGACAACAAGCGACAAAGCAACCACAACAGGCACAAAATCAGAACAAGACTTCATCTCCATTGAGGACTTTGCAAAAGTGGATTTACGTATTGCAAAAATCGTTAATGCAGAACATGTCATCGAAGCGCAAAAATTACTTAAATTAACGGTAGATGTTGGTGGCGAAACACGACAAATTTTTGCAGGTATTAAAGAAGCCTACGAACCCGAGGCTTTAATCGGCAAACTCACAGTTGTGGTCGCTAACCTAGCGCCCCGTAAAATGCGCTTTGGTATTTCTGAAGGCATGGTTTTAGCGGCAGGGCCAGGTGGTCGTGAGCTCTGGATATTAGAACCGCATGTTGGTGCAGAGCCGGGCATGCGCGTTAAATAAGTGCAATGCAGTTAGCTGTTATTAGAGAAGCTGAGTGTGTAGGGTGCACAAAATGTATTCTCGCATGTCCTGTGGATGCCATTATGGGCGCCGCACAATTTTTACATACCGTTCTCACGGATGAATGTATTGGGTGTGGGCTTTGTGTAGCTCCCTGCCCCATGGATTGTATCGACATGATAGACCTCCCGATTGAACCGAGCAGTAAAGAAAAAATAGAACGCGGCACCAAAGCCAAACAGCGTTATCAAGCACGACAAAACCGTTTGATTTCAGAAGAACAACCCAAGCTCCCTGCCTCTGCTGATCAGCAACAAAAACAACAGATCAGAGCAGAAATTAAAGCCGCTGTTATGCGTATACAAGAAAAGCGTACACTCAAAAACAAGGAAGACGAAGGTCAATGAATATCAAGCAACGCACAGAAATTTTTAAACGATTTAAAGCACAAAATCCCTCTCCTATTACCGAATTAAAATATCACTCAGAATTTGAATTATTAATTTCTGTTATTTTATCTGCCCAAGCAACTGATGTTAGCGTTAACAAAGCCACTGAAAAGCTTTTTACCATTGCAAACACGCCT
The DNA here is from genome assembly GCA_035576045.1 of Gammaproteobacteria bacterium. Taxonomy (GTDB): domain Bacteria; phylum Pseudomonadota; class Gammaproteobacteria; order UBA6186; family Azoamicaceae; genus CADEGZ01. The sequence continues at coordinate 22,560 of DATLWY010000081.1, read as the reverse complement.
GAGACTATTCTGGCACTGGGCGAAGCAAAATTAAAAAATGCCATAAAAACGATTGGACTCTATAATACCAAAGCAAAAAACATTCTAAAGACCTGTGAGATTTTGTTGAAGAACTTTGATTCAAAAGTTCCAGATACTCGAGAGGCATTAGAAAGTTTGCCAGGTGTTGGACGAAAAACGGCTAATGTTATTTTAAATACCGCTTTTGGGCATTCGACCATTGCAGTAGACACACACATCTTTCGTGTTGCCAATAGAACGGGCTTAGCCAGCGGAAAAACGCCACGTGCGGTTGAAGAACAATTATTAAAAGTTATTCCCAAACTTTTTCTAAAAGATGCACATCATTGGTTAGTGTTGCATGGACGATACGTCTGCGTTGCACGCAAACCAAAATGCGAGCAATGCATTATTCGTGATTTGTGTGAATATCCGAATAAAAATATCCTTACTATTTAGGGCAGGCCTATGTGTCCGTCCAAGCTATCTAACTACCCGTTATTTATGCTCCGTTACCTGTCGGATTGTTCTCATCCTGCATTTCTTTTTTAATAGCCCTGTCATACGGACATCGTAACAACGCAATTAAAATGTGTTAAAAGCGATAACGCCATGGATGGTTTTTTTTATTTTTAACAACGGAGAACTTGGTTATGAAAAAGTCACCAAACACGAAAACACCCAAAAAAGACGAAGTACATAAAAAATCTTGCAAGCTTCAAAACGAGCTCGAATGTACCACAAAAGATTTTGCTTTAGACTTAAAGTCTTGGGAGGAATCCTTAACGATATTGGGCGCTCATATCGATAGAATCGATAAAGTCGTTCAAAAAACTGCAACTATGACCCCTCAGGAATTATCAAAAGAATTCTCAGACACACAATTAAAATTAGATAAACTTAAGACAAAAATGGAAGCACAACAAAAAGGTTTTAACCTATTTCAAACTAAGTTTGAAAAAACATTGGCTGAACCCATCAAAACGGTCGCTTTCAATGGGTTAAAAGAAGAAACTCTAAAGGAAGTTCGAGAAAACATTCAAACAATACAAGTGGGAATTACGACAAACACACAAGCGTTAAATGGTGTCGTTGAAAAAAGTATGGAATACACCCGAAAGCTTATTTTATTGGAAGAAAGTGTGATTAAAATTTGCCTGCCCGATGAAATGGAAAAAGCCGATAAGCTCAACGATAGTCTGATGAAACGCTTAACCGCACTGTGCGAAATGACTGCACCAACACAGCTTCCAGAAGACGCGCCACCAAAAGAAGCACCTTTGTCTGTGGATTCGGGCTTGGTAAAGTCTTTTTCACATCTCTATATCGAGCACAAAAATGGAAAAGCGCTATTGAAGCGCATTAAAGAAAACATGGGTATTCCGCTCCCAGAGGAAAAAGCAGTGCAACCTGATAGAGGCAACGGTCAACCGCAACCCAAAGTGAATGGACTGCATTAAGCCTTTTATAGTAGGTTGTAACATCCTGATGCCGATCCAAATAACCTATACCAATGGTTAAGTTAAAAAGGATCGGCTTGGGATCTTGCTGACTATTAAAGTTAAAAAATTAACTTATTGAATTATAGGGGTTCTTTGGCCTAAACTATTGTGTCATAGCAAACTAATAGGATTCCAATTTACCCATGACTCAAGAATCTATCCAACCTTTTTTAGATTGGATCACAGCGAATCCCAATTGGTCTGGATTTATCGTTTTCCTTATCTCGCTTTCCGAATCCCTCGCCATTGTAGGATTAGTGGTTCCCGGTGTTGTGATGATGACGGCTATTGGCGGCATGATGGGATCAGGCCATCTCCCATTCTGGGCAACTTTGTCGTGGGCAATTTTAGGCGCTATTGCGGGCGATGGCATCAGTTATTGGTTAGGCTACCACTATCATCAACAATTGCGTAACTTTTGGCCTTTTAAGCAATTTCCAAAATTGCTTGCTCGTGGAGAAACCTTTTTTACATTACATGGCGGCAAAAGTATTATTTTTGGCCGTTTTGTAGGCCCTGTTCGTCCGATGATCCCCGTTATCGCCGGTATGATGGATATGTCTCCAAAGCGGTTTCTATTCTTTAATATTCTCTCCGCCATTGCCTGGGCGCCTTTATATTGCCTGCCTGGGATCTTAATTGGCGCTTCTTTGGGTACATTGCCTCCTGAAGTCGCCAGTCGCGCCGGACTTTTAGTACTTCTACTGCTGCTAGCATTTTGGCTCATTTATGAAACGCTATTGCTTATAGGCGCTTGGGTAGTCAAAACCCTTACGCAAGCAATCAATGGCATTTGGAAAATACTGCGTCGACTCCCTTGGCTCCACTCAGCCTTAAGAAATGCTCAAGGCTCAGAGCAAAGTCAATTGGGGATTCTCATATTCTGTGTGCTTGCCTTTACAGGCTTCGCAATAACGCTGCGCGACATTTTAAATTCAGAAGGCATTACGAGTTGGAATGAGCCCGTTTACCAAGTGTTACGTGCCCTTTACAGCACTAAAATTATTCATTGGACAGGGTTTTTAACAGGATTAGGGGATCCCTGGATATTATTGCCAGCAGCCGCTGCCATTGGGCTTTGGCTATTTTGGCGTCAACGATATACAGCAGCTTTTTGTTGGTTCTTAACAATTAGCATTGGATTTGTAAGCGGATGGCTAGTTAAAACAGAAAGTGCTATTCCACGGCCTGAAGGCTTAGTCTATTTATCCCATCGATTTGCTTTTCCGAGCGCGCATACTTTAACCGCGACCCTAGTTTTTGGTCTTGCTGCCATGTTTATCCACCAAACACTCTCTATGCAACAATCGCCTACTCGTAAATATCGATGGGCACCCTGGGCAATTGCGGTTCCCTTAATTTTATGGGTTGCTTTTTCACGTGTCTATCTCGGTATGCACTGGTTTACTGATATCGTCGGCAGTCTCACTTTAGGTAGTGGCTTTGTAACCTTAGGTACTTTGATTTATCGACGCGTTGAGTCAAGACCTATCCCTATCCGTGCTATTGTTGTGCCAGGACTATTGGTTATGACCGTTACCTTAAGCCTGTATGCCACTTTCTTTTATCCAAAGCTGCGAACAGAATTGATTCGACAATGGGCAACCCATACCCTTCAAGAAAAAATTTGGTGGCACGGCAAAGGCGATACAAACACACTCTACCGTACCGGCGCATTTAAGCGCCAAGCAACGATATTTGATGTGCAATGGTTAGGATCATTAGAAAGCGTACAAAGTGCACTCGAAAAAGCCGGATGGAAAGTTATTCCTAAACTCAACTTTAAAACAGGTGTGATATTACTCGCGAATAACCCCTCCCCTTTGTTATTTCCCACGATGCCGAAATTTCATCGCGATCGACTACCTATCTTAGCGGTTACAAAAAAAATGAGCGAAACAAGACGCGTTGTATTTCAGCTCTGGCGTTCGGATTATCAAACTGAGCACAAAACACCTCTATGGGTTGGGACCTTGCGTGTAGAAGAAGCCATTCATCCGCTTCCTTTAGTAACCACTTTCCTGGAACAGCCTGAAAGGGATGATATTTTAGAAGAATTAGCGAAAAGCTTAAATCTTAGCTCAGGTATTCACACACATATTATCAGCACCAAACATGCTAACAACTGTAAAGTTTTATTATTAAAAAGTTAGGCTATTTTTTCTAAAAATAGTGTTTGGATACCATTAAAACCGCCATTACTCATAAAAATAACATGCTTATCCCTAAAATTTTTTGTATAATTTTCTGTCGCAATATCGCTATCTTTTTCTGCTAATAATGTGTCTAATAATAATGTTATGTCATTAAATACACCACCTGGCTTATTAGCCAACTGCCAAATTTTATTTACATTCCACTGAATGTCGGGCGATTGGAAAAAATAAACGGCATTTGCATCTTGCAACGCACCTGGCAGATCATCCTTATGATGTCCTGCCTTCATAGTGTTTGAGCGAATATCTAATACCGCCGTAATGCGCGCATCTTTTCCAACCTTGGCACGCAAACCTGCCAATGTTAAGCCGATGGCCGTCGGATGATGTGCAAAATCATCATATATTGTCATGCCACGCACGACGCCTTTAATTTCCATTCTGCGTTTTACGCCCTGAAAAGACGACAGCGCTTTAATGGCAATCTTAGGCTGAATGCCTACAGAGTGCGCTGCTGCAATTGCGGCTAATGCGTTATTGATATTGTGTTCTCCCAATAAAGACCATTGCAGAGTGCCATAGGCATGCGCCCCAAAACAGATATCAAATTGATTGTTTGTAGAAACGCGATTTTTGGCGTGCCAACCTGCCTCGCTTGAACCAAATGCTTCGGTTTTAGTCCAACAGCCTTTTTTTAAAGTCGCTATCACATTCTCATCTGTGGATGGGTAAATAACTAATCCCTCACCCGGCACTGTACGTATTAAGTGATGAAATTGCTGTTGAATGGCAGCAAGATCTGCAAAAATATCTGCGTGATCAAATTCCATATTATTGATGATCAATGTTCGTGGATGATAATGAACAAACTTAGAGCGTTTATCAAAAAAAGCAGAATCGTATTCATCTGCTTCTACCACAAAATATTTTCCACCGCCTAATCGTGCAGAAACGCCAAAATCGTTTGGAACACCACCAATTAAAAATCCGGGGCTTAATCCAGCGACTTCTAATATCCATGCCAACATACTGGCTGTTGTGGTTTTACCATGCGTTCCAGATACCGCTAAAACATGCTTATCGTGTAGCACATAGCGTGCGAGCCACTCAGGGCCTGATAACATACGATGGTTTTGGTTTAACACAGCTTCGATAACAGGCATTCCTCGGCGCATGACATTTCCAATGACGATGCAATCCGGTTTAGGAGATAATTGATTGATATCGTCATACCCCTGAAATATTTTAATACCTAGGTTATTGAGCTGAGCACTCATGGGCGGATAAACATTTTGATCCGAACCCGACACGATATATTGTTGTTCCGAAGCGAGAACAGCTAGACCTCCCATAAAGGTGCCACAAATGCCTAAAATATGGATATGCATGGTTTATCCTACTGGGTCCGAACCCTTTGCTGTTTATTTACTTATTAAAAACCTTATGCATGAATTAGTCAATAAACTAATTTTTTGTATTTGCCAAATATGTTAGAATTACACGATCAATAATATGAGGCTCTTAATAAGTTACCAAGAGAGGACACATTGAAAAACGCACTCTACGCACAATCTGGTGGCGTTACCGCCGTTATTAACGCATCCGCCTGTGGACTGATAGAAACCACCCGCCAATATCCTACGCAAATTCAAAAAATCTATGCAGGTAAAAATGGCATTTTAGGCATCCTCCATGAAGAATTAATCGACACAGCAGACGAAACACCAGAAGACATTGCTGCACTTAAATTTACACCGGGCGGCGCGTTTGGCTCGTGCCGTTATAAACTAAAAGGCCTTGAAGAAAACCGTGCGGAATATGAACGCCTCATCGAAGTGTTTTCTGCACACAATATAGGTTACTTTTTTTACAATGGCGGCGGAGATTCGCAAGACACGGCACATAAAATTTCAGAAATGGGCTTAAAGCTCGGGTATCCCATAACTTGCATTGGTATTCCCAAAACCATCGATAACGATTTACCTTATACGGATAGTAGCCCAGGGTTTGGATCGGTTGCCAAATATGTCGCCATTTCTACACGGGAAGCAGGTTTAGATGTGGCTTCTATGGCCAGTTCTTCCACCAAAGTTTTTATTTTAGAAGTGATGGGTCGACATGCAGGTTGGATTGCAGCCGCAGCAGGGCTAGCCTCCGAAAATCCGGATCTGCCTCCTCACCTAATTTTATTTCCCGAACTGCCTTTTGTGGAATCGGATTTTTGTAATCACGTTAAAGAGTCGGTAGAAAAAAATGGTTATTGTGTTGTCGTTGCTTCTGAAGGTATTCGTAAATCAGACGGGTCTTTTTTATCAGAAAGCGGTCTTAAAGACGCCTTCGGACACGCACAATTGGGCGGCGTTGCGCCAGCACTTGCAGCCATTATTAAACAAAATTTAAATCTTAAATATCATTGGGCGGTATCCGATTACTTGCAGCGATCGGCTCGCCATATCGCTTCTACTGTCGATGTAACGCAGGCGTATGATTTAGGCAAAAGTGCTGTAGAACTTGCACTTGCTGGCAAAAATGCGGTCATGCCGATTATTGTCAGAGACAACGATTCTCCCTATAAATGGCATATTGAAGATGTCGCCTTAAGCAAAGTTGCCAACCAAGAAAAAACATTACCAAAGGATTTTATTCGAAGTGACGGTTTTGGTATTACAGAAGCGTGTAGAGATTATCTTCTCCCTTTAATTCAGGGCGAAGCATACCCACCCTATCATGAGGGCATGCCCTGCTATGTGAGATTAAAAAATAACTGCATTCCCAAAAAGCTAGCACCATTTTTGATTAAAAAATAGGCAATTTCATGCATAACACTCAATACAATTTTAATACGACTTGTATTGTGCTTTTTTGTTGAGTTGTACTTCCTCGCTTGTTTTAGACACAAAATAATTAAGTATAAAACTATCAAACATCTTTGGCGGGCAAGACGAAATCTTTGCAATTCCTGAAAGACTACTGTACTATCATATTAGCACAGTTGATAGTTGAACAACTCATGGACATTGCAGCATGACAAAAACCGAAAAGTCGCTTTATCAAGCCATTCTGGCGTTAAAAACCGTTGAGGAATGCGCAGCTTTCTTACATGATCTCTGCACGCCTGCTGAAATGACGGCTATTACCGAACGTTGGCACGTCGCTGAACTTTTAGACGAGGAAGAACTCTCGTATCGAGCGATCCATGAGGAAACAGGCGTGAGCTTGGCAACCATTGTTCGTGTTTCCCGCTTTTTAAGCAAAGAGGCCAATCAAGGCTATAGACTTGTATTAGATAGACTTGGAAAAAAATCATCATGAATATTCAGCGACTGCTTCAATTTTGTTTTCGCTTTCGCATTCTGGTAGGATTTGTGGCGCTGTTATCCATGTTATACATGAATATAAGCTTTGCTGCATCTCAAAAAGAAGTTCGTGTCTCGATTATCCAGATAGTCGAGCATCCCGAGTTAGATGCGACACGTCAAGGCATTTTGGATGTACTCAAGCAATCTGAGCATACTATTCATATCGATTTTCAGTCTGCACAAGGCAATAGCGCACTGGCCACACAAATTGCCCAGCAATTTGTAGGGACTTCTCCAAATGTGATGGTGGGAATCGGCACAACTGCCACACAAGCGCTCATATCTGCAAATCAGCGTTATGCCATTCCGATTGTTTTTAGCTCGGTTTCTGATCCTATAGGTTCAAAAATTGTGAAAGATCTTAAACATCCAGAAGGTGTTGTTACTGGAGTTTCAAATTTTATAGATCCCGCACTTCAATTCGATTTATTTAAGAAAATTTTACCCAAGCTGACTAAACTCGGCGTTATTTATAATCCAGGCGAAGCTAATTCTGTTGCTTTAGTGGAACAAATGAAACAAGTCGCAACACAAAAAGGCTTAGAATTAGTGCTAGCAACGGCAAATACAACGGCGAATGTTAATCAGGCGGCTCATGCACTTATTTCTCAAGTACAGGCTATTTTTATCAATAATGATAATACGGCGCTTTCGGCTTTCGATTCTATTGTAAATATTAGCGCTAAAAATAAGATTCCTGTTTTTTGTAGTGGAATCGATATGATTAACCACGGCGCATTAGCAACCATTGGCGCTAACCAATACATGGTAGGACAACAAACGGGAAAAATGATTCTGGAGATTTTAGCTGGCAAAAGCCCGCAAGATATTCCAGTGGCTTTTCCAGAAAAAACAGAAATTCAAATTAAATCGGACGATGAGCCATGAATATGATCCAATTTTTAGGTGCACTCGAAATCGGGCTTTTATATGGTCTCGTTTCTTTAGGGGTATATCTTACTTTTCGCGCAATTAATTTTCCAGATTTAACCGTTGATGGTACCTTTCCGCTAGGAGCAGCCGTTGCCGCAACCCTACTTGTGAATGGTGTACATCCGATACTGGCAACTATCGCTGCTATTTTCGCGGGTGGACTGGCAGGATTTATAACAGGCTATTTGCATGTTCGGTGGAATATCCTCGGTTTGCTAGCAGGGATATTAACCATGACTGCACTCTATTCAGTCAATCTACGCATTATGGGGCGGCCCAATATTGCATTACTTTCTGAATTAACGCTATTTAGTTATTTTAAAGGTTCTCATGTTGTTTTATGGAGCATGTTTGGCATTATTATAGGGGTGCTTTATTTATTATATCGATTTTTGGCCAGTCAATTTGGCTTAGCATTAAGGGCAACGGGTATCAACCCGCGCGTAAGTCCGAGCTATGGTATTAACATTGGATTAATGACTTTAATAGGCCTTGCCGCAAGTAATGGGTTGGTCGCTTTGGCGGGTGCTTTATTTGCACAAGCACATGGGTTTGCCGACATTTCGCTCGGCACAGGCACACTAATTACGGGACTTGCTTCAGTCATTGTAGGCGAGAGCCTATTACCTAAACACCGCTTATGGTTTGTGTTAATCGCCTGTGTTTTGGGATCAATTCTATACCGACTCGCGATTGCGCTCGCCTTAAATAGCCAATTTGCGGGTTTACAAGCACAAGATTTAAACCTCATTACAGCAGTATTGGTCGTGATAGCCATGCTGGTGCCTAAAATACGCCAAAAATTCACACTTAAACCTCGGCAAAACCTATGATTACACTTAACAACATTTCAGTTACTTTTGGAAAAGGTTCACCTTTAGAAACAACTGTTTTCGAAGATTTTAATTTATTAATCAAGTCCGGTGAATTTGTAACCGTTATTGGCGGTAATGGCGCTGGAAAATCTACGTTGATGAATTTAATTTCGGGGGATATTTTAAGTAATTCTGGCAGTATTGTTTTAGATAATATTGCTGTCACGAAATGGCCTACACACAAACGCGCGCGACTCATTAGTCGTGTCTTTCAAGATCCCCTATTAGGTAGCTATGCAGATCTGACGATTGAAGAAAATTTGAACCTTGCTTTTTCGCGTGGAAAAAGCCGCACACTTAAGATGGCACTAAGCGCGAGTCTCCGTGAACAATTTAGAGAAAGACTTAGCCACATGGCGCTTAACTTAGAAAATCGCTTAAACGATAAAATGGGCTTACTCTCGGGGGGACAACGTCAAGCCGTTAGCCTCGTGATGGCAACCCTCAGGCCTTCAAAAATATTGTTGTTAGATGAACATACGGCAGCGTTAGATCCCAAGATGGAAGGACTGATTCTAGAACTCACACAGCGTTTAATTCAAGAAAAACAACTGACGGCATTAATGATTACGCATTCGATGTCTCAAGCACTCGAGCTTGGTACCCGAACACTGATGATGCACCACGGTAAGATCGTGCGTGATTTGCAGGGTGAGGAAAGAAATCAATTGCAAGCTAAGGATTTGGTTGGCTTTTTTTGAACGCGACATAATATACCCAATTATAATTACCCGATTATAAAATAATGTTATATACTCAACTTATATATGCATATGGCATATTATTCATTTACGATTTGTAGAATTGTCAATATTTTGACAGGCTAGAAACTAAAAATTTTATTTAAGGAGAGACAATATGGCTATCAATACGAGTACAAAATCCCCCTCTACTATGTTATTGCTATGCCTGTTTCTCGGTAATTTTGGTATACATCGATTTTATGCAGGTAAAATCGGAACCGGCATATTAATGCTCTTCACTTTTGGGGGACTCGGCATTTGGACTTTAATAGATTTAGCGCTGATTATCAGCAATAGATTTACAGATAAAAACGGCAATATAATAGAATTGGTTAAAAATCCACCCCAATTTAAAACAGTCATGACGATTATCGTTGTCATGATAATTGTTTCTTTTGGCTTTTTGGTAACCCTAGGTGCTCTCGGTACCCAAATGGAACAAGGCGACAGCAACCAACGCGTAACAATTGAGGTTATAGACACTAAAATTGGTGATATTAAAAGTGGTGAAATTAAAATCACAACACCGGAAAACTCAGATAATCCGCAATAGTATAAAATAGAAATGCACGAAACCCGTATAGGATCTGATATTGACAGTACAAAATCGGCCTCAATAGTATTATTGCTATGCATATTTCTAGGTAACTTTGGTATACACCGATTTTATGTAGGAAAAATTGCAACCGGCATATTAATGCTCTTCACTTTTGGTGGTTTAGGTATCTGGTATTTAATAGATTTAGCTTTCATTATCAGTAATAAATTTACGGATAATAAAGGGAATATAATAGAGTTAGCCAAAAACCCTCCTCGATTTAAAAAAATAATGACGGTTTTTGGCGTAATGATTATCGTTTTTTACGGTTTTTGGATAAGCATTATCACTCAAGCAATATTGGCAAGCAATCAAATGATTGAGGTTGCTAAAAACCAACTCGGTGCATTACAGTCGGGTGATATTGATAAAGCCTACGGTTATACATCCGAGAATTTTCGATATAACACTACACCAGAAAACTTTAAAGAATTTATAAAACGCTATCGATTAGAAAACAATGATCCTACTTCTTTCTCGGAGGGTGAAATGACGATTGGCCAAGGAGAAATCAAAGGAACCTTAAAATTAAACGATGGTACCCTATTTTTTATTAAATACCATTTAACAAAAGAAAACAAAGAATGGAAAATACAAGACATTGAATTAAAACCCCTTGGATCGGAAGAACAAAAAAACAGTCAATAAAGGTAAGTTGATTATAGCAGTATCTCCCAGGCAGCTATTTACTAACCTACTGAATTAAATCACTTATGCATTTTTTAAAAAGACGTTCTATACTACAAAAGAAGAAAAATTAGGAAACCCTGCTTATGACGCTGTTAATAGGTTCTATTGACACAGAACCAGAGATGGAAGCAATCTTAACTGTTTTGCGAAATGAATCTCATTTAAGGAGAGAACTGACCAATGGAGAGGTCGGCAACTTTTTGAAAAAGCTTAAAGAACGAAATAGCATAAAAGGTCCCGTAGATACCCCTCGCGAAGTAGAACTCTTATTGCAGATGTTGGCAAAAAATAAAATACTTCAGGGTCCTACTGGGCCTATCGATACACCAGCAGAAGTAAAATTATTGATGGAAAAACTTGAGGAATCCGGCATATTTCAAGTGTGGGCTAACGCTAGGCAAGAAAGTATCCTACATCAGAAAAATAAAAATAAACCTTCTTAAAGCTTAGCGATTGATTTTATGAACGCCCGCGGTTAATATAAGGCAATGCGACTTCTTGAAATATTGGCAGCCAACTTACATGGATAGATAGTACAGCAAAATCTCATTAAGATTACTAAAAACGAGCGTTGGAAAAATCTAACCAATTAACCTAAAGTTTAAGTATTAGCGCTTAATTTTTTTCTGGTTTTATTTGTCGGTGGGAAGCGACCACTTTGAAAAAAAATACACTTATCCGTAATATCCAACAATGGCTGCATTTAAAAAGTAAAGCATCGAAAGCATTAAAAATATCGATGGAAGATCGTGCTTCACCGTCTATACCCACCGAAATCTTCAGCGCAGATCAAATGGCACGTTATGGCGCCACTTTAGCATTCTCCCACACATTAACGCAAAAGCCCGCGCCAGATAGCTTGTTGGAGCGTTTGTCTAGCAGTGAAGCATTATTAATTAAATCTTGTGACATTTTAACTAAAAAGACTCATGAAAATGATGGCTTCTCGCCCGCACGGGAATGGTTACTCGACAATTTTTATTTGATCCAAGAACAAATTTATGCAATTCGACGTCATCTCTCTAAAGGATATGGCCGATCATTGCCACAACTGGCAAGTAGTGTGCGAGGGTATCCGCGTATTTACGACATTGCCTTAGAAATTATTGAACACAGTGATGGACGTTGGGATTTAGAAAATTTGAACAGCTTCGTCGCAGCTTATCAAAGTGTGACTTCTCTCACGGTCGGCGAATTGTGGGCAATGCCTATCACCTTAGGGGTTGCACTGATTGAAAATCTAAGCAACGCAAGTAAACGGATTGTTGCCGATAGAAATGATCGAAAGTTAGCGGGTTTTTGGGCAGATCGTCTGCTAGAAGTCGCCTTGTCAGATCCCAAAAAACTGGTGATAGTCATTGCGGATATGGCTCATTCTGAACCCACAATGCGTAGTGCATATGTTGCAGAGTTAGCAAGACGTCTACACGGTGCAGCCTTGGCGTTACCCATGAGTTGGATTGAGCAACATCTCGCAGAAGAAGGATTAACAATTGAGACGCTGGTTCAGGCTGAAAACAAGCACCAGGCAGCGATTCAAGTCACCGTTAGCAATAGTATCGCCGGTTTACGACATTTAACTGAAGTAGATTGGCGCAATTTTGTCGAAAAAATGAGTGTCGTCGAAAAAACGCTGCGGTTAGATCCCAGTGCGACGTATAGTCTGATGGATTTTGGGACACGTGACCGTTATCGCCATGTCATAGAGCGTCTTGCGCGCACCTGTGCACAATCAGAGCAAGTCGTTGCTGAAACCGCCATTCAATTAGCAAAAATCAAGTCCAACAGCATCATAACACCAAATAAGCACATTGATCCAGATAATGCACGTTACTGTCATGTGGGTTTTTATCTCGTCGACAACGGTTTGTCGCAACTTGAAAAAGTTCTAGGCATCCGCTTTTCGTTCTGGCAAAAACTGTGCCGCTTTATCAACAAATGGAGATTAGCGAGTTATCTGGGATGCATCGGCTTTATAACAATGGGATTAACGATTACCTTACTGTATAAAGCACACTTAAGTGGAATAACGCATGTAGCGTTTTTATTGTTGGGTCTCGCGCTTGCCCTGTGTAGCAGTCAGCTTGCCATAGCATTGGTTAATTTGGGAGCAACATTACGGGTGAAACCACGATCACTGCCGAAAATGGATTTTACTAAAGGCATTCCCACTTCATTTTCCACACTCGTGGTCGTTCCAGCCATGTTGGATAGTGCTGAAGGTATTGAATCCTTGGTTGAAGCATTAGAAGTACGTTTTCTGGGTAATCGTGAGCAGAATTTGTATTTTGCTTTACTCACTGATTTCAATGATGCTCCTGAAGAACACTTGCCAGAAGATTCTGCATTGCTCAACTTGGCACAAGAACAAGTTGCGGCGTTAAATAAACGGTATGCACAAAAATATGGTCAGGTTTTCTTTTTATTCCATCGTGAACGTCAGTGGAATGCAAGCGAGCAGGTTTGGATGGGTAAGGAACGAAAACGTGGCAAACTCATTGATTTAAATAATCTACTGAGAGGTGTTACAACTGAAAATTTTTCGTTAATCGTGGGAGATCTTGCCGACCTTAACAACATCAAATATGTGATTACCTTAGACACCGATACCCAATTGCCTCGCGAGTCCGCACGGCAGTTCGTGGGTACAATGGCGCATCCCCTCAATCGGCCCCGTTTTGACACTACCAGACAAATTGTCGTGGAAGGCTATGGTATTTTGCAACCCCGAGTGGCCGAGGTTTTATCTACTACTGAGATAAGCCGTTATGTGCAGCTCTGTGGCAATGAATTTGGTATTGATCCTTATACGCGCACCGTATCAGATGTTTACCAAGATATGTTCCATGAAGGCTCATACATTGGAAAAGGTATCTACGATGTTGATTTATTTCAACAAGTACTTAAAGACCGTTTTCCGGACAATCGTATCCTCAGCCATGATTTACTGGAAGGGTGTTATTTACGTTCTGGTTTTTTGAGCGATGTACCATTATACGAAAAATCTACCCACTGTTATTTAGCCGATGCTAAACGCCGTACCCGATGGATCCGTGGAGATTGGCAACTCGCCGGGTGGTTATTACCATCGGTCTTAAATGGTAGCGGCAGTCACGTTATTAATCCCTTGTCTTTCTTGTCAAAGCTAAAACTATTTGATAATTTGCGACGCAGTCTGGTCTCTGTTGCCCTAATGCTGTTCTTAGCATTGAATTGGACAATATTACCTGCAAATTATTTTTGGCTTAGCCTGATACTTGCTATGATGGTATTACCCGCCGGCATCAATACTTTTCTGGAGTTTCTGCATAAGCCTAACGATGTACTCCCAAGCCAGCATATCGCAAATATGATTCAAATTGCACGCAAACGCGCTGGACAATTTGTTTTGTATCTCGCTTGTTTGCCGCACGAAGCTGAGTATAGCCTTGTTGCTATTTTGTGTACCAGTTGGCGAATGTTGGTTTCGAAACGCCATTTGCTAGAATGGACACCTTTTGATCAAATTGATCAACGTCTGTGTTATACATCACTAAAATGGTTCGCCCGTATGTGGATGGGACCAACAGCTGCGTTCGCTGCCGTTGGAATTTTGGTAACGAATGGTAGATTTGGATCCTTGTTATTGGCTAGCCCTCTATTCTTACTTTGGCTCACATCACCTTTAATCGCCCATTGGTTAAGTCAACCCATTCAAATTATTGCGCCAAAAATCGACTCAACGCAAATACGCTTTTTGCACATAATGGCACGCAAAACGTGGGGATTTTTTGAAAATTTTATGACAGCAGAGGATCATTGGCTACCACCAGACAATTACCAAGAAGCGCCTATAGAAGCATTAGCTCGACGCACTTCGCCAACAAACATCGGTTTATCACTGCTGGCTAATTTAACGGCTTATGATTTTGGTTATATCAGCATTGATCAGTTACTCGAACGTATCAATAACACTTTGCAAACGATGACAATGCTTGAGGGATATCGCGGACATTTGTATAACTGGTACAGCACTGAAACACTAGCCCCTCTATTGCCCCGCTATATTTCGACGGTGGACAGTGGAAATCTAGCCGGTCACCTACTCACACTGCGCCAAGGTTTATTGGCACTGCCGAATGATACGTTGTTGGATACGCGATATCTAGATGGATTAGAAGATACATGGGACGTTTTGATAACAACTGTTATTGGACCGCAATTATTACCCTTACAACACTTTCGACAAGTATTAACTGATGCGCGATTATCATTTATAGATTGGGTTAAGGCACTGAATGCCTGTAACGAATTATGTTTGGCGGCAGAAAAAAACGTTGTATTAACTGCAGAACCCGATGGAAAAATGAATGAAACATCTGAATGGGCAAATAAACTACTCTTACAATGTCATACACTACGAGATAAAATAAAATTCTTTGCGAGTGTACCCGAATTAGCGGCAGATATTACCTTACGTGGTCTCGCAGGCTTGTCATCAACAGATGCTATAACGAACGCAGCGCAAAGCAAAGCAAGCACCCGAGCGAAAGCATTGATAACCTTGATTGACAAATTGGCTGCCCAAGCATTTTCATTGGCGCAAATGGATATGCGTTTTCTGCTTGATGAGACCAGTCATCTCATGACAATCGGCTTTAATGTTGACAAACAGAAGGCTGACCCCGGCAGTTATGATTTACTGTCTTCTGAAGCACGCTTAGGAAATTTTGTTGCGATTGCACAAGGACAAGCGCAACAAGAAAGTTGGTTTGCCTTGGGTCGACTGTTGGTATCAAGTGGTAGAGAACGTATCTTGGTTTCATGGAGTGGCTCGATGTTCGAGTTTTTAATGCCACTGCTAGTTATGCCAACTTATCCGGGAACGCTGCTTGATCAAACTTATCATGGCGCAGTTAAGCAGCAAATTGCCTACGGTAAGCAACGGGGTGTGCCGTGGGGCGTGTCAGAATCGGGTTTTAATGCTGTCGATACGAATTTTAATTATCTGTATCGAGCTTTTGGCGTGCCTGGATTAGGTCTAAAACGGGGTCTGGAAGAAGATTTAGTTATCGCTCCTTATGCAAGTGCGATGGCATTAATGATCGCACCCGAAGCCGCGTGTCTAAATCTACAACGTTTACATACAGAACTCGCAACAGGCAAGTTTGGCTTTTATGAAGCCATTGATTTTACGTTATCCCGATTACCCCCTGATAGTAAAAAAGAAATTGTCCGCTCATTTATGGTGCACCATCAAGGCATGAGCCTTTTAGCCTTTTCTTATCTTTTACATAATCAACCTATGCAAAAGCGCTTTGAAGCCGATCCCCTATTCCAAGCAACACTTCTTCTCCTACAGGAGCGGATTCCCAAGCCAACCGCTTCCTATCTAAAAATACCGAAATCACAAAATCCGAGCGTTGTTTCTAGTCGTGTTGAAACAACGACACGCATTTTTAATAATCCAAACACACGCACTCCACAAGTTCAGCTGCTCTCCAATGGACACTATCATTTAGTAATTACACAAGCTGGCGGCAGCTATAGTCGGTGGAAAGATATAGCCGTCACCCGCTGGCACGAAGACAGCACTTGTGACAATTGGGGAATGTTTAGCTTTGTACGTGATGTGGAAGCAGGCGAATTTTTTTCAACGACTTATCAACCCACCAGAGGCGTCGAGGAAAGTTTTAAATGCGTATTTTCAGAGGCGCATGCTGAATTTAATCACACGGGTAAACGTCTAGACATGCTGACTGAAATAGTCGTTTCACCAGAAGATGATATCGAATTACGTCGGTTACGTGTTCACAACTTAACCAAAAACCGACGCACGATTGAATTCACCAGTTACGGAGAAATTGTTCTGGCTCCCCAAGCAGCCGATCTTGCCCAACCTGTTTTTAGCAATTTATTTGTAAAAACAGAAATTCTGAAAAAAAAACAGGCTATATTGGTCACACGACGACCACAAGGTGAACAACAAAGTTCGCCTTGGCTGTGTCATTTACTGAATGTCTACAGTGAAGCTCCGTATACGATATCTTTATCTTTTGAAACAGATCGTGCACGTTTTATTGGCCGAGGTCTTTCCTTAGCCGAACCGCTTGCAATGAAAGCAGCCGGTGATCTTTCCAATACAGAGGGGGCAGTACTGGATCCTATTGTTGCAATTCGCTGTCGACTGACACTTGAACCAAATTCGTATGCCATTTTCGACCTCATTACGGGCGTGACCGAAACACGTGAACAATGTGAAGTTTTAATCGAAAAATACCAAGATCGTCGTCTCGCGAATCGTATTTTTGCATTGTCTTGGACACATGGTCAGGTACTACTACATCAACTCAATATTTCTGAAACCGATGCACAACTTTATGCAAGGCTTGCTAGCGCTCTTATTTACACCGATAACAGCCGTCGTGCAGATCCACATATTCTGGCAAATAATCGGCGAGGACAATCTGGTTTATGGAGCTATTCTATCTCAGGCGATTTACCGATTGTGTTATTATATATCGAAAATGCTGCTAATATTGCACTTGTCCAGCACTTACTTCAAGCCCAAGCTTATTGGCGCCGTAAAGGTTTGGTGGTTGATCTGGTTATTCTGAATGAAGAGCACGCCGGTTACCGACAAACATTACAAGATCAGATTATGAGTTTAATCACTACGACCACGACAACAGATCATGCAAGTAATATTGTGGTGCGCATTGCTGAGCAAGTTTCATTAGAAGATGCCATCCTATTGCAATCTGTTGCACGGATAATCTTCTCCGATAAACACGGCTCACTCCAAGAACAATGGGATCGTCGTCGCGTGTATCCACCCATTATGCCCGCTTTGCCTCTGAACAAGTCATCGCACAACTTTGTAAATCAAAAACTTGCACCACTCCCCCAAGATTTACAATTCTTTAATGGTTTTGGAGGCTTTACGGCCACGGGCGATGAATATATTATTCGGTTAGCCGAAAGGCCAACCCCTGCACCTTGGGCCAATGTGCTTGCTAATCCCAATTTTGGCACATTGGTCTCTGAAAGCGGCCAAAGTTACACCTGGGCAGAAAATGCCCACGAGTTTCGATTAACGCCTTGGGAAAATGATCCCATCAAAGATTCTGCAGGTGAAGCATTTTATTTACGCGATGAGGAAACTGGGCGCGTGTGGTCGCCCACTGCGCTACCCTGTCGTGGGCACGGTGACTACCAAACACGTCACGGTTTTGGTTATAGCGTATTCGAGCATGTTGAGGACGGCGTCTACTCTGAATTGTGGATGACGGTGGCGTTAGATGCGCCCGTTAAATTTGTTGTGTTAAAAATACGCAATGATTCCGAGCACCCTCGTCGATTATCCGCAACGGGTTATGTTACCTGGGTACTCGGTGATTTGCGACATAAGAACGCTATACATGTGATAACAGAGCTCTCAAAAAATGGGGCATTATTGGCTCAAAACCATTACAATACCGAATTTAGTGGACGTACCGCTTTTTTTGATGCAGCAACGAATTCTTTAGACTTAAATGCACGCACCTTCACGGGAGATCGCGCCGAATTTATCGGTCGTAATCGAACAGAACGCCAACCCATGGCACTAGAACACAAGCATTTGTCAGGACGGGTTGGTGCAGGATTAGATCCGTGTGCTGCTATCCAATTAGCCTTTAATTTGGCAAGCGGACAGTCTCGAAACATTGTTTTTACCTTAGGCTTAGGACAGGATAAAGAAGAAGCCATCGCTTTAGCAGAGCGTTATCATAACACCGTTGCATTCGAAGCGGTTTTAGCATCCGTACGTGAATATTGGCAAAAAACATGCAATGCGATGCGTGTGGAAACCCCTGATCCGGGTCTTAATCTCTTGGCCAACGGTTGGTTGATATATCAAATGTTATCTAGCAGATTATGGGGGCGTACCGGCTATTATCAATCCGGCGGCGCCTTTGGTTTTCGCGATCAATTACAAGATGTTATGGCGTTAACACATGTTGCACCCGAGCTATTCCGCGCACATCTATTATTATGTGCCACACGTCAGTTTGAAGTAGGCGATGTACAACATTGGTGGCATCCTCCGCAAAACCGGGGAGTACGCACACGTTGTTCAGATGATTTCTTATGGCTTCCGTTTGCAGTTTGCCATTATATCGAAACAACAGGCGATAAGGCTGTGCTCGATGAAGCCATTCCTTTCTTACAGGGACGCCCCTTAAAAACCGAAGAAGAATCTTATTACGATTTATCAATAATGGGTAGCGAAGCAATTAGCCTCTATCAACACGCTGTGCGTGCCATTATCAATGGTCTAAAATTTGGCAAGCACGGCTTGCCACTGATTGGTTCAGGGGATTGGAATGATGGAATGAATTTGGTTGGCAAAGAAGGCCGAGGTGAAAGTGTTTGGCTGGGATTTTTCTTGTATAAAGTACTCAAAGACTTTGCACCCCTCGCTTCTCGTTATGGTGATCACGCCTTCGCTCTGCGTTGCGAGACAGAAAGCCTTCAATTGCAACGCCAGATAGAAAACCAGGGTTGGGATGGAGAATGGTATCGCCGTGCTTATTTCGACAATGGCGCGCCTTTGGGATCTGCAAGCAATAGCGAATGTCGAATTGATTCAATCGCGCAAAGCTGGGCGGTGTTATCCGGTGCAGCAGATCCTGAGCGGTCTAAAAAAGCTTTAGCTGCACTTTATTCTCACTTAGTCAAGCCTACCGACGGCTTGATTAAGTTGCTCGATCCGCCATTCGATATATCAATGCCTAATCCGGGCTATATCGAAGGTTATGTGCCGGGGATTCGCGAAAATGGAGGTCAATACACACACGCTGCGATTTGGGCGGCAATGGCATTTGCGAAACTAGATGAAAAACAAATTGCCTGGCAACTCTTTGATATGCTGAACCCCATTAACCATGGACGAACCCCAGCGGAAATTAAACGTTATAAAATAGAGCCGTATGTTGTCGCAGCGGATGTTTACAGCGTAGAACCCCATATCGGACGGGGTGGGTGGAGCTGGTATACGGGATCAGCCAGTTGGTTATATCGATTGATTACTGAAACTTTGCTGGGCATACGTCTTGAAGGGGGCAATCAATTACGTTTAGCACCTATTCTACCCGATCACTGGGATGGCTTTACTGTCGATTACCAATACGGCAGCACAAATTATAAAATTATGGTCAAACGAACGTCAGACAAAGGTAGCATCTGGGTAGATGGCGTTGCTATGGCTGAAAACGTCATTTTGTTAATAGATGATAGAAAAACCCATCAGATTTATTTACACATCATTTGATTCGAGCGCCCTTTTCATAAACTTGCATAATTGCTGCAAACCGAGAGCCACTTTTTTGCAGAATTTAATTGCTAAATTCACTGAAGCTAGCAATTTGCGCCAAAAAAGTCGACTTGATTTTTTAGGCTCTAAATTAAAATAAATTAAGTAACACGCTATCAACGACGAGAGAGGTAAAATAGACAAAGCAATTTTATAATCGAATGAAGAATAACTAACCGGGTTTTCGCTATAACCATACCCTAGCAAATACCCTACAAGGGGGTGAAAAATAATTCCTGTGGACATAACAACCATATTTAATAAAGAAGCTGTTAATGCTGAAATATTCTTTGGCATAATTTCGCATGCCATTGCAAATGAAAGTGTTTTTGCAGAATACAGTACTCCGATGGCAAAAAAAGATACATAAATAAAATAAGGGGTTTGATTTGATGTTCCATATAAAATAAATATATATAACAGGAAAGATAATAGGGAAGATGTAAACATAATATTTTTTTTATTGCCAGCCATTTCTGAAATAAAAGCAATAATAGGTCCGCCCAACCCTGCGCCCAAAAACATAAAAAAGACACCATTGGCGGCAGTTTTATAAGTTGTATTAAAAAAAGTGATAATAAAATTTATTCCCCAGCCAACACCAAGAATGGTGATCGGCATATACATCAGCATTCCACACAATGAAAGGGTTATTATTTGTCTATTATCAATAATGCTTTTAATGTCTCTTAAAATATTTCGCTTTTTAGATGAAAACTCAATCTGTTTTGATTTTACAATTTCAGAAGAAAGAACATAAAACATGGCAACAGAAAGAAATACGCCCAGAAAACCAATTAATCGCATAACTTCACGCCAGCCGAAAAAGCTTGCTAAATATTTTACAGGTGCGCCCCCTATCCCTGCGCCAAGGGTACCAAACAATACAATTGTACCAATTGCTAAACTGACTTTTTTTTGTGGTAAAATTAAAGTTGCGACTTTTATTGCACCAATAAAACCGAATGCTGATCCAACGCCCATTAAAAACCTGGAAAAGGAAGCGGATATTAAACTATTACAGTAGCTAAGAGATAACGTACCGATAGCACAAATAATCGGCGCAATCGGGAAAAAATATCGAATACTTATTCTATCAAACATTACGCCGAAAGGAAGTTGGCATATTACATATCCCGAGGAGTAAGCTGCAATGATCACGCCAAATTGACTGGCACTAATATCATATCCTTGAAAAAATTCTTGTGAGAATGTATTAGGTAAAACTCTTAAGAGAAATTGATAACAATAAAATAAGCCACAGCAAAATATAATGAGCCAGGGTTTAAATGTTTCGAATAATTTTTCTGCATTAATTTTTTTTAAAAAAACTGTCATTAAATCCACCCCAAGTGTCTTAAATGTTTTTACGTTAAAGAGACCAAAAATTTCATTACTGGAATTATTCATCTTGCTGGGCTTCCTGAAATCAACTGGGTTAATAAATTAAGAGACTGTTTTTGTCTGAAAAAATGCGTAAGACTTAATTATAATCAGCGTTTATGGCACATATACTAATGTATCAGAATTTTAAAGGAAAAGCAGAAAAAGGTTCGGTTAATCCTGATAGCAACGTTAAAGTTATCTAAATAAGCAATATCTGGCTATACGACTTACCGCTCAGGTTATAGCTATGGGCCTGCCAATCATTCTTGAATTAAGGAACATTTTTCCGGGATTTGGAAAAGCTTATTAATTCATTAACAAGCGCTTGATTTTACTGGTGCCGGGGCCGGAAGCGAATTCTCCCTTGTAAGCCACATCTTGTCTAGTATTTTAATGTTGTATTTTTAGGAAACCCCCAAAAATACCCCCACAATTATCTGCTATCTCCATTCATTGGATCGCTCGCACAAAAAATTTCTCTCTCGTCGATCCACTGATCCCAATCCGCCACAAAATTCCGACATTCTTATGGGGATATTAGCATACCATTACGCCTCATAAATTAAGTTAGTCAAAAATCTATAAAAAGCTGATAATGAGTCCGACAGGCAGATTTTTGCACATTGGTTTCATTGCAATTTTTGTCGCGCCGGCCACTACAATCTGGCGTACTATGTCGAACCCTGTCGCACTCAAACACTCAAATCTTACGTAGCACTTATACAACATTTTATGGTTTGACGTTATCCCATCTAAAGGGAACCCATACTACCATCGAAATTTCTCGGTGTAAAAAAAGTAATTCTTTGGTAGAAGTGCCAAGCTTAAATCTCTTACTAAAATTTTAAGTTATTTAATTATATAATACTGCACATGCTTTTGACCTTCCTATCATCCTGGTTAGCCCTAGGTTTAGAAACACGTTGAGAACCCTGCTCATACTGCTTTAATATCGGAGTGCCCTTTTGTTCCGAAGCACTCCCA
>DATLWY010000080.1:0-23434 GCA_035576045.1 Gammaproteobacteria bacterium | reverse complement strand
CAAAGGATTAAGCCAATAAACGCTAGTTGCAGCGGTAATTGATGTTTTTGCGCAAGATCAAATAATCCTTCGTGCATAAATAATTCCGGCTTTACGGTGCGGATTCTAGGCATAATAGGCATTTTTTAACTCCTCTTGATTTAATTTCATACGTCAATAAGTCGCATTCTAGATGGCAAATTTTTGCAGCTCTGCCGTTTTTTCGGTGCAGCCGAACTGAGCTGCAAAGCCTGGCGCACTGGAAAAGAATTTTGACTATCTTGGCAAAGATGAGATTTACACCACTTTAGTTGTTCGGCTTTTGAAAGACGCGCAATCTCCGCAGCTTCTGCAATAGATATTTTCTTAGCGCTAAAAGCCGCCTTTAATTCGGGGATTGCCTGCTGGCAAACAGACTTTGCACGGACGTAAGTTCCATGGCTAAAACCTAGGGTTTTAGCAATCCGTGTATCTGTTCTACCCGAAACTTCGTTCCATTTGGAACGTATAAAAGCCTTGTAATCGTCTTTTTTAGGGTCTTGGGGGTCAGTTTTAGTGCTAAGAACGGTGAATTCATCTTCTAAGTTTCGAACAAATCGCTCTAAACGATTCCCAAGCGCAATGATCTCTGAAAGAGATAAATTTGCATGTAATTTGGCGGCGCTGCTCATGCCAAATAAAACACTTTCTAAATCTAAAGTAATTGCCCACACTTTATTTTTATTGTCGGCCTTAAGCGCTGCAACTTTTTTAAAACCTGAAACCAAAACATTAAAATTATCCGTAATAATTCGATCGTCATCTGAACCAATATGCGCTTTTGTATCTTCAATAATAATTTTATTTAAATCAATGTCCTCAGCGTGCAGACGATTTGCATTTTGCTGCCATTCTCGCAGTACTTTAATTTCTGCTGGTGTAAAATAAGCTAATTTTTCGATACTCACATCATAATTTATTTCTGTTTTTATCAACATTAAAAGTGGCGGTCGCGAACGCTGGTTTAACCAATCATTAGCCGTTTGCTGAGGTACATCCATTTCTTCGTGATAAGATGCGCCGCGAATTTTAACTTTTTGTCTTACTTCCAACCAAGCACGATCGGTGCTTACGCAGTGATTCAGCCGATAATCAATCATCTAAATGCCCTCCCAATTCCGTTGTCCATGGCTAGCCGCAACTTTATATTCCCTCTGCTCAGGAATACTTCTTCAACTTGTCTATTTTCACTATTAACCCATAAAAACTCACCGAGCGGTCGGTGAGTTTTATGAGTACAGTAAGTGTTATGTGGTCAATGTAATTTGTTAAATAGGAATTATGTAATGCGGAGAAGAATTATATTTAATATTGACTATTTTTTAGTTCAAGAAAAATCATTTGAATCACAAACTAACTATAAAGAAAATGATTTTGCGTTTCATCATTCAAAAAATGTTCATTCGTATCGTTTAACAATACGCAAGTCGCATCGCGGACGAAAGATATTAACTGCGAAAACAAAAAGTATTTAAAATTGAGAGAGGTGAAAAATGTTGGTACTAAAATTGTTCCCGGGGCAAACACTTTGGGTCGGACAAGATGTTCAAGTGACTGTGTTAGGAAATCTACAAGAATTTGTGCGGGTGGGGGTGCAAACGCGTCAATTTCAACAAATTAAAATAGATGAAGATGAACTGTGGGGAAAAGGACAGGCTGATGAAACACAGTAAGTTATTACCCAGGTTTATTCGTTTTAGAGATGCGCCTATTTATTTAGGCATGGATAGACACCGTTTCAATAAAGAAGTCAGACCGCATATCCCTGAAATTCCTATCGGAATTCACGGAATTGCGTTTGACAGGCTTGATTTAGACGCTTGGGCGGAGCATTATAAGCACTGTAGTGGTCGTCCCGCGACATCTAACCTTCGGAGGATAGAAATATGGGACGAAAACGAACGCCGGGTCTCTACAAACGTGGTGAGTACTGGCAGGTTGACAAAACAATCTTTGGACAGCGACTTTGCGAAAGCACTGGCACTAGTGTACTCGAAGAAGCGGAAAAGTACCTAGCAAGGCGTTCTGAAGATGTAAGGCAAGCAAATGTTTATGGCGTGCGGCCTAAGCGGAGCTTCCAGGAAGCAGTGACTAAGTTTTTAATGGAAAACCAGCATAAACGCAGCCTTGTAGATGATGCAGGCAGGCTGAAAGTGATAGTGCAATACATAGGAAAACTGTCACTAGAATCTATCCATATGGGATCACTACAAACTTTCATGGATGAAAGACGCAAGCAAGGACTCAAAACCCGAACGATTAATCACGGATTAAAAATCATTCGGCGGATCCTTAACTTGGCATCCAGTGAGTGGGTAGATGAGTATGGCTTAACCTGGTTGGTAAATGCGCCTAAAATCAAGTTGCTACCCGAACATGATTCGCGCAAACCGTATCCGCTGAGTTGGGAGGAACAAACAAGACTCTTTAAAGAGTTACCGGCACACCTTGAAAAAATAGCATTATTTGCTGTTAATACGGGATGTCGGGATCAAGAGATCTGTCAGTTACGTTGGGATTGGGAAATTAAAATTCCAGAACTGCCACATCTCATGGTGTTTATTGTTCCAAGCACGCTTGTAAAGAATGGAGATGACCGATTAGTGATTTGTAATGATACAGCACGCGCTTCAGTTGAGAGTGAGCGGGGCAAACACCCCACACATGTCTTCAGTTTCAGAGGTCGCAATATAGCAAGAATACTATCTTCTGGGTGGCGTTCGGCTAGAAAAAGGGCTGGTCTAGACCATGTCCGAGTACACGACTTGAAGCACACATTTGGGCGCAGGCTGCGATCCGTGGGTGTAAGCTTGGAAGATCGTCAAGATCTGTTAGGTCATCGCTCAGGGAAAATTACAACACATTACTCATCGGCTGAATTAGAGAATCTCTATTTAGCGGCCAACAAGGTTTGTGAAGCACGGCGCAGCGGTTTAGTACTGACGTTGCTACGCAATCCAAGTCACCGGTTAATAGTTGGGGAGCAGAAAAACGAGAGGCTAGTGGCGGTATGAACTACTGTCAATTATGTCTTGTTGCGATTTCCAGGTCCCGCAAATTCCCCGCACGGGGTTTTTTGGGATTAGCGAAAAAAGCGCTAAGTTATTGATTTTATTGGTGGGCCGTGATGGATTTGAACCATCGACCAACGGATTAAAAGTCCGCTGCTCTACCAGCTGAGCTAACGGCCCGAGTAGAGGAAGCTATTATACCGTGAAATGCCCTATCGTCAACCCGGGGTTTAAATCCAATCTTTCAATATTTTAACTTGGCAAGATTACTTTAGTGTCCTTAAGACCATTTTCCCAATATCTGCCGGGGAACGCACGATAAAAACGCCAGCCTCTTCTAGTGCAGCATACTTCTCAGCGGCCGTGCCCTGTCCGCCCGCAATAATGGCACCTGCATGCCCCATACGCTTCCCAGGTGGTGCTGTGACCCCTGCAATATAGGAAATAACCGGTTTCTTCACATATCTTTTAATATACGCTGCCGCCTCTTCCTCCGCGCTCCCTCCGATTTCACCGACCATAATAATCGCTTCGGTTTGAGAGTCTTCATTAAAGAGCGCTAAAATATCGACAAAGCTGCTCCCAGGAATCGGATCTCCGCCGATACCCACGCAGGTGCTTTGCCCTAAACCAACATCTGTTGTTTGTTTAACCGCTTCGTACGTTAGTGTGCCCGAACGAGAGACGATGCCCACTTTACCAGGCATATGAATATTTCCTGGCATAATGCCAATTTTACAAGCATCGGGTGTTATCACACCCGGACAATTTGGCCCGATAACTTGCACGGCTTTATCACGAATATAATGTTTCACTTGTAACATATCTAATACCGGCATGCCCTCAGTAATGCATACCACTAAACGAATTCCCGCATCGATTGCTTCAATGATAGAATCTTTACAAAAGGGTGCAGGCACATAAATAACACAGGCATCGGCTTCTGTAACTTGTATCGCTTCACGAACCGTATCAAAAATCGGTAAGCCTAAATGCGTTTGGCCGCCTTTACCTGGCGTAACCCCCCCCACCATTCGCGTGCCATATTCAATCGCTTGTTCTGAATGAAATGTGCCTTGCTGTCCGGTAAATCCCTGACAAAGCACTTTAGTATTTTTATCAATTAAAATACTCATTTTTTTTCTCCCGCAGCCGCAACTACTTTTTCCGCAGCTTCTCCGAGTGACTTGGCCGCAATAATATTGAGTCCGCTTTTTTCGAGCATTTGACTGGCTTCGAATGCATGATTACCTTCTAGCCTAACCACAACAGGTACGGTAATGCCCACTTCCGATACGGCTTTAATGATCCCTTGTGCAATAAAGTCACACCGCACAATGCCACCAAAAATATTGACCAGCACGGCCTTTACATGGCTGTCGGATAAAATAATCTTAAACGCTTCTTTAACACGTTCTTCTGTCGCACCACCACCCACATCTAAAAAATTAGCGGGTTCCCCACCGTATAATTTAATCAGATCCATTGTTGCCATTGCGAGTCCAGCGCCATTTACCATGCAGCCGATAGCGCCTTCCAATGGAATATAATTGAGCTCCCACTCTCTAGCCAATATTTCGCGTGCATCTTCCTGCGTGATGTCGCGCATTTCACGCAATACCCCCTGCCTATATAAGGCATTGTCATCGACGTTAAGCTTTGCGTCTAAGCAAATCAGATTACCTTGCTTTGTTAACACTAAAGGATTGATTTCAATGAGACTTAAATCGTATTGGTGAAATAGATTGTATAAACCCGTTATTATTTTAACAAGCTGCTTACTGGCTGTTTCGCTCAATTGCAATTTGGCAGCTAATTCTCGGCACTGGTATGGCATCACCCCTAAAAAAGGATCCACCGGCAATTTTAAAATTTTATCGGGTGCCTCGTGCGCCACTTTTTCGATTTCTACACCACCTTCTGTAGATGCCATAAATACAATTTTCTTTAAGCTGCGATCGATGACCGCACCTAAGTACAATTCTCTGTCTATTTCACACGTTTCCTCAATTAACAATTCATTAACGGGCTGACCTTTTGCATTCGTTTGTACGGTAACCAATCGTGTATGCAAGAGATGTCGAGCAACATCTGCTAATTCTTCTTTATTGTTTACGCGTTTAACACCCCCCGCTTTTCCACGCCCCCCCGCGTGAATCTGCGCTTTAACAATCCAATTTTTGGTACTTAAGCCATCTACCGCTAATAAAGCTTGTTCTACGCTCATCGCTACAACGCCTTTAGAAACCGGTAATCCAGCTTTTGCTAGCAACTGTTTTGATTGATATTCATGCAAATTCATAATGGCTATCCTGTATGATAAGATTAAACATTTAATAACAACCGTGCCGGATCTTCAATGAGTTCTTTAACCGTCACTAAAAATTGAACGGCATCCGTACCATCAATAATGCGGTGATCATAAGACATAGCAACGTACATCATGGGCCGAATCACAATAACACCATTTTCAACAATCGGCCGCTCTTCAATTTTATGCATCCCCAATATGCCACTTTGTGGCGGATTTAAAATCGGCGTAGACATAAGCGACCCAAAACCGCCTGCATTAGAAATGGTAAAGGTGCCACCCGAAATTTCTTCAATGGTTAGCTGCCCATTTTGAGCTTTTTCTTTAAATTCAGCAATTTTTCTTTCAATTTGCGCCATATCTAATAATTCTGCATTTCGAATTAAGGGCACAACTAACCCTCTTGGAGAAGACACCGCTATACCAATATCATGGTAACCATGATAAATAATATCATTTCCATCGACAGATGCATTAACAATCGGAAAACGTTTTAAGGCTTCTACGACTGCAATTGTAAAAAAAGACATAAAACCCAAACGTACGCCATAATCTTTCTCAAATGTTTCTTTGTATTTTTGTCTTAACCCCATGACGGGCTGCATATTAATTTCGTTAAAGGTGGTTAAAATCGCTGCTGATTGCTGTGCTTGCAACAATCGTTCGGCCATACGTGCACGAAGCCGAGACATGGGTACGCGTTTTTCAACTCTTTCGCCCATTGGCAATTCTAGGGCACTTGTTTCAGCTTTTTTAGCTGAAGGCGGCTTAGAAACAGCTTCTTTTTGAGAAACAACTTTTGTGACATCTGCTTTGGTAATGCGACCGTCTTTTCCTGTTCCTTGCACTTCTGTGAGATTCACATTTTGTTCTTTAACCAATTGCCGAACCGATGGTGACAAAGGGTGCTGTGGTTTGGGTATTTGTTCAGTGGAAGTTAGAACGTCTATTACAGAGGGCTTTTCTGTAGAAGTGAGTACTTCTATTGAGTTCTTTTCTGATGTTAAAACAGCTTCGGCTGTAAATAACCCAACGACCTCCTCTGACTTGACAGTATCGCCTTCTTTTTTTAAAATTTTTTCTAAAAAACCATCCGCAGGCGCTACTACCTCTAACACCACTTTATCTGTTTCAATATCCAAAAGATGTTCATCACGCTTAATTTTTTCACCCACTTTTTTATACCAAGTGGCAATAGAACCATCTGCGACAGATTCTGGCAATACCGGCACTTTGATTTCCATACTCATATTGTTGTTCCTTTATTTAAAGCATCGTTTACTAATGTAGCCTGCTGTTCTTGATGCAAATGTAAATAGCCAACGGCGGGCGCGGCGGCAGCTTGTCTTCCGACGTATTTTAACTGTTGTTCTTGGGTAATGACAGCAACTAAATGATGGTGAATATTATACCAAGCGCCTTGGTTTTTCGGTTCTTCTTGACACCAAACAACGACTAAAGCGGCTGCGTACAAATCGAGCTGTGCTTTTAGCTCGATTTCAGGAAAAGGATATAACTGTTCAACACGCAGAATCGCAATCTCTTTTTGATTGTCTGCACGTCTTTTTTGCAACAAATCATAATAAACTTTACCACTGCATAAAACCACGCGTTTTACTTGCTCAGGCTGAATGTCGTCCACCTCCGATAAGACCGGAAAAAACTCGCCTTTTTCTAATTCTTCTAAACGAGAAACTGCTAATTTATGGCGCAATAAACTTTTGGGCGTTAGTACAATTAAAGGTTTTCGGATAGGGCGTACCATTTGACGACGGATCATATGAAAAACTTGTGCAGGCGTGGTTGGCACACACACTTGAATATTATGTTCCGCACAAAGCTGCAAATATCGCTCGAGCCGCGCAGACGAATGCTCTGCACCTTGCCCTTCATATCCATGTGGCAAATACAATGTTAAACCACAAAATCTTCCCCATTTTTGTTCACCGGAACTGATAAATTGATCAATAACCACTTGTGCATTATTCGCAAAATCTCCAAATTGTGCTTCCCAAATAGTCAAGCCATGAGGTTCTGTTTTTGCAAACCCATATTCAAACGCAAGTACCGCATCTTCCGACAATAACGAGTCAATCACGGTAAACTTGGCCTGGTTTTGAGAAAGGTGTGATAGCGGCGTATATTCCGCATTATCCCGTTGATTATGCAAAACCACATGTCGATGAAAAAATGTGCCACGACCCACATCTTGCCCCGACAATCTCACTAAATAACCTTCATTTAACAAAGTCGCGTATGCTAATGTTTCTGCATACCCCCAATCCAAAGATAGTTCTCCCGCTGTCATTTTTCGTCTGTCTTCAATAATTTTTTGAACACGCGGATGTAAAATAAACCCTTCGGGTATTGTAGTCTGGTTTTCTGCTAATTTCTTCAGCGTTGTTAAAGCAACACCTGTGTTGGCCGGAATTCGCCAATCTTTAGAAACAAACAGATCCCAATTGCTCGAAAAATCACGCTTTACTTCATTAACCAAGTTACGTGCTACCGTCTGTTGTCGACTATCTAAGGTGTCACGATAGGCTTTTATCATATTATCAATGTCTGTAATCGATAACATTTTCTCTGCAATGAGTTTGTCTGCGTATAACTGACGAGCTGTTGGCATTTTTCGAATCAATTCGTACATTACCGGTTGTGTGACAGCTGGCTCATCTGCTTCATTGTGGCCTTGTCTACGGTAGCCTATCAAATCAATAATGACATCTTTTTTAAATTTATCCCTGTATCCTAATGCCAATGTCATCACGGTATACACGGCTTCAGGATCGTCCGCATTCACATGAAAAATCGGCACTTCCATCATTTTGCCAATATCTGAACAATACAATGTTGAACGAATATCGCTCGGTTCACTCGTTGTAAATCCAATTTGATTATTCACAATAACATGCACAGTTCCACCAATTTTAAATCCGCGCGTTTGCGACATATTTAAAGTTTCCATAACGACACCCTGGCCTGAAAAAGCAGAATCTCCATGGAGTGCAATTGATAACACTTCCGTGTAGTCATTATCCTTTCTACGTTCTTGCCTTGCCTTAACAGAACCACAAACGACCGGTGTGACAATCTCTAAATGTGAAGGATTAAATGCCAAAGACAAATGCACATTGCCACCTGGCGTTGATACATCTGAAGAAAATCCTTGGTGATATTTTACATCGCCTGTTTCTAATTTAATATCGTTATGCTTGCCTTCAAATTCATCAAATAATTGATTGGGCATTTTCCCTAAAAGGTTGACTAGAACATTTAATCTACCTCGATGTGCCATGCAAATAATAATTTCTTTAGCACCTTTCACACCACCTTGTTGAATAAATGTATCTAAGGCCACCAATAGGCTATCTGTGCCCTCTAATGAAAAACGTTTTGCACCTGGATATTTTGCCCCTAAATATTTTTCTAACCCATCTGCGGCTATCAAATAGGCTAATATCCGTTGTTGAATATCTAACGATAATCTATTTTGAAGCCCAATCGCTTCAACCTGCTGCTGCACCCAAATCCGCTCAGGTGAATCTGGAATGTGCATAAATTCTGAAGCAATCGTGCCACAGTAACACCGTTTTAAATCATCTAAAATTTGTTGCAGTGTGCGTATGGATAATCCGGGTAGTGATCCTGCATCAAATGTCAACGCAAGATCTGCGGGTGTTAAGTGGTAATAAGAAAGCATTAACTCAGGAACCTGCGCTTTTTTACGCAGTTTTAAGGGATCAATATCCGCATGTAGATGACCCAGTAATCGATAGCCATCAATGAGTGCACGTACCGCCGTTTGCTTCCGCTCCCGGGATAACGCGTTTTCCAGGCGTGCTATTTCTGCTGCCCCCTCATCGGCTACTGTCGTTGTGCTAATCTGCTTGATAACGCAGGGGTGACGGACGATTCGCCTAAATGCCGCTTGAATTTCTCGGTGGCTAGCCTCCGACACAACACCATCTACTAAAGGTAATTTTTCAAAATATTGTTGCCATCCGGTGGGTACAGAAGCCGGGTTTTTTAAGTAGTCATCATAAAGTTGTTCCAAATACGCAGAACTACCGGCATCCAATAGTGCTGTTTTCCGTAGTTCATCCATTGTGGCCTTATAGTCTGCCATTAATATACTCTTTTTGTAGTCACCGAACTACTTAATTATAGAAGTAGAAAGCAATTGATGCTTAACGGCTCAGCATTATACATAAAAAATTACCTAGCCGCTTCACGCCCCATCTTTAATAATTTTGTCTCGGATATCCGCTATGGCTTTAGTAGGGTTTAGATTTTTAGGGCAAACGTCAACACAATTCATAATGCTACGGCAACGAAAGACACTATAGGCATCGTCCAATTGTGCTAATCGCTCTGGCGTTGCATCATCTCTGGAATCTTCTATAAATCGCGCTGCCTGTAATGCCGCAGCAGGGCCTAAAAACTTCTCAGGGTTCCACCAATACGAGGGACAGCTACTCGAACAACATCCACACAAAATACATTCATACAACCCATCGAGTTTCGCACGTTCCGCTGGCGATTGTAGCCGTTCGATGCCAGGGGGGGGCTGACTATTTTGCAAATAGGGCTTCGTTTTTTCGTATTGCTTATAAAAATTGGTGAGATCGACTATCAGATCTCGAATAACTGGCATCCCTGGAAAGGGTCTTAATACGACAGGTTCTCTCATGTCGGCTAACGGTGTTACACACGCCAAACCATTACGACCATTAATATTCATGCCATCCGACCCACAAACACCTTCTCCGCAGGACCGTCTAAATGATAACGTTTCATCTTGTTTTTTGAGTAACTGTAAGGCATCCAATACCATTGCCGCAGGGGTTTCTTTTAAATCTAATTCATAGTCCTGCATATAGGGCTTTTGATCGACTTCGGGATTAAAACGATAAATCGAAAATTTCATCAATAGGTTCTCTCTTTGGGTGGAAAGGCGTCAACCGAAACAGGCTTCATGTTGACAGGTCTATAGACTATCCTGTCATCGGAAAAATAAAGCGTATGCTTGAGCCATTCTTTATCATTTCTCAAAGGATAATCTTCTCTGGCATGCGCACCACGACTTTCTTTGCGTGCAACAGCAGCATAAGCCGTTGCTACTGCCACACACATGAGGTTATCTAATTCTAAGGCTTCAATACGAGCGGTATTAAATACTTGACTTTTATCTGATAGGCTGGCGAATTTTAACCGCTCTCGAAGTGCTTTTAATTTTTCGATACCTGCTTGCATAACATCTTCTTTTCTGAAAACCCCAAAATCATTCTGCATCACTTTTTGTAGCTCAGCACGAATATTAGAAACGCTTTCGCCCGGCTTATTCGTGTTCCATCGGTTATATTGGCTTAAAGCACTTTCTAAATCGACATCTCTAATCATTTGTCCTGTTAATTCTTCGTCATTAATATGCTCTAAAATATGTAATCCTGCAGCACGACCAAATACCACTAAATCTAATAAAGAATTTCCACCCAATCGATTAGCGCCGTGTACAGAAACGCACGCACATTCACCCACGGCATATAAACCGGGAACAGGCAAATGTTCCCCAGATTTATTTTCTGTGAGCACTTGTCCGAATTTGTTGGTAGGAATACCCCCCATCATATAGTGACACGTTGGAACAACCGGAATAGGATCAATAATGGGATCAATATTGGCAAATGTCATCGATAATTCGCGGATCCCAGGCAAGCGTTCTAAAACAATCTCTTTGCCTAAATGATCCAATTTTAATAAAACGTGATCGCCTTCTTTTCCGCATCCACGACCTTCCCGAATTTCCACCGCAATAGCGCGAGAGACAACGTCTCTGGACGCCAGATCTTTTGCATGTGGTGCGTAACGTTCCATAAATCGTTCGCCATCTTTATTGACGAGATATCCGCCTTCTCCCCGACACCCTTCCGAAATTAACACACCCACATGCGATAACCCTGTGGGATGAAATTGCCACATTTCCATATCTTGCAGAGGAAATCCTGCTCTAACACACATGCCTAATCCATCGCCGGTATTAATTAAGGCATTTGTAGTCGATTGGTAAATCCGACCTGCGCCACCGGTTGCCAACACAACAGACCGACCGCGGAAAAATAAAAGTTCGCCTGTTTCAATCGACAATGCAACAACACCTGCAATTCTTCCATCCAAATCTTTAACCAAATTTAACGCGTACCATTCGTTAAAAAAGGTTGTTTTTGCTTTTAGATTTTGTTGATACAAGGTATGTAACAACGCATGACCTGTTCTATCTGCTGCTGCGGAGGTGCGTGCTGCTTGCCCCCCCGTCCCAAATTGTTTGGATTGGCCACCAAACGGACGTTGATAGATTTTTCCATTTTCTAAGCGTGAGAAGGGCAAACCCATGTGTTCTAATTCATAGACAACTTCAGGACCTACACGACACATATATTCTATGCAATCTTGATCTCCTAAATAGTCTGAGCCCTTTATCGTATCAAACATATGCCAGTGCCAATTATCTTCGCTCATATTACCCAAAGCTGCATTAATACCACCTTGGGCAGAGACCGTATGCGATCGGGTTGGAAAGACTTTAGAAATAACTGCAACACGTTTTCCCTGTTCCGCAAGTTGCAGCGCCGCGCGCATGCCAGCACCGCCAGCACCGATAATTAACGCATCAAAAGATTGTTCAGCCAACGTCATGTCTTATATGCTCCAAATAATGCATATTCCCCACATTAAACAAATTAACAAGGCGATTATAAAAAAGATTTCTACAGATAATCTGAGTACACGCGGCTTAATATAATCTGTCATTATCGTCCATATGCCAATCCACGCATGCGAAATAAGGCTTAATAATGCCAATGCACTGGCATACTTCATTACTTTACATGCAAATAGCGTATGCCATTGTTCGTACTGTAATACTGGATGCGTCACGAAATAAACAACCAAAAAAGCCGTATAAATCGCTAAAATAACAGCTGAAACGCGTTGTATTAACCAATCTTGTAAACCACTACGTCCTAAAGGGGTGGCAGGCTCTACCATAATTTATACCCAAGCAACAGAATAAAACCAAAAGAAATATAAATGACAAGCCAAGCACCAATACGTCCTCCGGTTTTTGACTCGCCAATATGAATGTCCATTAACAGGTGGCGGAGTCCCGCAACCCAATGATATAAAAGTGCTGCTAAAAGTAACCACAGACCTACAACAGCAATAGGGTGGCTGAAAAACACCCCTAAGTTCTGAAAACGCGCTTTTGACGCCAGGGATTCTTGTAAAATCCACAACAAACCTGGAATCATCAAAAAAACAAATATGCCCGATAACCGATGAGCCACAGAAACCCAAGCTGTAACAGGAAAATGTAGGGTAAAAAAATTCAGGTTGACAAGTCTACGTTTCACAATCCTTGTTCCTTGGCAAAATTCCATGACCAGAGTATAGCTCTAAATTATTTAGGGCTCCAAAACAGTTGATGGCTATGGCGAACGCGATGTATTGTTTTTAAGATCTTGTGTCATTTTTCTTGCAGATTCTTCGGCTTGCAGTTTATCTCTGTCCATTTGTAATCTACGCAGCTCTTCTTCCAAAATGGCTTTCTGAGCAACCAATGGTGGTTTAGAAGCCAGATAAGTTTCCTCTTCAATGGCTTTCTCCATTGCTTGGATTTGTTTAATTTTTGCAGCAATCTCATCGGACTTTTTAATCATTTTCGATTTATAAGCCTTTTCTTCTGGTGTATCTTGTGAGGAAGAACTCTCTGGCATTTGTGATGCCACACGGGTACTCGGGTTTGTGGCACTACTCGCCGTTTTTACAGGAGCGTTTTCTACATTCTCACCATCCGCCAATACAGGCAATCCTAAAAAAAGTGCAACACCTAAAAAAACAAAACGCTTCATCACAATTCCTCCCACGCAATAGCCTTATCTTAATGGCTTCAGTCTAGCACAAAAATAAGTTAAGTCCAGAACTTGCCAACGCGGAAGTATTTCATGCAAATTTTGTGAATTTTTTTAATTTTTTCTATAATAGAGTAGTATTTAAATATTGTCTGAATAGGGAATACCATATGATTGATGACAAGGCAGAATTTCATGTACCCGGGAAAGAGGCCATTTCCTTACCTATCTTGTCTGGCACATTAGGACCCAGTGTCGTGGATGTGACGGGCCTCAATCGAGTTGGCATATTTACCTTTGATCCAGGGTTTCAGTCCACTGCAGCCTGTAAATCCAAAATTACGTTTATTGATGGCGATATGGGCACTTTGTTACATCGTGGGTATCCAATTGCAGCGCTGGCAGAAGAATCCGATTACCTTGAAGTCTGTTATCTACTTTTAAATGGTGAACTACCGACCAAATCACAAAAAGACAATTTTATTACCCACATACAACATCACACCATGGTTCATGAGCAATTTAGTAGTTTCTTTAATGGGTTTCCACGCGATTCTCATCCGATGGCTATTATGTGCGGTGCGGTCGGCGCTTTATCCGCCTTCTATCATGATTCTCTGGATATCAAAAATATCAATCATAGAGAATTAGCCGCATTACGTTTAATTGCTAAAATGCCTACCATTGCAGCCATGGCTTATAAATATTCGCTGGGCCAACCATTCGTATACCCTATAAATAGTTTAAGTTACACAGAAAATTTCTTACATATGATGTTCTCTGTACCTTCTGAACCTAGTACGGTTGATCCTGTTTTAGTGCGTGCAATGGATCGAATTTTTACATTGCATGCAGATCATGAACAAAATGCGTCCACTTCTACAGTGCGTCTCGCAGGATCTTCAGGGGCTAATCCATTTGCCTGCATTTCTGCCGGTATTGCAGCACTTTGGGGTCCTGCACACGGCGGCGCCAATGAAGCAGTCATCAATATGCTAGACGAAATTGGGGATATCAGTCGGATCCCAATGTATCTTGAACGTGCTAAAGACAAAAAAGACACGTTTAGATTGATGGGCTTTGGGCATCGAGTATACAAAAATTTTGATCCGCGTGCAAAAGTCATGCGGAAAACCTGCTACGAAGTGTTACAAGCCTTAAAAATGCATGATAATCCGTTGTTTCAATTGGCACTTAAACTAGAAGAAATTGCGCTACAAGATCCTTACTTTATTGAGAAAAAACTGTATCCCAATGTGGATTTCTATTCAGGGATGATTTTAAAAGCGATTGGCATTCCCACGAATATGTTTACCGTCATTTTTGCGATGGCAAGAACAGTGGGATGGATCGCTAATTGGAACGAAATGTTAGGCGAGCCCGATCTCAAAATAGGACGGCCACGCCAGCTCTATATGGGGCCTGTAGAACGCGCGTTTATTCCAATCGATAAAAGAAACTAAGCAGTTGCTCGTCTCTGGGTCTGAACCTGCTTCTCTAAAGGCACGGCGGGTGTCTCTTTATTTTCGACAGAGTGTATGCCCGCCTTCATCGACCAAATGGGTAGTAACATCAATACGCAAAGCGCAGAGCAAATTGCCAAGGTGGCAATAAAACCATACCAACCCCAAGTCTCAATAATGACGCTTAAAGGATAACCCGCCGCAGCTACGCCTAGATAAGCGCAAAACCCTGCAAAACCATTCGCAGTACCCGCAGCACTTTTAGTAACGCATTCCGCTGCTGCTAAGCCCACCAACATTTGAGGAATATAAACTAATACGCCGACTAGCGTTACCCAAAATGACGTCAGAATAATTTGTTGCGGCTCTAAATACCACAATCCACCTATCGCAAAAACTAATGCGAAAGAACTTAATACAATTAAGGGAATGCGCTTTTGATTAAACCATTTATCTGATCCCCAACCCGCCAGCAACACTCCAACGAATCCACCGATATCGAATAATGCAATGCAAATACCCGATGCAACAGGTGTATAACCTTTAACTTCTGCTAAATATAAAAATCCCCAGTTAGCCACGGCTTCACGCACGATATAAACTAGAAAATAAGATATAGCCAAAATCCAAACATATTTATTATTTAAAACATGTTTAAATAATATATCTTTAATGGATAAAATGGTTGCATCATCTTTTTGTTCTTGTATGGCTTCATTATTAAATTTTTCAATCGGTGGTAGCCCCAACGATTGTGGAACGTCCCTTAAACGATTTAACAGCCATAATCCAATGGCCAAACAAAAAACACTGGGTATAACCATACCCCAGCGCCAGCCAAGCCATAAAGCTACCAGTGGGCCTATAACTGAAATAATAACCGAACCCGCAGTATGTGAAGTACACAAAATACTCCACCATCTGCCGCGCTCAGAATGACTAAACCAATAAGTTAATTGTTTCGTACAAGCAGGCCATCCCCATCCTTGAAACCAACTGTTTAATCCCCAAAAAATACTAAACATAACCAGCGTCGAAGAAAACCCAAAGAATACATTAAAGAGCGCTGTTAAAATTAATCCTATCGCCATAAAATAACGTGGATTAGAACGATCGGCTAAAATGGCGCTGGTAAATTTACTAATGGCGTAGGTAATAGCGCCAATGGTTAACAATTTTCCAATATCACTTTTTGTTAACCCTAGATCACTCACCAAAAAAGGCGTTAGAGAAGAAAAAATTTTGCGCGTGAAATAATAAAATAAATACCCAATATATGTAGAATAAAAAATGCGCATCCGCCAATATTGGTACGATTCTTTCACCTGCGCGGAATTGCCCATCTCCGGCAAGTGCGGCGCTGGCCTTAATAAATCAAACAGAGCCATGTTATATAGTCTCCTAACTTATAAATACCACTATAATATATAACGTAGCCAAGACTAACATGCGGATAGTCAAAATCGCAAAAAAAAACATGTATTTGTTGATTAAATAACTTATATTGTGTGTCTTTATAGCTTTTCAGATAATTATTGTGGTGAGTAAATGCATATTTGAGTAAAGCGAGTTTTGCCGCGAATCCAAATCATTATCTGAAAAGCGATAGCAGCCTTCTCGCCCCAAGATTGACCTTAGCGCTTCTATCCTGATAAAGTGGTTAGATTAAATTTTACTGATTTCAAAATGTATGAATACGCGCAATATAACAGCGCTTTGGCCACCTGTCTATAATGTTCGCCGGAGCCCGCGTGCGCGACGAACATTTTTACAAATTACGCCTGCACAAGGCTTAGAAATCGTCGTGCCCGCTAGATTAAAAAGACTGAATATTGAAAAATTACTTGAAGAAAAACGAGGCTGGATAGAAAAAATGCTCGTGCGCTTTAAAGCGCCTTTCCAGAAAATACAATCCAATGAACAAGGGTATGCAACAACCAATACGATTCTGCTTGAAAAGCCACATACAATTGAATGTCTAGCATTAAATGAAACCTGGCAGATAAGCTACCAACCCACCTCGGCACAACGCATCACGCTAAAAATACATCATTTGTCTGAAAAGATTTTAATATTGAAAGGCGATACAGATAATATTCCCTTGTGTTTAAAAACATTGAAAAAATGGTTAATGAAACAAGCTCATGCTTGTTTAATACCCTGGTTACAAAACTTAAGCTTAGCAACAGGGCTTCACTATCACCGCGTAACGATCCGCAGACAAACCACCCTTTGGGGTAGCTGCAATGCTAAAAAAAATATCAGTTTAAATTATAAATTACTTTTTTTACCCAAAACACTTACAAAGCATGTCTTATTACATGAATTATGTCATCTCAAACATTTAAACCACTCTGAACATTTTTGGCTATTTTTAAAAAGCTTTGATCCACAGTGTACCGAAAATAAAAAAGCGTTAAAATTGGCTGGATGTTATGTGCCGGCTTGGTTAGCACGTGTATAAAATATTTCGGGACGTTTTAAAGCATCAAGACCATTGTACATAGCACTTAAAAAAGATTTTAAACGATCGGTGGCTTCTCTTGGATCGGTTGTATAAGTTGTCGAAATGGCAATAACGCCCGAACCTTGCGCGTGTTTTGCAATAACACGTATTTTATCTAAAAATGCCGCTAATGCCAGATCTGTGGTACTCACCCCTGCCACATAATACCAATACCAGACGACGCGAAAAACGCCTGCGGATTCTAAAGTAACTGAAAAAACGTTTGCTGATTGATTATCCTCTAGTTTTACGTTAGTGCTCCCAAAACTCACTTGCTTCCATAAACTAGGATCATAAATGACATTTGAATGCATCAGCATGTCTGAAAATTCTCTATCCGAATGGAAATAGGCTGTATATAAATAAATACTATTTTTGCCCGTCTCGCTAAAATATTGTCCTTCCAAGGTTGCAGAGGCACCCTTGTATAAAGCTGTCCAGGCTGGATTGCGTACGGAATAAGGACCTGTCCAGCCATGCTTTCCTAACGGCGCCCGCAAAGCAATTTCTCTGTTTTTGGTAGGATAAAACGATCGAATATTTTCACCTAGCCAGGGTGATACCATCAACATGCTAAATGCAATAAACGTTGGCAATAACCAGCGTGCGTTAATCGAAATCCACATAGGCGTTTTATAAGCGAAAGCCTCGGCTTCCGGTTTAAAAAATTTTTGATAGATGAGATAAGCAATCAACACCAAGCACGCAACCCCAGCAATGAGTGGACGCGCACCTAATGTTTCATCTTGCAATGGAATAATAAACATTAAGTACAACAACGGAAACAAAATGTTTTGAACCAACAGAGGACCAAAAGCAGTCATCACCAAAGCAGGCAACATCAGCATGACAGATGCTTGCTCTGCATAATTTAGGTTAGTAATTTGTCCCAAAATAAAAAAAATAACCATTAAAAATAGGCACAACAGCCCTAATTGGCTAGAATAAAATACGGTTGTTTTGATGATTTTTATTCGAGTGATAATAAAATAGAGGCTAACGGTAACAATGCCATAAGTAGAAAATGTTAGCCATACTGCCTTTTTTATTTCAAAAATGGATGCTAAAGTTGGCATGAAAAAAAATATCCAAGCCGCAAAAAGACATACAAAAGACAAAATAGCTTTCTGTCTTGAAAATACAACTTGCTGGGCGCTTTTCACGGGCTTTGACATTCCATTGTTTTTTTAATCCACAGCGGCTTTTGTGCCTTTTTCAATAATCTCTATCACTTCTAGTTCCGCATCCGCCTGTGGCTCACGTACATGTGCTTTAACCAAGACCGTTGCTAATTCGTGTCTAATTTCAGCATTCTCGCCATCATTTTTCATCGCTTCATGATACAAAGCGGTTGCCGCTTCTAAATCGCCTTCAGTGGCTTTCAATCGTGCTTCTTGCACAATAGAATCCACTTCGCTGGCACCACATGCGTCGATGGCCATGAGGACAACACAGGTACTCATGATTATGTTGCTCATCACGTTTTTAAATAATCGGGTTGTTTTCATAAATCTTCCTTCTGCTCTAGAACATTCCCTATCTTCTAGTGTACACTCTGCTAACGCAGAATCAATTAAAGAACCTGACCTATGAAAAAATATACCAAAGCTATTTCTATAAGTCTGCTAGCCTTAGGTGCTTTATCGACTGCCTTTGCAGGGGGACGCGTAGAAGGTTTGCGTTATTGGAAAACGATCACCCCACTGAAACAGACGGTTCACCTCATAGAAGTTGAACCCGCCAAACTGAGTATTATTCTTGCGCATGCAAAAGAAAAGGCTTTAGGCCGTGAACCAGTTAGCGCTATTGCAAAACGCTATAAAGCCATCGCCGCCATTAATGGTGGTTTTTTTAAGAGCGGTGAATGGGTCGATGGATTGCCAGCAGGTATTCTTAAAATACACGGTCAATGGTATGGCATAGCTTACCGTTCCCGGGGAGCTATTGGTTGGTCTAATCAACTGCATACGACGCTGGTTGATCGCATTCAAACGAAAACAAATGTCTTTCTAAACCATAAACAATTTCCGGTACATGCGGTTAACCAACCGGGGATTGCAAACAAATCTATTTTATACACTGACGTTTATGGATCCAAAACAGATTCCGTACCAGACGGGACAAATATTATCATTCAAAATAATCGCATTATAGGCATACAATCCTCCGGCAAAATCGCCATTCCAAAAGGCGGTTATGTTTTTGCAATCGGCCCTTATGCGAAATATCCTAATCACCCCATTGATGTTGGGAACTTAGCAACAGTCAATATCGAAATTATTCCGCATTTTGCAAAAAAAGAACATTATCTTGCTTGGCAAATGGTGGATAACGTCTTGGGCGGGTCGCCCATACTTTTGTACCATGGCAAAATTGTGCAAGATCATTCTATGGAACGATTGCGTTCACCTTTTATTACCGATCGTTATGCCCGTACTGCGGTCGGTGTTTTAAATAATGGACACTGGATATTTGCAGTTGTAGAACAAAGTGCGCTAACGGGTAGCCCAGGTATGACAATTGCAGAATTGGCCACCTTTATGAAAGACTTAAAATGTGAGTATGCGCTCAATTTGGATGGGGGCGGTTCTTCGACTTTGTACATCAATAACGCTGTTATTAACCACCCGGGTGGCAGTGACGAAGATGATTATATCTGGTCTGCTTTGAGACCCGTGTCTGATGCAATATTAATTTTGCCTTCATCCGCCGCTTCCCTTAGTGCTACGCGCCCTGAAATGAGCACAAAATAAGTTTCTCTTTAAGTGAGCCAATGTTTGAACGTAGCGGGTTGGGTGAAAGTTATTGAATTTCGGTTTTTCTTAATTCGCGTGCGACTTTATCTAATACACCGTTAACAAATTTATGACTATCCGCAGAACCAAAAGCTTTAGCTAACTCCAAGCCTTCATTAATCACCACGCGATACGGAATATCAAGCCGTTCTTTTAATTCATAAATAGAAATACGTAAGATGGTTAATTCAATAGGATCCAAATCTGCAAATTCTCGACTTAAATAAGGTGACATCGTTGTTTCTAAAATTTCTATATGCCGAGGAACTTCATGCAGTAACATCTGAAAATATTCTCTATCGAATCCTTCTGCGGCATGTTCCACTAAAAAATGGGTTTCAATATCTGACAATGCATTTTCAGACAGCACCCAGCCATATAACGCCTGCAAGGCATAACGACGTGCTTTTCTGCGCCCTGTAAAGGAAGGTTTTTTAGTCATAAATATCACTTTTTTCTTTTAAACGGTCTATCTCTGTTTGAAATTCATCAATATCTTG
Organism: Gammaproteobacteria bacterium; assembly: GCA_035576045.1. Lineage (GTDB taxonomy): Bacteria > Pseudomonadota > Gammaproteobacteria > UBA6186 > Azoamicaceae > CADEGZ01. The sequence goes on along the minus strand of DATLWY010000080.1, from coordinate 2,920 downwards.
AAAGCGACGATACACAGAGGCGAATCGAACATAAGCAATTTCATCCAATGCCCGTAGCTCCGCCATCACCCATTCCCCAATCACGCGCGTTTCAATTTCTCGCTCGCCTGAAGCCCGTAACCGTTTTAATAAGCGACTAACCGCAGCATCAACTTGTTCGGTTCGCACAGGTCTTTTTTCTAATGCGCGTAAAATACCCGCACGTAATTTTTCTTCTCGAAATTGTACACAACTGCCATCGCGCTTTAAGACGCGTGTTAAAGATAATTCAATGGTCTCGTAAGTTGTAAAGCGTTCTCCACAACTAATGCATTCGCGCCTTCGCCGCACTTGCTCGCCTTCTCCAACCAATCGAGAATCTATGACTTTTGTTTCGTCTACCCGACAAAAAGGACACTGCATTTATTGATACACCGGAAAACGTTTGCACAGATCCAAAACTGCTGATTTTACTTTTTGGATAACGGCTACGTCTTTTAAATGATTTAAGACATCTGCCGTCCAGGATATTAACGCCGTAATCTCGGGTTCTTTAAAACCGCGGGTCGTAACCGCTGGCGTTCCAATTCTAATGCCGCTGGTCAAAAAAGGAGAACGTGGATCATTCGGAACGGCATTTTTGTTCAGCGTAATATGTGCATTCCCTAATATTTTCTCCGCATCGAAGCCTGTAAAATCGCGATCACTTAAATCGACTAAAAATAAATGGTTATCTGTTCCGCCCGAAACAATTTTAAAACCCCGTTGCACCAATCCATCTGCAAACAACCGGGCATTGGCAATCACTTGTTTTTGATAGGTTTTAAATTCTGGTGCAAGCGCTTCTTTAAAAGCAATGGCTTTCGCTGCAATTACATGCATTAAAGGGCCGCCCTGCAAACCGGGAAACAGCGCCGAATTCAATTTTTTCTCAATGTCAGGATTGCTACGCGCTAAAATAAGCCCGCCTCTGGGTCCGCGTAATGTTTTATGTGTTGTTGAAGTGGTCACATCAGCAATATTCACAGGAGAAGGATATAAGCCAGCAGCGACAAGGCCTGCCACATGCGCCATATCGACCATCAAATAAGCGCCAACTTTATCGGCAATCTCTCTAAACCGTACCCAATCCACAATACGCGAATACGCCGAAAAGCCCGCAATAATTAATTTGGGACGGTGTTCTAGCGCCAATTTTTCGACTTCATTGTAATCGATTAGGCCGGTATTCACATCCGTGCCATATTGCACGGCATGATAAAGCTTCCCTGAAAAATTAACGGAGGCGCCATGCGTAAGGTGCCCTCCATGAGCGAGGCCCATGCCTAAAATAGTATCGCCTGGATTAAGCAAGGCCATAAAGACAACAGCATTGGCCTGGGAGCCTGAATGTGGCTGCACGTTAGCATAGGCCGCACCAAATAATTCTTTTACGCGTGCAAGGGCTAATTCTTCGGCAATATCGACATATTCACACCCACCATAATAGCGTTTATGCGGGTACCCTTCGGCATATTTGTTGGTAAGCACAGAACCTTGCGCTTCTAAAACACAGGGGCTGACAAAGTTTTCTGAGGCAATCAGTTCAATATGATCTTCTTCCCGATGTTGCTCGCCACTGATGGCCGTCCAGATTTCTGGATCAAATACTGCAATTTTTAGATCATGACTATACATGTGTTCCTCTTTGCGAAAAGCCAAAGTCCGCCTAATTCACTATTCTACCTAAGTTTTTGACTTTGGGATAGACAATTTCTGACTTATTAATAAGTGAACACGAATAACCGATTTTGATGGCATTTCTGTCTGTTTAAATGGAAAAACCGTTTTCTGAGCAACTTGAGTTCTCAAGCTTGCATTGCAGGGACTTGACAGCGTTGTTGCTATTAGCTACTTTTAAGGTGCCGTCACCCATGATGATTAAATTGTCATTTAATCAGGAGAATTTTATATGTCATTGTTTTCAATCCTTGTCGTGCTAATTATTGTTGGCGTTTTACTTGGCTTAATTAATACGTATATACCGATGGCAAGTTCCATCAAATCCATTCTAAATGCTGTTGTTGTTATAGCGGTTATAGTATGGCTTTTATCGGTATTTGGCATCATTAGTGGCATTGGGACGATACGATTGAAATAAAAGGGTATTAATGTAATCTATTTGTTTAGGCGCTGTCGGGTAGCTTCATATAAGCAAACACCCGCAGCGACTGAGACATTTAAGCTCTCGACTACCCCTATCATGGGAATTTGCATTAAGATATCGCAATGTTCTTCGGTTAAACGCCGAAGACCTGTGCCTTCTGCACCGAGCACAATCGCAACAGAACCCTTTAAATCGACTTGATACAAGGATTGGGTTGTTTGCAGGGATGTGCCCATAATCCAAACCCCTAGCTTTTTAAGCATTTCTATCGCACGAACTAAATTGGTTACTTGAACCACTGGAACCGTTTCGGCCGCACCACTTGCAACTTTCCGTACAACAGGCGTTAAACTCGCAGAGCGATCTTTGGGTATAACAACGGCCGTCACGCCTACAGCATCTGCTGTGCGAAGACAAGCCCCCAAATTATGCGGATCTTGTACGCCATCTAAAATTAAAAACAACGGTGGTTTTTCACAAGCATCTATTAATGTCGAAAAATCATCTTCCGTTAATAACGATTGCAAACGCACTTTAGCCGCAACTCCCTGATGATTCCGTTCGGGCAACCATTGATCTAATTGTTTTTTAGAAATGCCACTTACATTCACACCCAAACTTTTTGCGGTAGAAACCAGTGCTAAAAGCGATTTATTATCGTGTGTATCCTGGATATGCAGCTCTAAAAATTGCTCGGGTTTTGAATTCAATAACTGCTGTATCGCATGGATCCCGTAAATTAAATCTTCGCGCATTTAATCAGCTCTTTTTTTCGCATTTTTTTTATTTTTATCC
>DATLWY010000079.1:0-3713 GCA_035576045.1 Gammaproteobacteria bacterium | reverse complement strand
ATGCGCAATGCCCAGAAATTTGCCCCAAAACATTAATAAAAATTACCGAGCTTTGGAAAGAAACGCCGAAGGATCTTCATTTTGTATTTGTAAGTTTAGATCCTGAAAGTGATACGGTTCAGATCCTGAGAGATTTTTTAGAGCGCTTTAATCCTGAATTTAAAGGCTTAACCGGAGAAGAAGCTGTAATACAAAAACTGGCTAAGGCGTGTGGAATTTACAGTTGGCAAGATCCTAAGGCAAATGACCCCACCCAACCTAAGATGATTGATCATAGCGCCACACTTTTGCTTATCAACCCACAAGGCCGCTTACACGCTGTCTTTTCACCACCTTATAACCCAGAAGCCATGGCAAAAGATTTGAAGCAGATATTGTCTATTTCTATCCCAACCCAGTAAGACGCTCGGCACTGCAAAAACTATCCACAAAGTTATCCACAGATATTTTAGATAAAAGCGAGATGCAGCGATAACTTATAATTTAAAGTTATTTGATTACCCAAAATTTTATTAGACTGGATAACAAAAGTTATTCACAAGCTATAGAGCGCATTAAACGGTCGTTATCCAACCCATGTTAGTCGGGTAAAAAATGTTAAGGTACGGAATTTATTAAAAATTTACCTTAAAAATCATGTAGATAAAAAATGGCTCTTTTATGTAGCGCTTTTTTACGTTTTATAGCTTGGGTTAGACAACAAATATAATATTTAGGTTATACACAGAGTTATCCACAAGGTAAACAAACGCTTCGCTCGGCCTCTCGCGTTTTATTTATCTCTATTGACCTCGAAATCTCTGACAAGTGATTGTTTTTTTTGAAGGTCAACCTAGTTTATCCACAGCAAATCGGGATAAGTCCACTATCCGAGACAGCAAAAAATGCTGGATTTTCTAGGGTGGGCTTTACGTTATATTGTAATGGCCTACCTGCAAAATCAACGAGCTGTCCACCCGCAGCTTCTAAAATACACTGACCCGCTGCCGTATCCCATTCGCTTGTCGGGCCAAATTGCGGATAGAGATCAACTTCCCCTGTTGCAACCAAACAAATTTTCCAAGCGCTGCCGCAATATACCAACTCGGGTTGGTTCAGTCTGTTCATGAGTGCCCCCCAATCGGGTTTTGTATTTTGGTTTAATCGTCGACTCGCTGCCACTTTCAAAGGACTTTTGGGAAAGCGATTGGTATGAATGCGTACAGGATCGGCAGCCGCCAATTTGGCATAAGCACCTTCACCCTGAATAGCCCAATAGGCATGTCGGTGTACCGGAACAACCACAACCCCCAACACCGGCGAGTGATTCTCGATTAAGGCGATATTGACGGTGAACTCTCCGCTGCCTTTAATAAATTCACGCGTACCATCTAAGGGATCGACGAGCCAGTAACGAGACCAACGCGAACGGATCTCATCAGGGATCGTATCGCCTTCTTCAGAGAGCAATGGCAACGTCGGATCAATAGAAAATAACCCTTTCTGAATAATTTGATGAGCACACAAATCCGCTTCTGTCACAGGTGAAGTATCTAACTTTTCTTTTACCTGATAGGCATTGCGATCATAAATATCGACAATAGCCTCTGCGGCCTCAAGCGCCACGGATAATATTTTGGGGATCCAATCTCGATATAACATATTTATCTAGTCTATCATCTGGATTAATTGATTAAAAATATTTAATTCGTGCTGCCAATTTTCAATGGGTTCTGCTATGATGCAAATCCAAATCTACTGCAATAGTGTTAACCAGAATGGATCAGAAATTCGAATTTTTTTCAGATGATTACGTCTTTGAGAATGGATTGCCACCATCATCGGATGATGTACGCGAGCTCATTGTACGCTTAGATAAATGGCTATGGGCAGCCCGGTTTTTTAAAACCCGTGCGGTCGCAAGGCTGGCAGTGGAAAAAGGGAAAGTCTTTTACAATGGCGAACGCGCCAAACCCAGTCGAGCAATAGAGCTTGGCGCAACTCTCATTATTCAGCAAGGTCGATGTCAGAAAACGGTTATTATACGCGGGCTCTCTACCCGTAGACGCGGTACAGAAGAATCCATACAACTATTTGAAGAAACGGAAGAAAGTCGGCTCAATAGAGAACAAGCGCCCGTCTTTCAATCTGATTACACTCAGCATCAATCCCCATTTCAACCGCAGTCATTTTATCCTTCAACCCCGACAGAAAGAACGGGTAACTATAACTATAATACAGCGCAAGGTGAACAACCCCGAGAACGTCGTGTCATTCGATTTCTGCGCCGCCCCTTCAATAAAAGTGAACCCCGTACGCCACGTACCGCAACCCCCTACCCCAATCATTCAAAGGTAGACATCGAGAATCTTGATTGAGTGAATATTATCCTCCGCATCGCGATTCCCGTGCCCTTGCGACAATTATTTGATTATTTGCCACCCATAGAACCTCATGCATTAAAATTAGAACCCGGGATGCGTGTCCTCGTTCCTTTCGGACGTCGAAAAACAGTGGGGATCATTGTAGAAGTCACAGATCACACGGATCATCCCATTGAAAAGCTTAAACGCGTACAAGCTTGCTTAGATAAAGAACCCCTTTTCCCAAAAACAATTTTATCGCTTATTCAATGGGCGAGCCGATATTATCAAGGCGCCTTAGGTGAGGTTTTTGAAATAGCGATACCCAAAAGGCTTCGGCAAGAACCTAAAGAAATAACACGCAATACAGAAAAACAACCTCACAAAAAACCTAAAAAAGAATCTATCTCTCCTCTCATCTCTAGGATATCTCCTGATTTAGCGCTGAATCCCGCTCAAGAAAAAGCAGTCAATAGCATTACACACCATTTTGGACAATTTAAAACATTTGTACTCGATGGCGTGACGGGTAGTGGTAAAACAGAAGTCTATATTCGTGTGGTTGCAGAAGCTTTGCAAGCGGGAAAACAGGCTTTATTGCTCGTGCCTGAAATCGGATTAACCCCACAATTATTGTCGCGCTTTCAAGAACGATTCTCTGTCCCTATTGCTGCTTTAAATTCCTCTTTAACCGACAAACAACGTTTTTTGGCTTTTGAAAATGCTAGGACAGGTGCAGCACCCATCGTGATTGGCACGCGCTTAGCCGCATTTGTGCCACTCAAAAATCCGGGCGTTTTTATTATCGATGAAGAACATGATGCCTCGTTTAAACAACAAGAAGGCTTTCGATACCATGCACGCGACTTGCTTATTTTGCGCGGATCACTCGAACACTGTCCCGTTGTTTTAGGAAGTGCAACAGCTTCGCTTGAAACAGTGCATAATATCCATTCAGGACGTTTTCATCCGCTTTCTTTACCGTATCGCGCAGGTAACGCCATTTTACCAACCCTACAAATTTTAGATGTTCGTCATAAAAAATGTGTAGAAGGATTATCTTCCGAACTGATTGTCACCATGCGAGAACACCTTACAAATAAAGGTCAAGTCTTACTCTTTTTGAACCGGCGTGGCTATGCGCCTGTGTTAATGTGTTTTGCATGTGATTGGGTAGCAATCTGTAAGAATTGTGATGCAAAATTGACGCTACACCAGCGTTCGGAAACTCTACAATGTCATCACTGCGAATTGACAATACCTCTGTATACAGCATGTCCCTGTTGTAAAACAAAAAATCCCAAACCTGTCGGGATGGGTACTGAGCGATTAGAGGCCGCATTACAGGAAAATTTTCCAACCCAGTCGATT
>DATLWY010000078.1:0-9712 GCA_035576045.1 Gammaproteobacteria bacterium | reverse complement strand
TCACCGCATTTATACTAAAAGCAGTTCATTTGAAGCAGCAAACGTCACAGCCCCTGAAATTGCGGTAGCACAACCCGTCATTGATTTACAGATCCATGCAAATGTTTACCCCCAATCCCCGACAGACAATACGCATGAAGTCGTTTTAACATTACAAGTTACGGCTAAACACAATGGTGCATTGCTTTGGCAAGTACAGTTGCAACAAGCAGGCCGTTATGCTTCGACAGGATTTACGCCTGAAAATGAAAAATTTGTACTTAATGGTTTTTGTATGAATCAACTTTATCCTTATGCTTGCGCGGAGGTTAGCCATTTAGTGAATCAAGGTGGATTCGGAATGGTTTATTTACAGCCTATTGATTTTGTACAGCAGTACAAAGAACAGCAATCCAACGTCTCTTCAGCTTCGACCTCCACAACCTCGGTAGGAGCTATGTCGACTTCTGTTAACTAATAAAAAGGAATTTCTCATGTTTAGAACACTCACGATTCTTTCTACTTTTTCTAGTTTTTTTACGCCGCTCAGAGCATCTACAATTTATCCTCCTGTAGACCTTCCGACTCTCGATGGTGTTATCGGTTCTGCGTTTAATGGCGTATTGAGCAATGACCAGAGTGGTAGTACTGTTGCAGGTGTAGGTGATATTAATGGTGATGATTTAAGCGATTTCGCGATCGGAGCGATTAATGCTTTGAGTAATGCCGGTGTAGTTAATGTATTTTTTGGCGTGCGTACGGGCTTTAATTCGGCAGTAGATTTGTCTACGCCACCAGATGGTAATAATGGTTTTATAATCGTTGGCGAATCACCTGGTGATAGTATTGGATTTTCTATTGCCGCGGGTGATTTTAATAGAGATGGCATAAGCGATCTTGTAGTTGCAGCGCCTTTTGCCGATGCCAATGGGGGTGGTCCTGGCAAAGTCTATGTAATCTATGGAACACGCACAGGATTTAATGCGACATTCTCGTTGGCTACGCTAAACGGTAATAATGGCTTTGTAATCTACGGTGTATCGGGTGGTGATCGTACGGGTTATTCTGTTGTGATGGGTGATGTTAATCGTGATGGTTTCAGCGACCTTCTGATAGGGGCGCCTGATGCTAATCCTGGCGGACTTATTTTTCCGGGTTCAGCATACCTCGTTTATGGGAATAACCAAACCTTTGTTACACCCTTTCAACTAGCTACACTAAATGGCATTAAGGGTTCTAGATTTAATATTGGAGCGGACTATAGTCGGAGTGGTTATTCTGTTGCGATGGGTGATTTTAATGGTGATGGATTCAGTGATCTCATTATCGGGGCACCTGCTATTGCGAGCCTCCCCCCTAAGGCTGGCTTAATCTCTGTCATTTTTGGCATGGGTACGGGTTTTTCTGCAACCGTCAACTTATCTTCTGCATTGAACGGTACTAATGGATTTCAGTTACATGGGATAGCAGTTGATGATCAGACTGGCATTTCTGTTGCGGCGGGTGATATTAATGGCGATGGCCGTAACGAGATCCTGATTGGAGCCGCTGGTGCTGATCCCGCTGGCCGAGATAGTGCTGGTGTAACTTACGTGCTCTATGGAACATCCGCAAATTTTAATGCAACATTTTTATTGAACAGGCTGCAAGATGATGCTAAAGGCTTTAGGATTAATGGTGAGAAACTGGGTGACGCTAGTGGTAGATGTGTTGCGATTGCGGGCGATATTAATGGAGATGGCCTAAAGGATTTTATGATCGGCGCACCTTCCACTACCTTAAATGGGGTATTGCTGGTCGGTACTACTTACATTAGGTTTGGTACTAACGGAACTGCGAATACAACGGTAGAGCTATCTGTACCAAGCAGCAATGTCCTTATTCTACGGGGAGGGGTAGTGAATGGAAATAACGGTTTTTCTGTTGCGGGTTTAGGAGATGTTAATGGTGATGGGTTAAGTGATGTCATGACTGGAGCGAAAGGGGCTTCTCCGTACGATAGACTGGGTGCCGGCTCTAGCTATCTTGTTTATGGGGACAGTATTCAGTTGATAAATAATCAGCTAACCATTGCAGCGGGAGGGTTACACACTTTGACGCTGAGTGATCTTAATGCTTCCGTGCCTCATAACTCTGAGTATACTCAATACACAATTACTGAACTTGAGCATGGCCAATTTGAGGATACGGATCAGCCCGGCATTGCGATTACTACCTTTAGTGCGCAACGTGTAACGGCAGGCGGTATTAAATTTATCCACGATGGTAGCGAGTTGGCAGTTGATTATTCAGTGACGGCAAAACATACTTTTGCAGCTACTACACCAGCTCGTGCCAACGTGACTTTTATTAATCAACTCCCAAGCATCGTTAACAATAATATATCTATTAACCAAGGTCAAACTATTCTAGTATCGAGTGCGATGTTCTCGGGAACAAATCCAGATAATCCAACAATTGATGATGAAATCGTTTTTACCCTTACAAACTGTTCATATGGTGTTTTCTCGCCACCCTCCAGCTTTTCCCAAGCTCAGATTTTGAATGGAGGCGTATACTTCATAACATTTAATAGCATTAATCCGCCTCAATGTAGCTTTACGATGTTTCTAAGAGGCGCTTACGTTGGCCCAACACCTGTTAGATTTGATTTTGATACAACGCCTGTATTGGATCAGAATCATTTTGATATTTGCCAAGGTCAAACCAAGACAGTCACTTCTAACATGCTAAGTGCTATTCATCCTGGTGCTAATTCATCAGATCCATTAATTTTTTCTATTAACAACCTTCAATATGGTCGATTTGAACGTGCCAACGCCCCAAGGGTAGCAATATTCAGTTTCACCCAAGCAGAAATAAATAGTGGAGGTATTCGGTTTGTGCATGATGGCTCTCCCAATCCTCCCAGTTTTAGATTCACAATTAGCGGCAATAGGATTACAACGTCTTCAGATTTTGCAGGCATCTATTTTAGCTATGCACCTATATTAAAGATCAACACATTAGCCCTTAATCAAGGGCAAACAGTCGTTCTTAATGACAATATGCTCGATGCAATTAACCCTAACCTTAACGCTCTTTCAGAGGATCTGAAATTTAAAGTAAGCAATGTTAAAGGTGGTGCGTTTATCAGGGTGAACACGACTCAAAATATTACTCAATTTAATCAAAGTCAAGTGACTGCTAATGAAATCGCTTTTAGATCAGATGCCACTCCTAATGCGCCTAGTTACAGTGTGTCGGTTGAAAATCAATGTTCTCAAACATCGGCTGCTGTCGCTGATGTTAATTTTAACAGCGCGCCTTCGATTACGGCTAATCAATTAACAGTTACCGGTGCTCAACCTGTTATTTTGACACCCGCAGAATTAAGTGCCACCGACCAAGAAACATCTTTAGGGAATTTAGTCTTCACGGCGAGTGGCGTTAAAAACGGGTGCTTTGACACAACAATATTACCTGGGACTTGTATTACTGTATTTTCGCAACAAAGGCTATTCAATGGTGAAATTCGCTTTGTTCCAGAAAATAATTTGTTGCCTGCTTATAATATGAGTGTCCGCGATGACGTATTGAGTAGTACAGACCGTCCCGCTTCAATTACCCTGGCATCTCTCACAAACACAGACAGTGTCCTGACAGATCCTACCAATTACACCGGTGCTGTTGTTGGCAGTGTAATAGGGCTGGGCGCAATAGTAGCGGCCACTTTGGGGTTTAGCTGGTATCGCAAGAAAAAAGAAAATGACCGATTCAAGAAAATGCTGTTAGAGGAAGGTACATCCGAGGCTGACAAAATTTTTAAACAAGAAGTGATTTATCCTATTGCTAACAAAATTTTTAATGCTATAAATACAACAGGGTGTTTAAGACAACGAACTGAAGCGGATAACAACGCATATATGATAGCTATTACGAAAATCGTTTCAGAGCTACAAGGGAAAAATGCTAACCTTGCTTTGAATACTGGGATGAAGCCCGGCGAGAAGGAAGCGTTTCTCAATGAAATTGCAAGACAAACCCGCCAACACAGCTTACGTAAACATAAGAAATTTTCTTTGAAAAGTTGCACACGCTTTTTTAGGGCAGAGGCTACACCTCAAGACATCGAAGATGCAGCGGGAGCCATTGCACAGGATGCGTTTACTTGGCAAAATAAGCGGAAGAGAGGTATTTCTACAAAGAATACCACTTCAATTGAGCTAGGGATACTCAGCGACTTTTCAGACAACAAAGCAGCCAACGAAGATACTCCCGGCGGACAGCAGCTTACGTGGATGCAAGAGATAAAACGCGAGCAGAAACATCAGGGAGAACAGTTAACAACAGTAGGAACTCGATTAACAAAATTAGAGCAGGGGCAATCTCTTATACGACAAAGCGTTACAGCTTGAAAAATTTGATTGCAGGTTAATGAAGATTATACTGCTTGCTACAATCCATACATTTTTTAGACGTGCAGTCTGAACATTAACGCTGCGCAACTGAAGATACATCGCCAATAGTTTCCAGGAGGTTTTTCATGCCATTAAATGCATTACAACGAGCAACGCTTTTTGGAAACATCACGGGGTATGCGGATAATATTTTAGAGTCTGCTTCTGTAGAAAGATCTAAAAAAATTGAGTGGCTGCAACTGAGCATCAGTGACTCAAAAACAACAATGGAACAAGTTGTCCAAGTTTTCAAAGAACATCCAGAGTTAGGAAAAGGGCTAGTAGAGTCTCTTAGTGTGCCCAGAGTTGTTCGTAATTATTGGCAATCATTCTTGACTTGCATAGCCGGTGATCAATCCGTTCTCGAGGGTTTATTAAAAGCCCCCCCTTTTGAATGTAATAATTACAATGCCTTGTTAGTAGCAGATATGTGGTTATTTGAAAATAAAATAAATGCTATCCCTGAAATAAGCGCGATTAAAGCGGATCTGATTCTCTTAAGGGAAGCGTATTTAGAAATGACGGTGCTGACTTGTGACGAGGGGGTTTATCTTAGAATAGGGGAGGTTCCATTTAATTTAAATCAGTGTGGTCCCAGCCCGTATAAAGGCGAGATCCAGAAGGATATTAAAACATTAATAGAGGACAGGTTGAAACAAGCAGATAAACACCATGAGAAGCTTCAAAAGGAGCGAGAAGAACAAGAAAAAATCCGAAATGAAATGGGAGCGATGGTTATTCAAACCCGCCAGGAAGCAGAAAAAGCACGGCTTGCAGTCAGTGAAATGGCAGAACAAAAAACGCGTGAGGATTTTACACAAACAGTGCTATCAAACTATAGAATTTTTGAAGGTGGGGCTGCTGTTTCCCGGCCTGTCAGTGTTTCAGATATTTTGTCCTCGCACAAAAATTTTTCAACGTCCTCTAAGGGATCTTCAGTCAAAAACGAACGTTTGCTTCAGATGCAGCGTGGATTAAATAATCGAATAACCGCTATGATGCTCCGGGCGATTGCTCAGATGTCTAAAGAAGATGCGGAGCTTAAAGAATCTAAAATTTTTTTAGAACTCAGAGTAGCAGAATGCTGTAAAGTATTATTGGAGGTTCAATGGGCCATTCTTGAGGAGCATTGTGGTAACGGGGCTAATTTTAATGCGGGTACAATTAATCAACTTTATCAAAGGGAATTAGCAGCCGCTTACAATAGGTATCTCCAAGATATGGTTACCAATTGGATGTTAAATCGACAGGGGTGGTTATCCGGTAGCGATGGTCATCAACTCACAAAAATGGAACTTGTTAACGTATCAAAACAATTTAGAGTAAAAATTCAAGATGCGATGCAGTCGGAATTAAAAGAGTTTAATACATTTCAGGTGAGATCCTTTAAAGAGGTAGATAAGTTACGATCACAATTGCAAAAACGAAAAGCCCAACAGTCTGCAAAAGCTGAACAGTATAAACAAAGATGGGATAACACCAGTTTCCGGCTTGCAGATCTTGCTGCTCAGTGTAATGAATTAAGAGCACTGCGTTCTAAAGTACAAACTCAAATAGATGACGATGAATGTAATTTGGAGACTTTTAATACAGCCATTACAGCATTATTAAAAATGACGAATGGTGATTTAAAGGATTTTATAACAGTTGATAGCGCTGGGTTTAACTTGTTTCAATATACTTGCTGGAGCGGGAATCTACCACTAGTTCAAGAGTTACTTGTCCGAGGTATTCAGGCATTCGCATTGACTGATGCTGAAGGAAATTATGCTATACATCTTGCGGTTGAAAACGAATCTCAAATGACGCCAGAACTTTTAGAAACCTTACGTAAACAACCCTTACCCGATAAGATTACGAACATTTTAGAACTGAAGAATACGAGAAATAAAAAAACGCTTTTACATGTTGCTGCTACTTTTGGTAATGTGACCGCCGTGCAATGGATAGTAGGTAAGTTGCAAACAGGAAAAGCATTAAATTTATTAGATTTAGAAGTGGAAGCGGATGGCAGAATGACGCCTTTACATTATGCGGCACGCGAAGGGCAAGAAGGAGTAGTAAATTTTTTACTCACCTTTGGTGCAGGGAGAGCAATGCGAATGACAGACAATAATCATCCTCTTATGCTGGCGATAAAATATGCGCGACAAGGTGTTGCACATTCATTTTTTAAACATGGCATCTGGCTTAATCCTCAACAAACAGACCATTTACTCAAAATGACTAAAAGCAATCATATCTCTTTAGATTCAAATATTGCTTATTGTTTAGCAATCCCGGTGATTGAAGGCTTAAATAATTTAGCGAGGGTACCCGGTTTAAACCCTTCTAATAGCCGCTCAGTGACAGTCGAGCCAAGCGCACCGGTGCTGGGGGTTGACAATAAGGCTTCCAGCACATCAAGTCAATCGATTTCCGGGATTCTCAATGTTCCCGCCTTGGCTGTCGAGTTTGAAGAACCGTCTACTGAACGAGTGGAACAACCCGGACAAAAATTACTTTTTGATTTTAACAGTGAGGCGCGGGGGCGTGCTGTTGCTGCAGCCTTAATGCCGACTGTTACTGCCCCAACACCAACTGTCGACACCGATGCAACACCTGAGAATGCTCATGTAACATCTCCTGCCAATGACAGGACAACGGCTACAGTGACGCTTTAAGCAGGTCGCATATTTGCACAAAAAAATGCGGGAGATGGGTTAATGCCAAAAGTGACCGTATTCTTGGATGTGGATGAAACGTGTGTCATCAGTAACGCACTCTACGGCCAAAAAGATGGTGGCTACCGATATAACGATGTTTTATTTGCTGCCTTAAAAAATTGTCAATGCACAGAACTCTATCTCTTGACTTCTTTTGACCTGGCAAGTGTTAGCCGTAATTTGCAAGATGAAGTTGTTGCAACGCCTTCTCGATTAAAATTAATTCAATATTTAGAACAGCAAGGGTTTAAGGTGCAGGGGGTCATAACCTCTTTGGATGTTGTGTTTAAACAAGGCATTGGCGCTTATTACGAAAAAGTCATTAAGCCGTATGAAATGCGGGTAGTGGAAGGAGAGGACTTTCGGATAGGAAATGCGGCTCAAGCTTATCAAGCGGATTGTGAAAAGGAAAAGAGTCTCGTTGAAAAAGCGCACATTACTGGATTAAAAGTTGGAGACAAAGGCGGTTTATATCGATATTTTATTGAAGTGCAACGTAATGTACTGTTATATTCGACGTTTAAAGTCATTTTCGTAGATGATAGGCCAGGCTATCTGACTGATATTAAAAATGCCAATCAAGAATATGGATATCCGCTTTGTCTCATCCAAGCAAAACCTCAGGATACGTCTTCTTATTATCAAAAGCTTTTGTCGGATTTTCAATATGACCTTGAAAGAGAATATGTCACCCAACAATTAGAACGTATAAAAGCCTTAACTTTAGACAAAACCCAAGACGAAGCCTATCAAACATTGCAAAAGGAATTTAAACAAATCTTCTCCATTCCACCTGATTTATTAGACCTTAGAAATTTATCAATGAAAATGACTTATTTCTTAACCCAGCTCGAAAATTCAAAAAACTTTTATTCAAAAGCTCAAGATGCGCTATTTGATAACCCGCTTTTGCAAGATAAGCATGCAGAACGTTTGATAGCCGATATCAAAGCGATGCCTGGTGTAACTGAACTATTGGATACTTCGCAACCGGAAGCTACGCTTTATGGCTTAGAAAAACCCTATGGTATCAGCCTAAAAACCGCAAGAGACATGTTACATAGAATCAATAAGACTGGGAATAGCCATGTAGGACGTGTAGGTAATGTCTTTTTTAAGCAAGATCCGAAATATAGCCTAGTCGAACAAGCGATTTATCAATTGAGCCGCTTATTCGGAGAAGGAGCGGTGACACCCACACGACTTTTATTGCTTGAAATACCGAATGACCAAACTTATGCGTTGCAAGCGAGCTTAGGGGTTGGTGTTGATGGAAACATAGACGCGATTGATTTAGATGCGTTATGCCAAATACCGGAAACCATCGCAATGCTGAAGCAGGATGTGGGAGAAGCTCTGCTCGTTCAAGATTTTGAGCGATTACTGACAAATGATTATTACCAGACATGGTTAAGCAAACGTGGTTTTAATGTGGATATGTCTTTGGAAAAACAATGCACCGTATTGTTAGAAAGTCTCTTGAAGTTACCTCAAGACTGTTGGCCGGTAGGACTTAAAGAATTCTATGATCAACCCGAAGCTCAAAAATCTAAGCTATTGCACGCGGCATTACAAGAAGCTTTCCAGGATGATAAAAGGGCACCTTTACGATTACTGGCATTGCTCGAGCGCTATCCTGCTTTAAGCAAACATCCCTTAAATCATTTAATTGCATGCTCCGATGTTTTTGAGTGTTTAAGGTTCTTATATCCGAGCCTGAGTGCGAAGGCCGTACTAAAAGAAACAGAATCTTTATTCAAGTATATAGATAAAGCGAATTTGAGTATTCACTTGTTATTAGAAATGGTGAGCGATCCTCAAGATCATAAGGGTGATAATTTTAAAGCACAATTTAGACGCAATAGTGATGGAAATTTAATAGCACCTTTGGAAATTATCGCGATTGATAATGATGATGCGATGAAGGGGACGTTTAAGTCTAAAAAAGGAGAACATCTCCTTTTAGTGAAAAGTTTATTATTGGCTAATAGCGCGTTATTAAACGAATCTATTGCCGAATCGGTTCGGGAGCGGTGTTTGTTGATTCATCCGAAAGTTGCGATGATGCAATGGTTAGAATCCTTAAATCAATATTATGAGCCTTATTATGCACTAAAAGAAAGGGGGATTATTTTTAAAGGGTTATCTCAAGCATTACTACTAGAAGAACAAGTGCCAGTGGATTTTATTGGGCGGTTGTTAGAACGTTTAGAAGTTATTCAAAATAGTTTAAAGCAAGGAACTATCACGCATAAAATCTTATGGCATCAAGTGGAACCGCTATTGGCTTATAGTTATGAAGCTTTAAGTCGCCAGTCTCCAGGTTCGGAAGCTTTGATGACAGCCTTATATCATAAAAAAAAGCCGGTGTTTCTAGGGAATGTTTTAAAAGCGGATTTGGCGAAAACCTTGGACAGTGGAAAAACCTTAAGTGATTTAATAGCAGCAGAGTCTGTCCATTAATTTGTGTAAATAATCATTACCCAAATTACCTAACACGATCAACAACTCTATCGCCAAACTCAATAATAAACCAATTCATCGCTCCATGCCAGTTCTGAATTGGCATAGTCCATTTTTTGGATATAT
>DATLWY010000077.1:0-18289 GCA_035576045.1 Gammaproteobacteria bacterium | reverse complement strand
TGCCAGTTTTTACCGATATCTTTTGTTAGATGAGCAGGCATTAGTTTAAAGTAACTTTTCGTTTCATGATTATCACGCCCAATTTAAAACCCCTATCTGTGGCTTAGCGTACATTATAATCCGTTTTCTGACGCGACCCCTAACAGACAATTAGAAGGATTTAAGCTAGATAAGACGTTTATTGATCAAGCGTCTGGTAAAGACTTAAAACGGCCTCAGCTAGCAGCTATGTTAGACTTTATACGAGAAGGCGATACAGTTGTTGTTCATAGTATGGATCGCTTAGCGCGTAACCTATCGGATTTAAAACGCATTGTTTCCCAGTGTACCCAGAGCCAAATAACCATAAGATTCTTAAAAGAAGGTTTAACCTTTACTGGGGAAGATTCTCCTATGGCTAATTTACTTTTATCCGTTATGGGTGGGATTGCAGAGTTTGAACGGGCGTTAATTCATGAACGGCAAGCTGAAGGGATAGCGTTAGCTCAAAAAAAGGGCGTATATATCGGTAGAAAAAAATCCCTTAATTCTGAACAAGTGGATTATATGAAAGAAAGTATTGCAAAACATAAGAAAAAGAATGAAATTGCTAAAGAACTTGGGGTAAGCCGAGAAACAATCTATCGATATTTAAAGGCAAGCGCATAGCGGAGATTAAAACTATGGATCATCTTAATCATCTTCCAACTTATGAACAAGATTTTTATGCTTGGGCATTAGAAAATGCTAATTTGTTACGTCAAAAGAAATTTGATGAAATTGATATTGAGCATATTGCTGAGGAAATCGAAAGTATGGGCAGAGGCGAAAAAAATCAATTTATTAGTCATTTAGCAGTGCTTATTGCACATTTGTTGAAATGGCAGTATCAGCCAGACAGAAGAGGGAGTAGTTGGGAAAAAACAATAAATTATCAACGATACAGAATACCTAAGCTTTTAAAAGAAAGCCCAAGCTTAAAATATAATATAGATGAAACATTAGATGATGCTTACTTACGAGGGGTTAGCATTGCTTCTGCCGAAATGATTAAAGCTGAAATTGAATTTCCAGAGGTTTGCCCATTTTCTTTAGAGCAATGCTTAGATGCCGCATTTCTACCAGACTAAGGTATAAGTTATTTTATTAACTTAATTATGAGATGCTCGAAAAATACGCGAATTTCGAGCATCCCTAAGCCCTTTTAAAGGCAGAGCCCAACCGGTTGGAATCGGTTCCTAGGGAAGGTTGGTGTGAGTCGGGTTGGCGGAGCTGGTGTGCTGCGGGTGCTGTGGACTGAGTTTGGGAATCTAAAGCCTTTATCATATTTCCTATTGTTTGAGCAGCAGCTGCTCTGTCTAATACATCACCATCTATGCAAAGTACGTGTACCCTATCTTCTTGTTGATAAATCAGTTCTGCATCTTTATTAGCCATTTTTAGGTATTTTTCGTAAATCGCGATATTTGTGCTTTCCTCTCCCTTATCTCTTTGCCCTAAAAAGAATTTTCTTAACTCTTTCAATGCTTCTAGTATATTTTCTTGTTCGCTTTGTTTTGTAAAATTCTTTATCCCGCTGGATCTTCTTTGTGGGGCTGGGCTTACAGAGCGAGGATACGATTTTTCTAATTTTTCAAGCCTTTGGTTTAGCGCTTCTTTGTCTTTTTTCTCTTTGGCAAGGTCTGCCTGTAACGCTCTAAGCTGTGCGTTTCCTGCGATATCCAACATCTTTCTCACTGTTTCTAATTCTTCACCGTGTTGTTTTGTTTCTTGCTGCATTTGTTGTACATTTTTATGAACCACCGAAATTGATTGAGCAACTTTTTGATGTTCTATGGCAAAAGCTTGTGTGGTAGGGGCTTGAACTTTTTTTAACCCTAGCGCTTCTACTTCTTGCAGCGTGCCTGACCGCCAGCCATAGGTCTGAGGTTCTAGCTTTTGGCTACTATAGTACTCATTGCCGACTCTAAGGCCAGCTAAGGTATAAACCGATGCAGGATGCCAGATTTCACCGTTTTTACTCCGAACGCCTTCTAGTCCTAAGGTAGTCGTAATCTCTTGCCAAAATTCTTTCAATTTATTAGGGAGAGGTTTTTGACTAATCGCTAATAAAAGTGCTTCATCCAGTTCTTTTGATTCATCTAAAGCCTCTGAATCATAGAGCTGGTCTATTATCCAAAGCACGCCAAAAGCCGCTAATTTTTTGCTAGAGGGAACAACTGCGCCTTTTAGGACAGTTTCTTTCATTTTAGCTAATCCCTGCTTAAATTTACTGGCATCTGCCTGCTCTTGTTCAGGTGTGGCTAATCGTTCAAGCTGATCTGCATAACGCTCGGTTAATTGTCTGGCAATGCTTTCTGCGTATTTTTTAACCTCGGACAAAGTGACTAATCCTGACGCATTTATCGCGGTGTTTTTTTGTCGAGTACGGTCTATTTTTTTAAGACCGTTACTGACTGACCATTTTAAAATCTTTTGTATAGAGGTTCCTACAATGGGCGCTATAGAAACAGCATCCCCTAGGGCATCAAAAATAGATTTAGCAATAGCAACATCGCCATTCACAGGATTAACAAATCCTCCTGAAACCGCTTTAAAACTAATAAAGATTTCCTCTAACTTAATATGGAAGGTTCGATAGAAAAGCAAAAGATTGGGATGGCTTTGAAATCGTTTAAGCGCTTCCCGCTTTTGAGATTTTATTTCATGCTCATTCCAGAGAATCGCCTGTTGAGTCTGGACAACTAACAATTGTTCTTGGGTTGTTTCTAATCTGGTTTGTATCGCTTGTTGTTCAATCCCAGATTTTTGAGCGAGGCTTTTTTCTAAATCAGCAATTTGTTTTTGAAATGCTTCCTGCTGTTGTTCTAAATGCACATGTTCGGATTCTTGAGCGGTTATTTCTTTTTGTAATGTTTCTTGTAGACGTTTGGACTGGGTTTTTAGTTCGTGAGAAGTTTGCCCTAATGATTGCTTTTCTTTTTGAGTTTCTTCTAAGTCATGGGTAAGAGTTTCCAGGCTTGTTTTGATGTCTGTTGGTGTGTGGCTAGCGCTAAGAGATGGGGTTTCCTGTTTTTCTGTCATTAATTGAATTTGTAAGCTTTGTAGTAACGAATCAGGAGATACTACTGAATTTGTAGCGTCTTTTGAAGCAAGGGGGGATTGTGGGGGTCGAGGTGGAGGCAGTTTTTTAGATGCCGCTGGTGAATCATGTATCGTTTTTACTTCGTGGATGGGTGATAGGGGTGTGCTTATTAAAGTTTGATTCACTTCTTTGTTTGTAGCAATAGCTTTCATTGGAGCCGGCTTAATTCCATTGGGGTATTGTTTCAAATGGGCTTCCAATAATCTAACGACCTCTATATGGCCTGGCTCTTTTCCTTTCTTAGCTTGCTCTAATGCGGTAGTTGTACCCCAGCTCAACAACCCGCTCTTTTTCTTCTTAACATTCGCGTTAGCACCTGACTCCAATAAAGCCTTAATCGCTACCGCATGCCCTTCAGAAGCAGCAGCATAAATCGGCGTTTCACCATCATCGCGCGGCGCATTCATATTCGCGCCCAGAGCATGCAATGCAGCTATGGCTGCCGCATGCCCATTGGAAGCAGCAGCATAAACCGGCGTTATGCCATCATTGTTCGGCGTATTCACATTCGCGCCTGCGGCATGCAATGCGGCTATGGCTTCTGCATGCCCTTCAGAAGCAGCGATGGAAACCGGCGTCCAGCCATCATTCGTTGGTGTATTCACATTCGCGCCTGCGGCTTTGAGAGCAGTTATGGTTGCCGCATGCCCATTGGAAGCAGCAGCATAAACCGGCGTTATGCCATCATTGTTCGGCGTATTCACATTCGCTCCCGCCGCATGCAGGGCAGCTATGGCTGTCGCATGCCCCTGTTGAGCAGCGAGAAAAACTGGCGTTATTCCATCCGGCATCGGTGTATTCACATTCGCGCCTGCGGCTTTGAGAGTCGCTATGGCTAGCACATGCCCATTGGAAGCAGCAGCATAAACCGGCGTTATGCCATCATTATCTGGCGTATTCACATTCGCGCCTGCGGCATGCAATGCAGTTATGGCTTCAGCATGCCCTTCAGAAGCAGCGATAAAAACCGGCACCTTGCCATCTGGCCGGGGCGTATTCACATTCGCGCCTGCCACATGCAGTGCGGCAATGGCTGCCGCCTGTCCACTGGCAGCAGCGGCAAGAACCGGCGTTACGCTATCATTATTCGGCGTATTCATATTCGCGCCTGCGGCATGCAGTGCGCGTATGGCTTCCACATGCCCATTGGAAGCAGCAACAGAAACCGGCGTCCAGCCCTTAATGCTCGGCGTATTCATATTAGCCCCTGCCGCATGTAGCGCGGCTATAGCTGCCACATGTCCCTTTTCAGCGGCGACATAAACGGCCGTATGACAGAGGTCTGGAATAGACGTATCTGCGTTCGCGCCTGCGGCATGAAGCGAGCGTATGGCTTCTGCCTGCCCTTCAGAAGCAGCGACGAAAACAGGTGTCCAACCCTCATTGTGCGGCGTATTCACATCCGCACCTGCGGCTTTGAGGGCAGCTATGGCTTCCGCATGGCCATTTTGAGCAGCAATGCAAACCGGGGTCCAGCCATCTTTGCCCAGCGTATTCACATACGCGCCTAGAGCATGCAATGCGCGTATGGCATCTGTATGACCATTTTCAGCAGCAATGTAAACCGGCGTTACGCTATCCTTATTCGGCGTATTAATATTTGCGCCTAGGGCATGCAATGTGCGTATGGCTTCCGCACGGCCATTTTGAGCAGCAATGTAAACCGGCGTTTCGCTATCATTATTCGACGTGTTAATATTGGCGCCTGCGGCATGCAGGGCGGTGATAGCTGCCACATGCCCAGTTGCAGCTGCGATAAGAAGAACTAAATCTAAGTTTACGCCAGTCGCCTTGAAATTGGTTATTGTTTTTGAGTCACCTTGCTGAGCAGCAATATACGTATTATAAATATCCATATTCGCCCCTGCTGCATGCAATGCGGCTATGGCTTCTGCATGCCCTTTAGAAGCAGCACCAAAAACCGGCGTCCAGCCATCAGTCGTTGGTGTATTCACATTCGCGCCTGCGGCATGCAAAGCGACTATGGCTTCTGCATGTCCATCGCGAGCAGCAGTACAAATCGGTGTCCAACCATCCTTTTCGGGCGTATTCACATTCGCGCCTAGAGCCGTGAGTACAACTATTGCTTCTGTATGACCGTCGCAAGCAGCCGCGTACACCGGCGTGCAGCCATTCTTATTCTGAGCATTCACATCTGCACCTGCGGCATGCAGCGCAATTATTGCTGCCGCATGCCCGTTGAAAGCCGCTTTATAAAGTGGCGTTCTACCATCCTTGTCCTGCTTGTGGATATCGGCTCCCGCCTTAATTAAGGGCATTATAAGATGGGTATGACCATAAGCAGCTGCCCAATATAAAGGACTTCCTTCCCATTCCGCATCGGCTTCATCAATAAGTTTTTTTCCTAATGGGTTTGTCTTTAGGTTTAACAGTCTAAAAAATTCCGTTTGATTATTTTCTTTAATAGCCTCTATGAGACTCAACGTTTGAGTCTTTTTTGCATTTACATTTGTGGAGGCTTGTGCTTGTCTTTCTAATTCATTTTTTGTTTCTAAAGACGTAGTTTTTGTATTTTGAATTTGGCTAGTGAGCATTAATCAACTCCTTTTTAGTCAAATTGAATAGCCCAGCCAGTATGTCATACAATTACAACATCTTGGTAGTCTTATCAGAGAACCCGATCATAAGTCAAAGAGAAATGATGGTATCAATGCCCAATCACAAGATTCTAGGGGTTATGATAGGCTCCCTATCATATTAAAAAAACAGACTCTATTGATAGACTTTTGACAAGGGCCCTCGCCCCATCATTAGGGCGAGGTCTAGCGATTGATTGCCTATCTTTTTCAAGCAGTCTTTGGTAATCTGTCTTAAGGTTTTTTAGTGGACAAAAAATCATGGCGCAAAAAATAGAAAACCTAACCTGGAATTTTGACCCGTTAATGGGCTTCCTCAAACATTCTCTATTAAAAATACGCCGCCAAAAGCACCTCGCGGGTGATCGCAGTCCCTTTTGGATTTTTATACACGACTGGCCTAAAGAAAAAATAAAGTGCCTACTTGATTTTATGGCGGGTACTTATCATTTTGAACCTCTGACAACTTATGTGATGCCGGATGAAACCATCACCGTCTGGTCTTATATCGATCGCTTGTTTATAAAATCGTTATTACAAATTATAAAGCCTTTTTTTAAACACATTATCTCCCCTAATTGCTTTCATTTAAAAGGGCCTAATGGCGTTAAAAATGCCCTTGGTTTTTTAAACAAAGCTTGGGATAAAGAAACCTTTAGATACTTTTTAAGGGTGGACATCAAAAGTTACTATGCTTCGATTAATCATCAAATATTAGTTTCTCAAATAAGATCTCATTTTAAAGATCCCCGTGTTGTCAAATATCTAGAGGATATTAAAAACGCTGTTGTTTTTAGACCTAATCAGGGTATCCCGCGTAGAAGTAGTTTTTCATGTTTCTTTGGTGCACTTTATTTGTCGCCCTTAGATTCTGCTTTTGAAGGAATTGATGGCGTTTGCTATGTTCGCTACATGGACGATATTTTAATTTTAACCCGAACAAAAAGGCAATTTCGCAAAGAAAAAAAACGATTACAAAAAATATTACAAGCTCTAAAATTGAAAGTTGCTAGAACAAAAACAAAAATAGGCATTTTAACGCGAGGCTTTCACTTTTTAGGGGTGAATTTTAGAATTAATGAAGCCTCTTCACCAGAAGAGGCTTCGATTACTCGTGCTGTGGCTCAAACCCAGCAGGCACAATTCCAGGAAGAAAAAGTGAGCATCACATTGCATGAGAGATCATGTGTTCGCGCCATGGACAAAATTCGCATAAAGAAGGAAGATTCGGAACCTCCCGAAAATGTTCAACGCTATTTGTCTAAATGGGCTTCTTGGTGGTATCATGCAGCATCGCCAATTTTGCGAAGCGACTGTTTAATTTTATGGGTCAAACGCGCCCTAAGAATTAACCCGTCGCTCGCGTGGCTAGGAACAGGATTATTGCCGCGTAGCAAGTACTACGCAGCTCTCCTTTGAATGTTCTTAGGCATTAATTCGGCGATAAGCTCAACGCGTTGAGCTGCACGTGTAATATTCAGAGCGCGAACAACCTCAAAACCGTGGCTAAGACCGTCTACATGCATTACAGGACTAGCGATGGCATCCGCCTGCCCCCACGGTCGGCACCCCACACCACTCGCGCGGCCCTGCCGCAACACCGCGAAATTCTCTCCTAATCTACCGCCGAAATACTCAGCGGTAAACCACTCTCCTTCGCGAAGTGTGCGAGTGCGAGGCAGGGGCGCGGCATCCTTGAAATTAGGCAGGGGGAAGAATGGCCGAGTCGGATGACAATATTCATTGACTACATGGGCGGGTAACAAGAGTTGCGCACCACCTACTTGTCGTACCCACGCGCTACCGGCTTCGCCATTTTTTGAGGCATTGTATAAATCAATGGTCGTCTTATAGGCTCGAATCAGAATATTTAAATTAGCGTGAACACCGTGGCTTCTCACCCAAGCACCTGTTTCAAATCCTTGCGCTTGGCGTTGAGCTTCTGCAGGGGGAAGGTATTTTCTAATCATTGTCCACATATGCCAGTCGAGTGCCCATACTGCATATTGAAACCCTGTGATGTTTGTGAATGTGCACTTGGATAAGTCTGTCACATCGCCAGGTACTAAAGCTAAGTCAGAGTTGCTCTTTAGCATCGCTTCGGCTTTATCTTGTTCGCCTTCTGCTACCAGCCTTAAAAATATCTTCGACTGAGCTAATGTAACCATTTTGTGTAGCTCATCCTTACTCTGAGTGTCAGTCCATTCTGTGTCCTTTAACGTAAGGACGTGCACCTTTTCTTTGTAGTTGTAGCACAACTCTAACCCTGGACGCACTTTCTGTAAGCATTGGTTATACGTCTTCAAATTATCGGTTCGACTGCCCCACTGCCTCTTTTTTAAAAACATTTTTTCCAATCTTTCTAAAACATATGCAGTCCCTGCTACTTGGTCTTCCGCACCTGCTTTTTCGTCTGGAGATTTTATGAGAATGCTGTCTCTTTCATTAGAAACTTTATGCACGTCCTTCTCCATATCCATAACGAATTTCAGGTCGTCACGACACTTTGTCAAAGCTTGATCTAAATTATTGAATTCTTCCTTATCAGCGCCCGCTTTCATCAGCTTCGTAACTTGACTCCTTGTGGAAAAATCACGAATAAAAGTTAAGCATTTGGTCAATGTGTCTAAAAAATTTTGTAATGCCCCGTCCGTCCGCTCAGTACGTACCTTATATATCGCTAAGCTCCTAGCGACTGGTTCAAGACTCCTAACACGATTAGCCAGGTCATTAAATTTTTCTTGGTTTTTTTTGGCCTGCTCCACAGCTTCATAAATCTCCTTTGCGACCGAATATATCTGTTCAACATCTACCATAATCAAGGCTCTCCTGATGAAAATAAGCACTAAAAAAATACCGTACGCTTTTATTGAAGAAAAGCAAGCATGCTTTAAATAAAATAACATTAGATTTTATTTAGGAGCTAATCTTAAGCATACTATCATAAGCCGATCAACCTAAAAAATGATTTATTTTTTTGGCTGTTATATTCTTTTTTCGCCCGAAATCTTTATAAAGTAGGTTGAAATCTCGCTAACACACGCTTTAAAAAAAGACATCTGATTGACCTGCGGTCTAAAAAAACAAAAGCCGTCCCTAAAAGCCCGACCAATGGCAGCCTCAGTTTTCTACTGAAAGCGCACCTTTTTTTTGAATTCCTCAACCGAAATCGTATTATGCGCTGTCCAAGCCGTTCCTGCAGCAAACCCTATTAAAAAAACCGCTAAAACAATCATAGTCCACAGTCTTAAGGAATAATCTTTTTCGAATTCCTGTATCTTGGGAATAACACTGTTTGCATAAGATAATGAACGATTTAAATCTTGCATCAGATAATCTAACTCTGCATGGCAATATTTTTTAACTTCTGCTGCAGCGGTACTCGCAGTAACGCTTAAAGCGGTTCTGGCTTCTTTTTGGATACTGTCTTTAATAACTTCCTTGACCTCGTCAAGACTCTCGATTTTTTCATCAAACGCTTCAATCGTTTTAATAAGCTCTGCTTCTCGTTGCCCGACCATTTTTTGCTCTAAAGACCAATTGTCGTAAAGCTTAAAAAATTGATAAAGTAAATCTTCGAGATTGTGGGGCGCGGTAGAAGCTTTGGATTTTTCAGTGGTAAATTCAGACATATTTGACTCCTTGTCAGATGGTTTAACGTTCCAAGCCAAAATCTCTTTCAAGACTTTTTGTGGATTCAATGTTATTTTGAGGCAATGCTAATCTTTGGATTTTTTCGCTTAATTCAGCGTTCTGCGTTTTTAAAGAAGCCATTAACTCAGGTTGGCTAAGAGCCAAGGTTGCTTCTTTTTTAAGTACCGCTTTAATCTCATCCAGACCTTTACCTTTCGTCAAACGACTTTCTAAAGCCTCAAATCGCTTTATGAAGTTTAACGCTTCTTTATCCTGTTGAGAAATAAATTTATCTTGGACGGCTGCCGCTTTTTCAGGATTAGCTGCTTCATACCGCGCTTTGAATGCCTCTGCACTATTTTGGACTTGTCTATTCATCAAAGGATGTTTAAAAGAACGCTGAAGATTTTCAAGCGGATGCGTAAAGGCTTTAGGCGTTTCAATAATGCCTTTGTCGGTAAGCGAGCTTGGCACTTCTACGGTCCTTAATGGCTTTAAATCGTCATCAAGCATCAGGCCGCGATTTTGCGCAAATGCGCTAGAACCTAATGTGTAATCTGTCGACAGATCCTTACCCCGTTCACGGCTAAGCGTTTGTATCAACGCCTCCATGCGCGGGAACTCTTCGCGACTGTAGAATAAATCCACACTCTCCCGATGCCGGCTCATGCCCACATACGTTGCATGAGCATCGAGATACCGAGAGGAGAGCACATAAGACCTGTCTACCGTAATACCCTGAGATTTATGAATGGTGGCCGCATAGCCATGGTCTAAGCAATTGTAAGCATTTAGGTTGACGGTTACCCTTCTATCATCATTAATATCTTTGTTATCAGCTCCATCTAAACGCACGACAATTTGTTCTTCTTTAACCAACTCAATGGTACCTAAAGACCCATTCATCACCCCAAGCGTTCTGTCGTTCTTTAAAAAATATAATCGGTCATTGATAGCAAAAGTTCTTTTACCCCGCTCGGTCTTAAACTCTAATTCAATGCCCAGTTCCCCTTGCGCCTGGCGTAAGGTTCTGGCCTCTTCATTGAGTTCACGGACATCCGCCCGAGTATAAGCCAACATAATCTGCGTTTGGTCTGGATGGCTGATGCGTGCATCATTCCACATCTCAACCACCGCACGCCTGGCCAAGGCTTGGGTTTCAAACACATGCAAATGCGAAAGCTCATAACGTTGTAGGGCTTCCTGGGTCTTGCCTCTGGCGAACTCTTTTGTCGCCTCCGCTTGCCAAGGAACGCGTTGCCTTCGAACCTCAGTAAGCTCAAGGGTAGGCGTTCTTTCAATAATCGCTCTAAAGGCCGCACCGGCTTCTATGGCTTGAAGCTGCTGGGTGTCGCCTACCAATACAACCTTGGCATTGCCTTGGTCGGCAATTTCCAATAAACGCGCCATTTGCCTGGAACCTAACATTCCGGCCTCATCCACCACGAGAATGTCTTTGGAGCCTAAGAGCTGCTCTCCTCTATTCCAATACCAGCAACGGCTAGCCAATGTTCGGGACTCAATACCGCTGCTGCCTTCTAAAGTCTCCGCAGCGATGCCAGAGAGGGTTGCGCCATGTACTCGATAGCCCGAGGCTTCCCATGCCTCCCTAGCAGCGCCTAGCAGATAACTTTTACCCGACCCCGCGTAACCCACAATGCAACGCAAGTCTTGGGATTCCAATAAATGATGAAATGCTTCTTTTTGCTCGGTACTCAAGGTACGAGAGGCAATGGCTTGCAGCTTGTGTTCTATTTTTACGGAGTGCCCGTCACACTGAGATAATAGCCTCGTGCGCTCTAACATCTGGGTTTCAATACCTAGCATCTCTTTGCTGGTAAAACGCCCCGTTCCTTTGTCATCCAAACCCAGGTGAACCAAATTAGAATGGGCTTTAATCTTTTCAAACACCCGTTCAAACTGTTCTGCATTTTCAGTTTGTGTATTCACAAATCGTGCTAAGTCTTTATAACTAAAAGTCGACTGCTGTTGGGTTAAGGCATTTAAGGCAATATCGGGATTAGCAAATAGCTTCTCCCCATTCTCTCTGGCAATGCGCTGGTGGTCTTCCAGTCTGGCCATTCGGGATTGCGCTTTGGCTGCTCCTATTTTGTACTGCGGCTCTAAATCAATCCCTTGGGCCTCTAAAGTACGATGGTCAATCTGTCTATCATGACCGTTCAAAGCTAAAAAATGATTGCTCGTATTAGCTAACGCCTCCCGCCAATTCAACAATTGTGCTTTGCTGTTCCAGTCCCGTACCTTATAGCCAAAGCCTTCAGGGGTCACCTCTCTAAGAGTTAACATGATGTGCGCATGGAAAAAAGATTCACCATCTTGGATGTCTTCGTGAATACATAAATCAGCGACCATGCCCTGAGCGACAAATTGTTCTTTGACGAAAGTTCGGGCGAGTTCAAGGTTTTGTTCAAAGGTCAGTTCTCGGGGTAGCGCAAAGTTAAATTCCCGAGCGAGCTGAGCGTCTTTTCGCTTTTCAGCGGCTTCAACTGCGTTCCAAAGCTTTTCGCGGTCAGCCATCCAGGCGGGCGCGTTCTCAGGTAATAAAATTTCAGTATGGACAATATCCTCTTTGCGGCTGAAGTCTTGGACT
The DNA here is from genome assembly GCA_035576045.1 of Gammaproteobacteria bacterium. Lineage (GTDB taxonomy): Bacteria > Pseudomonadota > Gammaproteobacteria > UBA6186 > Azoamicaceae > CADEGZ01. Next base: position 6,324 of record DATLWY010000077.1, on the reverse strand, counting down.
TTTTCATAACGCGCATCTAGCAGGCGCTCACCTGCACGATAGGCAGCGCAAGCTACGGCACTGCGACCTTGAGAACGGGAGATGACGGTTCCGCTAAAGTGGTAGATGGCCACGGTTGATTAGGCTCCTAGGGATTCTTGGGCTTAGCTTATCAAAGAGCCTACAAGAAGAATCCACATTAAATAAAACGGAACCCTGGTTCTCCCGCCTTTGATTGGCGCGATTAGCGTGATGAATAGCCAAAGACGACAGGGTTCCTGCTTCCAGTGTAGCCGAGCGGCATTTGCAAAGCAACGTATAAGCGCGCTCTTCTCGCTTATCGCTCGCTGAGTCGTGGTGGGTCACTTTGTTGGAGTTTTCTTTATGGGCCGCCAAGCGTTTGGGGGTTATGAGGCATTGTTTATGGATATGGGGATAAGATACTCTGCATTTAGGGTGCCAATAAGCAGGAGGAAATATAATGCGTAAAGAAGCGATAGAGGCTGAGAATTTCCCAGAAGTGGTGGTTGTAAAGACTTCATTGGAGAAACTGAAGACGCAGCGGCAGAAATTGGATGCAAGGATTCAGAAGATGGAGGCTATGGGCAAAGTGCAGAGTCGTAAGCAGGATGTCAGACGTAAGATTTTGATAGGAGCTTATTATCTGAACCAGGCCATTAAGGAGGGTACGGTACCTGAGTTAAGGGAAATTATGAATGGGTTTTTAACCCGAGAGAGCGATAAGAAGCTGTTTTGGGATTTTGAAGGTTAGGTTTTAAGGATTTTTGAGGGGAGAGGTTTGGCATGGATAAACGGATAAAATGGTCTACAGATTTTAAAAGATACCCTGAGCACAAATGGCCTTACAAAGGTCTGAAGGGGATGGGGAAAGCCATTGTGCAGGTGTTGTTAGTATTGTGCGCGATTTGTGCCCTGTATGCGCTTTTTTACAAGACGGAATTAAACCCCGGGGTAATTAAATCGCCCGAGGTGGAAGCTATACCGCCGGAAGTAAGAGTTATGGATTAATGGGGTCAAGCCAATGCAGAAGAGGGAAGTCAACAAGATGAGAGCATGGGTTGAACCCTAATTGGCTCTGCAAGGCTAATGTGCTGCGCGTAGGCTTGATTAAAGCCAAGGTTGAAGGACAATGGTGGTTGTCGCCTAAAAGCTTCCCAGGGCCATTGTTTCGGGCAAGAGCTAGGAGTCAACAGAAACTGTTACGCATCATTGGGCGACCGCATTTTCGGATAGTGGGAATAGCAGGGGGAACGCGAGGCAATGCGGCGGTTAGGAGCTTTAAAGAAATTTAACAAACTTCATCTAATCAGATATCAGAAGTTTTTCAATTAACTAAAAACATAAGAATTTTCGATTCTAGACGTTTTGAGGGTTGGACTTCTTTAGGGATGAATTTTTTATAAAGCCTCTTCTATGGGCCTTGGTTTTAGTTTTAAGGACGCATTCGATGGTTAATGATTCTGATTTTTACAAAACGGTTTTTATTCCGCTGGCCTCCCTCTGATTGCGGTTCCCGTCTGAGAGGTTTGAAAGCAATACTTTTCCTTGGCAGAGCTATCGAAACTTTACAGGAGGCAGGATATATTTAATTTTTCCAAAAAAATTTTAATTCTAATTATCTAGCTCTGCCTATTATTTTCATAAGCATCTTAAATAAATTATGATTGGTAAAATCTTTGTTTAGAACCGATGTGTTTTGTACCTCAAGATGATTTGCAAAAATATAGTGCTTAAATAAAGCGTTTTCTAAGCATTTAGACTTTTGATGATCGCTGAGTTCTTTATACCAATTTACATTTTCCTTATGGGTTGGATATGTAACTATAAAATCAGTTTTTACTTCATCTTTTTTTACCTGAGATCCTTCTGAGAACTTCCAATCTAAACTTATCGCTTTGTTTAAATAAGCCTCTGGATTCTTGGCTTTACTAATTTTCATAAGTTCTATTTTTTCGTCGACGTATTTAATTCCATATTTTTCCACCCAATTTATAAATAGCTTTTTAGAAATAGATAACCGATTTAATTTTTCAAATAAAACAACAACAGGATCTGCTAGTAAAAAATTTGATTTATGTTCATTTGATAACTTAATTTTATCGTGTGTGTTGTTTTTGTTTTTTAATTTTAAGTTGTTTTTATTATTAGTAGGAGCGGATTTCCCAGATCTGGGAAATCCAGAATCTGGATTTCCCGATTCTGGATTAGATTTAGGGAAATTATTAATTTCTAGAAATTTTTGAATTGAATTTTCATCCAGAATCGGATTTTCCGATTCTGGGTTCATGGGCACCAATGTTAAGATTGTTTGAGGGGACTCAAAAACATTAGTTGCCCACCCTATTATTATCCCTTTTTTGTCTTTTTCTGGAACTATTTTCAGGTACCCGCTGTTTTTTAATTCATGTATAGCGGTCTGAAGGCTGTCTTTTCCATCAGTGCAATGTTTTAGCACCTCACTTCTGTGAACCACCCAGTCGTCAGGTTTACTTAACAAATAACTAAGTAATCCCTTTGCTTTTAACGAAAGCGACGGGTCATTGAGACAGGTTTTATTTATTTGCACATAAGGATTGTCTTTATTTTTACGTACCCTAAATATGGTTTTCTTATCCCTTTCATTGGATAAATTAGTAGTGTTTTTATTTTGGCTATTCAAATCATCATTCATTAATATCTCCCGATATGACTTTTCTTCCCTAGTAATCTCTTTACAAACTCTTTACTTCTGTCATAATCGGGGTTACCAGGCCTTCGATTGCTGTACCCTACTTAGTTTCTTTTTGAAAGATCCTAGTAGGGTGCAGGACAGGTTAAGATCTTATTCCACTGTACCAAAATCTAGCAAGAAATAGAACATTCACTAAATCCAGCCACAATTTAATAATTTAAAGATGATTTCCAGATATCTTAATATCATGATATCATGATATTTTTCATCGTTATGGAGTAGTAAATGCTTCTTTTAGTTGGTGGCCAAAAAGGGGGGACTGGCAAGTCCACGGTTGCTACAAATTTAGTGGCTATGCGATCTATCTTGGGTAACGATGCTTTTTTGTATGACATAGATCCTCAAAGAACCTCGACCTTGTGGGCATCGAGGAGGGATGAAAACAATGTGGAGCCCAGAATACCAAGCAGCCAAAAAATTCTAGATAGACGTGTTCTTAATGCGGGTACCGTAATTAGGAATGAATTGAAAGCTTTGATTCCTAGGTATCAAGACATCATTATTGATGCTGGAGGAGCAGATAATGAAATATTGAGAGCGGCTATGACTCTCGCAGATGTGTTGGTTTTGCCATTAATGACCTCAGCTTTTGATACCTGGACATTAGATACAATAAATAATCTGGTTTCCGAAGCAAGGCAAACTAATCCAAAATTAATAGCAAAGGTGTTATATAATAAAGTTGCACAACACCCAATGACTGCCAGATCTGAAATAGAAGAAAGCGACGACATACTGAGTGACTTTGAACATTTGCAGAGATTAAAAACCGTAATGGTTTATAGGGTTGCTATTAGGCGTTCACAAAATGGTGGGCTAGCTGTAATAGAATATAAACCGGCCGATGAAAAGGCAGTTGAAGAAATGAATTCTTTATATGGGGAAGTTTTTAATGAATGACAATAAACGAAGAAAAATTCCGAAAATATCGCCGGATAGGTTAGATAGTTCTCCTGGACATAAAAATGTTATTGCGACTAAGGATGACAGAAAAGCGCAATCATTTCTTAAGGGGAAAGAAGAAGTGAAACAATTTCCCCTTAGAATGCCATTGAGCCTCTACAAAGAATTAAGACAGGTAGCATTTGATGAAGACGTTAAAATAAACAACATTCTACTAGAGCTAATTAAAGGCTATGTTAAAAAACAATCTGGGCACTAAATCTTTAGCCATCTAGTACGTTTACTTGATGTCTTTATATATTAATTTCTTGACATCTTGACATCTTGACATCTTGACATCTTGGTGTCATTATATTATAGTTAATTAAATGCGCGGCGTAAGAGGCTATTACCCTCAGACGCCACGACTTGAACATAACCCAACAACAGGAGTCAGGCTATGTCCCAATTAAACAGTCTATCCGATTACTTACCATTATTGAATCAACACATAGCTTGTCAAGAGCTTTTGTCTGAATTCCTTTTTCAAATGGACTCAAAGTTTGAGGTCGCATTAACGAGCAGTGCCTTTTTACATCACAAAAAAACGACTATTCAATATTACTTACTATCAATAAGTGATATAGTAACAACAGCAAAAAATTTGAACGAAAAGCAACTGAATAATTTGATACGAGTAAAGCATCTTATTAGTAAACAAAGACCCCCGTCTGAGCCTGGCGGAGAAACAATTCATTAACGGATCGATTGTTTACCGAAAAATGGCAAGTGGCTATCAATTATAAAAAATTGATAGCCAATAATATTATGTTTTATGATTGGAGCCGTAAAAAATGTCTCAACCAAAAGCAGAGTTTGATGCTCCGTGGAAGAAAATTTTAGACATATATTTTGAGGATTTTTTTTCTTATTGTTGGCCTGAACGACATGCGGAAATTGACTGGCAAAAAGGCTATAGGAGTCTCGATAAAGATCTGAGTAAAATTGCCAGAAACGCGCCTATCACCAATCGTGTCATCGACAAGCTTATGGAGGTTTATCTTAAAAATGGTGACGCAGCTTACGTACTGGTGCATTTAGAAGTTCAAGGTCAATCTGATCCCCACTTTGAAGAGCGTATGTTTACATACCGCTACAGGCTAAGGGATTTGCATAAAAAACCTATTGCGAGTTTAGCGATTTTGATTGATCCTGATCCAAAATGGAGACCTAGCGCTTATAAAGAAGAACTGTGGGGATCGTCTATAGAGATGCGGTTTCCAATTATCAAGCTAATTGATTATAAATCGCGCATTCAAGAACTAGAGGCTTCTGCTAACCCATTCGCCTCTGTTATCCTCGCCCAACTTGCAACATTGGATAAACAATCACCAGAAGCTAAACTAACCAGTAAGATTCACTTAATAAAACGGTTATATACCCGCAATTGGAAAAGAGAAGATATCATGACGCTGCTGACTTTTCTGGACTGGGTATTGGCTTTACCTGATAAATTTGAGTTAGAATGTCGAAAACTTATAGGACTCTTAGAGGAGAAAATGAAAGTGGATTATGTTACCAGCTTTGAACGTATGGGTATTGAAAAGGGTTTACAACAAGGTGTGCAACAAGGAGAAAGTGCTTTATTATTGCGATTATTACAACATAAGTTTAAAAGTATTCCAGAAACTTATAAACATAAAATAGAACAGGCATCTCCTGAAATTTTATTAAATTGGAGTGAGCGAGTTTTGGACTTTAATTCTTTGGAGGATGTTTTTAAAGATTAAATATAAGGCCTTGTGAGATACTATTCTCGTTTTTTCAGTAAATCTGTTAGGGAGGAATAAGTCGTGCTATCAAAACCATATCAAGAAGAAGTTACTCACAACGACACAAGTAAGATAGTTTACGATCTAATGATAATTCACAAAACAAACGGTTATGTTATTGTTGTCATAACAGCATTAAGAGAATACATGGGTATTTCAATTATCCATCTTTATGACAGGATAGCAACGCAGGTTTATTCTGCAAACCTTAAAGAAATTGAAATCAACGACATTATTTGGATTGAAAGAATTACTCCCGAAACAAGCGAAGAAGAATTCTTTAAAGTAGATTTGAGCTGGGATGGAAAATCAAAATTTTTTCACTCGCCACAATGGGAACCTTGTGATGAAGAAATTATTTTTTCTATAAAAAGACATTCTGAAAAATATGCTGATTAAAAAAACAAATGTTCGGTCGTGTAATGTTGAGGTATACCCAATTGTAGAACGCTAACCAGCTCTTCGATGCGTAACAATAGGGTAGTTTTAAATGTTTATTGACAAATGTTGCAAAAGCTCTTAAACTCTAATTTAACATTTTAAGGGAAAAAACACGATGTCTGGTAAAATCGTAGGCTATGTCCGAGTTAGTACGTTGCAGCAGAATGCTAACAGGGATCGCGTCAGAAAACGGATTATAATGTACGCTAAGCCAGGAATGGCGATTTTAAGCCTAAGATAAGGGCCTTAATGGTCTGAATTTACCAGCTCCAACCCTGACACTGCTTTTCCAAGAATAGTCACCAGTAAAATTGATGTGTTCCCACCCCAATGGTGATAAATACTGCAATAATTCATCGCCTATGTACTGTCCACGAGCACGAAGCGTCGCAATAGCCCGTTCCACATAAACAGTATTCCATAACACAATGGCTGCGG
>DATLWY010000076.1:0-5935 GCA_035576045.1 Gammaproteobacteria bacterium | reverse complement strand
ACACAAGGCTCACACTCCAAACTCCTATGCTGCAATGGCAAAAAACCCGCACGCAATAACAATGCATCTCGTTCGGGATCAGTAACCGCGATCATAGGATGCCAAACGGTTCTGTCACCATGAAATTGACAAGGTTCTATCCATTCTGAAAGTTCGGCGTGTGCCAGCGCCGCTGCTGTTCTTTTGGCAATTAAAATAACGCCATGACCAGCGGGATCGGTAGCCTCCAGCCAATCGACAAAAGGCAAACCTTTGAGTAAAGCCGAACACCATTGGAATTTGGGCGAAGGAAATTCACCGCGGCCTATTACCGCGTCGGCAAAGGTAATGGGAGAGACGATTTGTAAAGTTTCGAAACCACAGGCTTTTGCATGTTGTTCACCCAGTTGAATACGTGTTTGCCAAGCGGCGGCGGCCCAGCCCGTATCAATATAAATAACGGTACCCGAGAGTCCTGCCTCAAAAGCCCATTGAACTAAAGCAATGGATTCGTCGCCATATTGAGAGCGAATATAGAGAGAACGGGTCTTCACATCGTTTCGAGCCAGTAGACAACAATGCTGACCACTAAGGCAATTAAAACAACAGCAGCTATCCCGTCTACCGCATCATCAGATAAATTAGATGGCATCGGGATTGTCTCTTAATTGGTTAATTCGCTGGTACTTAGATTCTTCGGCTTTTCTAGAACCGGAACTTGCCTCGGTTTTTTCATCAAACGCGTGCAGAAACTCATCTATTTCACTGATGTAATTTTTGAATAACGGTTTTTTTCGCCAAAATGTCATATATACCCCCACCCGCCCTTGAGCCACGCCTTTTCTCGTTCAATGGGAGAAGCGCGACACCCTTTTTAACAATACGGATCTGCTCCTGTAGTATGGTCTGTTGCATCTCGAATTTCTACAATTTCAGGAAATTTTTCTTTAAGGGTTTTCTCGATACCGTGTTTTAGGGTAACACCCGCCATGCCGCATCCGTGGCAACCGCCACCAAACTGCAATACGACAATTGACCCACTTTGATCATCAATAATCTCTATCAGACTGACTTTTCCGCCATGCCCCGCCAAATTGGGGTTAATTTCGGAATCTATCACAAATTGGATCCGCTCAGTCAATGTGCTTGTCAACGCCGGTTCCCGACCCTTTAAAAAAGGGGCTTTTACCGACAAATGCCCTTCTAGAGCATCTTCGATAAAATCAATGCGTGCATCTGTCAAGGAATCTTTAGAATCAATGTCTATAAATAATTTAAAAGATTCGAAGGGCAAGGAAAAATCTGTCGCTACTTCTTCCCCAGGTGGGCAATACGTAACGGATACATCAGCGTGAACAGTGCCTGCATTTGCCACAAACACACGCAGGTTCATCCCCTCTACCTCTTCTTTTTTTAATAAGTTCGAGAAGTGCTTTTGAGCAGCTTCAGTAACAACCATGGTATCCTCCTATCGGCGCTTGTACGCTAAACTGTGTATAGTTTGGTTATCTGAATCATTGTATCAAATAAACCTGAGTTTTCACACCCTACGCTACCTCTACCACCCCTATGCAGAAAATTAAAAAAACAGCACAAGATGTAGTTGCCAATAAACAAATTCCAGTATATGCTTTTGTCTTGAACCAGTCTTCTTATGGATGGGAAGGCCAGCATTAGGGCCCAGGGAGGGATTTCGTGTGAGTATCAAACCGATAGAAGAACAATTTCAAGCTATTCAGCTTAAATACAACCCCTTGAAAGATTCTAGGGCGCCATTTACTGCTATCAGCCCTACCCCGATGCAATTTAAGATCCTGAAACCAAGCCCAGCGATTTCCGTTAAAACCTCATCCGAAAAAAATGAGTCCGTCGAACAAACCATGTTAAAATATATCTTAAAAAAATATGGCAAGCAGGGTGAAAACATCCTATCACAGAGAGAAGAAAATCTACTACCATTCTATATTGAAGGCTATCTTTTAAAGCAAAATTTTACAGATCCCAATGGTGAATTTCACACTATTCTTCAGCTCGTACACGAAGCGGGTGAAAGAACCTTGGGTACCCGTTCGTGTTCAGCGATGCGTTCTTTAAGATAATCCTGTACCAAGGCAATTTGCCGAGTAATTAAGTTCGGATCTCTAAAGGCATACCCCAATAAAAAGATGCCCTCCAGCTTATACATCAAATCTAAACTTAAATCGGGGGCTTCTTTTATAAATCCTAAAGCATAGAATTGTATTTCCATCCAAAGTAGGACATTCATGATGACTTTTGCAGACAAATTGGCCAGTATCCCCCCCTTTTTGCCGAACTCTTGGCACAAGGTTCCTATCTCTGAACCCTGACGCGCAATTAATTTTGCGTCCTGTTTGGCTTGTTCCAAAAAATCAAGCAGCCGGTTTTTTGGAGATGGCTCTTTATCTAACTGTTGAAAAATATTCTGCTGCAAAAGTATCATCGCGTCCAAAATAGCGATTCCAATATCGTTTTTCGTTTTGAAATAATAATAAATATTGCCTAATGGCAGATCTACCTCAAGCGCAATATCAGAAAGCGTTGTAACATTAAAGCCTTTTTGATAAATTAACTTTTTTGCTGTATCTATTAAATGATCACGTTTCGCAGAGTGCTTAGCCATATTGTTTCTGTCCCATGAGTTTTTAGAAAAATTAAGACGGGCTACTCCTGTTATCTCTGTAGCACGCCACCGTTTTTTGATCCTACATTTATTAATTAAAATTTTCTATAATATCAATATTAAAAATCAAAAAACTTTAAGTCTTATATATTAAAATTATTCGATTTAAAAAATTCTTGGGAAACATGTGCTGCATAAATTATTCCCAGGGAATAATGCTGAAATCAAAGAGTAGTTGGATTAACGAATTAGTTTATGCAAAATTATTTAGAAAAACGGGAAACCTTCTTGTAAAGGAAAAAATCCACAGTGTGATCATTAACTATCCCGACTGCCTGCATAAAAGCGTAATAAATCTTATTGCCCAAAAACTTAAAACCGTGTTTTTTTAATCTTTTGATAAGTCCTCTGAAATAGAATTTGTGCTGGGCAATTGCGTGCTGTTTCGCCATCAATTTTGTATGGGGCTTCCATTTAAAAATCCCCAAGTGTACTCTGAAAAACTAGGAAATTCTTGCTTGACTTGCAAAAAAATTTGGTAATTACCGATGCAATCTTTAATTTATTTCAAACAATTCCTTCATTCATAAGCAATTGATTAATTTTTTTCTGATCATATTTTACAATTTTTGTAGTATTAAAATTATCAAAACTTTTTCGGTAGTTATCGCGCTTTTTTAAAATGGTTGACCAGCTTAACCCCGATTGCATACCTTCCAACACGAGAAATTCAAATAATAAACGATCATCATAAATAGGACACCTCATTCTAAATCACGTATCTAATAGAAATCGGATCATCACTCACCCATGAGCAGCGTTTTTGACTTTATTTTTTATTCTTATCTCTTTTGTCATAAAATACGCTCGAATTTTTTGTTATATTTTTTAGGTTTTTGTATTAAGCTTTTGTAACCGTTCTTTTTTTAGTCTATAATAATTAACGTGATTCAGGCTGGGGCACGCTTTGTTGTTAGTTAATATATGGACAGTGCTGAGAAGTGTTACTAACAGGAGTACAGAATTAACTATACTAAGGGGCGCCTCCGAATAAATCGAAGGGCGCGGCGCTGAGTTAAGATATTTGTATTTTCAATTCACTTCTTTTTTATGCTGGACTTTTTCTTTTTTCTTTTTGCTTTTTGTTATTAAATTTTTCTTTAATATCAGCATCTTATCGCCAATTTCTTCTAAATCCTGTTTAGGTAAAATTTTCTTAAGAGCCGGAAACATTTTCTGCTCTTCTTCTTTATCTATGTGGTGTTCAAGATTTTCTTTAATAACTTTAAATTTTGCAAGCCAGCTAGGGTCATTGACTTCGACCTTTAAAGCTTTTTTAAGGAGCATATCCACTGCATTATGTTCTTCGTAAGCTTCTCGTGTAAGTTTTTCAAGACTTCGATTCTTTAAGGTAAGAGGATACACTAATTTTTCTTCTAGCGTAGTATGTACTTTAATTAAGTCAGACAGTTTTGTCATTAGAGTTTTTCTTGATTTAAGAGCGGTATTTTTGCTTTCTGTGATAGATTTCAAAACTTTTTTGATCTCAGCATGATCTTGAAGTAAAATATCAATTGCGTTCATATTGAGCTCCTTAAAATTATTACTATACGCTAAGATAACGTCCCTAGACAATGTTTTCTTGCTTGCTGAGTTGTAGATTTTTTGAATAAATGCGCTTTTTGGAATGAAATTAAATTTCCCCGGCGCAAGATTATGTAAAACTCATTCGAAATATTATATTTTTGCTCTTTCCTAAAACCTAAAAGGCTCTAAAAATCTAAGTGCTATAAATCATGGCCCCGTATTATCTTTTATTATTGTGTATAATATCTAACAAGAGGTACTTATTATGCCAAAAACAATTTTAGAAAAGCATATGGGCGGAAACCTTATAAAATGGATTTCAGAAGAAGGATGGGAATGCTTTCCGGAAGTGCAGCTTCGAACCCGAGGCCCCAGAGCAGATTTAATTGCTACTAAAAACCAACTACTATGGGCCGTTGAAATAAAGCTTAGTTTAAATATGACAGTGATTGAACAAGCATTACGATGGAAACAGTTAGGCGCTCTTTACACTTCCGTTGCTGTCCTGGCGCCTATGCGAAAGTATCATAACAAATTTAATTTTTATACTGAATTTGTTGATCGTGTTTTTAGAAATGAAGGGCTAGGTTTGTTTTTGATTAACCGCAAAGACATGAGTGTTCAAGAAGCTATTACACCCAGACTATTCCGGTACAATTTTTCGAAAAGTAAATTTTTAATGGAACAGCTTGATGAGAGAATGAAGAGCTATGCTGCAGGTTCTTCTAGCAAAGAAGGATATAGCTCGCCCTTTCGGCGGACAATCGAGAATGCAATTAATTTTATAGCCATAAGCAAAAAATGTTCAATAGAAGAATTAACTAACAATATCAAAACGCATTTTCGGATACGTACGAAGGCTAAGAAATTTCTAGTGAAACATTTAACAAAAAACCCAAATATCATATGCCATAACAGTGGATATAATACCGTTTATGAATACAAAGAATGATAAAGATAATTAGTGCCTGACAGAAAACTATCAAATATTTGGTTGTTTTCTCCCTAAGGAATATAAATCTTCTGCTATTTTCAATAGTTTTAATAATACCATTACAAAAAGCCATAAAAATGCTGTATTTTTCTAATTCTCTCCCTCCCTGGTCAGGTTGTAATGCTATTAAAGCGGTTTTTAATATGGTCAGGCCGCAAGCTTGTTTATTGCAACACCCTGGTATTTTTTCAATGCTCGTTTAGCTTGTCTTTGCTCTCGTTTTTGCAAAATAGCGCCAACACGTTGAATATTACGAGCGACTATCGCTAATGCTACGTAGCGCTTAAAGCCTTTAATACCATGATCGGGGCATCTATCCAATCCATGAACTTCTAGGGCATTGATCGCAGACTCTACAGCCGAGTGTTTCCTTCTTGCTTTTCTAAAGGCCTCTGATTCTTCCAAAACCCGAGAAGCTTGTGAGAGTTTACCCTTGCGCGGCAGAGCAACCAAATCAAGCATGACACCTAAAATTTCTTGATTTTTGGGCGAATGAAATCCTTTATCAAAACTGGCTGCTCTTAAAGCCGGAAAAAGGGTTTGAGCTTTTCGAACGATTTTTATTGCAATCTGATCATCAGTTTGTTTTTCCATTACATCATGGTGCAAAATAAACTGATATTGATCTTCTACAATGCATACCCGTAGCCCAAGTTCAACCGGAACACCCGCTTTACCTTTAACTATCCATTCGGTGTGAGGTTCAAAAATTGAAAAAACCTTCTCTTCATGCG
>DATLWY010000075.1:0-6521 GCA_035576045.1 Gammaproteobacteria bacterium | reverse complement strand
ATTCATATTCAAATTTTTGGCGACTTCAAAATTACGCGGATCTCTGCCCTCTAAATTCTCAATTTCTCGAATGGCTTCTGCAATTCGTCGCGTATTACGATGTACAGAACGTGGCGCCCAATCACCTTTGCGAATTTCATCTAACATAGAACCGCGAACACGAATGCTCGCATACGTTTCAAAACTAGCGCCTTTGGAAAAATCGTAATTTTTAGAGGCTTCCAATAAGCCAATCATTCCTGCTTGTATTAAATCCTCAAGTTGCACAGAGGGCGGCAAACGTCCGAGTAAATGTTGCGCAATGCGTTTGACCAATTGTGCATGTTTTGTCACAACAATGCTTTGTGGTTCGCTGCCGCTATCCGTATACAGTATCCAACCACTTGCAAGTTTACCCACAAACACCCCCCTAATGAATAAAGCCAGGAAAAAGGCTAATAGGTACGATCCCTACACCCTTCTTTCTTGCAAGTTCTATTCCAACGAGAGGGGTAGCCTCTAGTTTTTTCTGAGAATGCCGATTTTAAGGTTTAATCGGGGAGATAAAATAATGCTAAATATTTTAACCAGTTTGAATTTAAAGAGAATTTTTTTTAGTGCCCTTGGAAATTTCTTTTTTTTAGGGTTATATCATCACGATGCATCTGCGTTGACCTATAAAGTACCTTTTTTAGGCGATGTCATTGGCGAAAACCAGGAAGTTAAAGCAGGCTTGGCGGTTACCTTGACGGAACTTGCACAACAATATGACATTGGAATGTATGAAATAGCGAGGGCAAACCCCCATCTGAACCGAAAGAGACTGCAACCCAGCGCAAGTGTTATTATTCCGGCACAATTTATACTGCCCTCCGCCCCAAGGGAAGGTATCGTTTTAAACCTGGCCGACATGCGCGTCTTTTACTACCATCCGGATGGCAATACCGTGACGACCTACCCTGTGGGGGTTGGCCGCCAAGGATGGTCTACCCCCCGCGGAATCACTCGCATTATGTCTAAAGAAGAAAACCCCGCCTGGCATCCGCCTGCGTCTATTCGAAGAGAAGCGGCTCGCAGAGGCAAAACATTACCATTGGTGGTTCCACCAGGCCCACATAACCCATTAGGACACTACAAAATGAGTTTAGGATTTCCGGGTATTTTAATGCACGGAACAACTCAACCCGCTAGCATTGGCTTATATAGCAGCCACGGCTGTATTAGGCTGTATAATGCTGATATTAAAGAGCTTTTTTATATGGTGCCTATAGGAACATCGGTACGCGTGGTTTACGAACCACACGACAATGAGTAAGATGGTTAAAATGATCTATGCTTAATATGGATTTCTTGAAAAAGTTACTTTGGACAAAACCAGTGGAGCACACTCATGACAATTACATCGAATACATCAGCCGACGGCAATGAACTGACCATTATTGTACAAGGGCGGTTTGACTTTAGTTCATTGCAACTTTTTCGTAATGCTTATGAAAAGGTCAATCCTAAACCCAAAAAATTTGTTGTCAATCTGAAAGATTCAGATTATCTCGACAGTTCTGCGCTTGGGATGCTGCTGGCAATGCGTGATTACGCGGGCGGGGATGAAGCAGATATTCGAATTACCAATAGCAATGTGGATGTCAAAAAAATATTAGTGATTACCAAACTTGACGAATTATTTAAAGTCGAGTAAACAAAATGTCATTTTCATCTTGATATCGACATGAGATCAAGATGAAATTTAATTGAGTAATTCTTTTGGTTGTTTTTTATCTTCGTTATTTCGTCCAACGCCATATTTTCTTATTTTTTCAACCAACGTTGTTCGTTGCAACCCTAATTTTTTGGCTGCTCTTGCAACAACACCTCCGCAACTTTCTAACGCATCCAAGATAAAGGAGAGTTCTAATCTTTCCAAATGTCCTTTTAAATCAAATTGCCTATCTTCGTTAACCAGCTCCGATATCATCGGCACTGTTAGATTCTTTTCGTATTTAAGAACAGGCTGACGAAAAAGTTGTGCAGGCAAATCATCAACAGACACACACTTCCCAGGATATAAAATAAGCAAACGTTCAACCAAATTACACAGCTCACGTATATTCCCTGGCCAATTATATTGTTCCAAAAACTTTATTGTTTCGGGTGAAAGCATTATAAAATTTCCCGTTTCTTTTTTCTGTTTTCCAATAAAATGATCCATCAGCAAGCTGATATCTTCGATTCTTTCTCGCAGCGGCGGAATTTCGATAGGGAAAACATTGAGTCGATAATATAAATCTTCTCTAAAAGTACCCTGTGCAATGCATTCTTCAAGGTTTTTATGCGTAGCCGCAAGAATACGCACATCTGCTTGAATTGGCTTATTGCTTCCCACCCGTTCAAATGTTCGCTCTTGTAAAACCCGTAATAATTTGGCTTGCATAGACATTGGCATATCACCAATTTCATCTAAAAATAAGGTGCCGCCCGCTGCTAATTCAAACTTTCCTTGCCTCGTTACAACCGCACCTGTAAAAGCACCTTTTTCGTGACCAAAAAGCTCACTCTCTAGTAGCTCTAAAGGGATCGCAACACAATTAACGGGAACAAAAGGTGCGTTGGCTCGATCGGAAAGGTTATGTATAACTTGCGCCACCAGTTCTTTTCCAGTGCCCGATTCGCCCAAAATAAGCGCTGTGGCAGGCGTATTGGCAACTTGTTCGGCAAGGTGTTGAACAGATTTGACGGCTGTGCTGATCCCCACGAGTTCTAGGTACTTGTCTTTTCTCATTTTTTATAACCATCCTTAGATTTCAGTGTACAAATAACCATTAAGTTTGCTTACTATTTTTGGTATATCTTACAAATAGCTCTAAACGACGGTTCCGTCAAATCTCTGACCCGTCCCATCCATATACGGGTCTACAGAATTTAATGTATTAACCCTATCAGAATACCCTGAATGAAGTGGTGCGTTTGAATTCTGTTGTTTCTTCTGCTTCTTCTGTTTCTAATGAGGCGGCGCGTTTAAGTCCTCTCGTTTCTTTCGTCGGAGACACGTTAGTCTCAAAAAATGGAAAGTTTTCAAAAGCGGCTAATGACCATTGAGCGCCTGGATACTTTGCTCCCACATCTGTTAGTGCTTTTATGACAACGACTTTGCCTGAGCGAAGAGCAACCATTAATGGCGTTAATCCATTGCGATTTTCTGCATTTGGATCTATTAGATACTCTTTTACGAGCGATGCTATTAATTGTGCCTGCCCAGAGCGTGCAGCATAATGCAAGGCCGTATTGCCCATACCATCACGCATTTGAGTATCGACCTGTGGTGCTAAATATGACATAAAATTGCTATCGCCAGCTTGCACTATCTGTAACCATAAATGCAGATCACTGCCCTTTTGCGACCCTGCATTTAAAGTGCGTCCTACCTTCATTAAGGCTTTAATATCGTCTAAGCAATTTTCAGACACCCTATCTGAGTTGATAACTGTTGCGATTAAATCGTGCATTCTACCATCTTGTGGTCTTAAAATTAATGCTTGTTTCAAAGGCCCAAGCGCTTCTTCAAATCGCTCTAAATCAACCAATACCTTTCCATATTCAAACCAAATCTGCACATCATTTTTAACCAACTTACACGCTGCCACAAAATCCGCAATGCACGCACCGACTTTAGCTTGCGCTAAATGTAGAGATGCGCGTTTACTCAAGCAAAAAGCTGTAATCCGGGCGTCAGCATTTAACACAATGGCTTCGCTAAAAAACTTAGATGCAAGTCGATTTTTTTCATGACTATAATCGATTTTAATTGCCTCGAGATATAAAAGCCCTCGATGTTTATAAAGCTCTGCTTGCATTATTGTATCTTGAGAATTCTCAGCTTGAGCGAGATCGGCCTCATTACTTTTTAAACGCTGGGCAATCTTGACTTTCGAAAATAGAAAGGGTTGTGGTTGCATTGTTCAGTCTCCTTAAAAATAATAAATGGCATTATGATATTACAATAACGCATTGGGTGTATATTTTTTTTATAATGGTTAAGTTTTAGCTTAGTGCAAGCGCCCCTCATGCATCCTACAGGTACCTTCTCCCCAATGAAATTGTGGAGAAAGACTCGCCCCGTGTAGTGTTTCCCCGAACCCCTTATTCCACCTTGAAAAAAGAATTTTTTTGCGCTGCTTTGCAAGACATATACAGCTCTTACAAGTTTTATTTTTTCCCCTGCTTTAATTCGTGCTCCGCTTCTTCACGATAAATCAACTCTTTTTCTTTTTCAAAAAGTGCAATCATTTCAGGATCGTCATCATCTATAAATCTATCCCAAAAATTCTCTGCCTCGACCCAGCTTTTTGGATAAAAACTAAGAACATCAAAATTCTCACTATATTCAACTATCCAATTAGAAGGAATATGATTTGACGTGACATCAAATTGCCGAATATCCAAATATCCTGGGAATTGACCCTCGTCGTCATCGTGCATATATATACGTCGAGTATGTTCACTAAAACTAATACCCAATACAATATACTCTTTCCCTTTTGTAAGACCCATCCTGGAATCCAGTTCCTTTCTCTCTCTGTCTTCGCTTAGAAATTTTTTGCATCTTACCTTCATAAAATAATTTCCTTAAATAAAAATGATTTTCACTGTTTTCTTTTATAAACCCTTACAGGCAACACTGCAGGAGTTATTTTATAGTCAATACTTTTATTTAATTCCTCAGTAATGTGATTTTTATAAAAATGCACCTGAACTTTCTGGCCATTCGATAATGTGACCGCTTCTCTTGTCGTATATTTACCCCAATCTACTATTTTACTCCCATCTTTAGTTAACTCTTGGATTACTTTAGGATTGTTTAACTTAACTCCTTCCGTAAGTATTGCTATATTAGACAACGCATGTCTCGTTAACTCTCCCCTTTCACATAAAATATTTGCTTGCTTCAACGCCAGCTCCGTATTCAATCGCATTGCATCCGTAACGGAATGAACTTGTACCGGACCTATTCCTCGTTGTGCCTTATTCAGCACATGGGCCAAAGCAAAATCTTGCTTCTTTAAGCCCTCTAAGGTTACTCCACCAATTGAAATAAAACCACCCTGAGTTAAAGAGAATGGTTTAGCATGTGGATTAAAAAACTCTGCTTTGCTCCCTCCCAAAACACGATCGAGACCAAGATTGGCTGCCTTACAGCCAAGCTTCAACCCTTGTGTGACGCCATAGCCTGTGAATATATCGCCGACACCTTTGCCTAAATGATACGCCAGCTCCTCTGCAGACATTTGACTGAGTTTTTCAACTCTTCTAAAAACCAACGCCTCGGTTTTTGTTTTCTCTCCCAACTGAATCCTAGCTGCTTCTTCACCTACAAAGGTACCCACAACTCTTGCGAATTGCTCTCCTTGTGTTTGTTCATGAAGTGTTACGCGTGCCGCTTCTTCTCCTAACAATATTCCCGTAGCCTTAACAAGGCTACCAATTTTAGTTCGTTCTTCTAATCGAAGTCGTGCTAGTTCTTCACCTATAAATTGACCCATTTCTACAACACTATCCATTACGCTTCTTCCAAAATTTTGGACTACTTGTAAAGGTTTCACCTCTTGCAGCGCTTCAGACACGTTTGTTCGATTAAATCGATTAGGCGCACGCCAAAGCAATACAGGTTGTGTATCGAACAAGTTAGCATTTGTCCCAAAAGAATTATCTTCTGTTCGCGCTTTTCCAAAACCTCTGGTCGTATGATTAAAAGAGCACTCCATCTCAGCGTCAAATAATAGGTCTCTGGTTCTTTGATGCGCAATGTTTAATTCGCGTTCAAAATCAGAACCCACCAATCCGCTACGTCGTGCAGGCAATGGACTTGAACGAACAACCGCACTTACGTGTGCATCAGATGTTGGTGTTGATGCCGTTGTTACATTGACAGGTTGTCCTGCGCCAAGTTTCTGCCCATGCTGACTGCCTAAATCAGATATTTTTTGTCCAATAGTCGCGCCCATAGCAGCGCTCGCGAGATCTGCCGCTAAATTATTTGCACTGCCACCATTCAATGCAACTGCTACCCCGCTTCTCACCATGCCTTTAGTAACACTTTCCACCTCAGACAAATTCGTTTCTAAACCCGGCACAACCGTTGATGCAACCCCAGCCGCTACGCCACCGATGAGCGCGCTCTCAACAATATTGCCTCGATTTAATACTGCGCTGACGCTACCAGCACCTACGCCTCTAGCCACATCTTTAACTAGCTGGCTCTTCGCTGCCACCACAGGTGCGCTTGCAATGCCATGTCCAACTAATGACAATACCGCGCCATTGATAGCCGCTTTTGCCAAAGGCTGACTTTGTATGGCGGCACTCGCGATACTTCCACCCATTCCAGAGAGACCGACTATGGCGCCTGTTTGCGCGGCAGTGGCCGTTGCCTCCGCAACAACAACCCCATTCACAACGGTTGCACTCATCGTAACACCCATAATCGATTCCAAATAGCTACCAATTAATCCCCCCGTGTAATAACTTACCGGTAATGAAATTAACAACAG
>DATLWY010000074.1:0-5943 GCA_035576045.1 Gammaproteobacteria bacterium | reverse complement strand
GGTGCCATGAATATAAATAGCTCTGGTTTCGCTATCGACTATTCTCCCCAATTTGTCTCGCCCTTTGTTTAATCCGGGTTGTAATCCTTCAAGACGCAGAATGCGTGTCGAAATATAGTCTTTACGGTGTTGATTTCTGGGTTGTCGGCGCCAAGTGCCAACATATTGTCTGCGATGAAAAATGCTGTAGTGAGGGGTGCCATGCCCAATTTTTTCATTAATTCGATGCAGGCCTTGTGGGGTTTGAAAGGTGTTAATTTTTTGTCCAATCCCCCGTTTACTCGTCGAGATAGTATACGTGTTTTTAATTTTGCCATTGTGTAAAACAGCTAAAGTTTGTTTTTTGGTATCAACCATGAGGATATGTTCGGTGGGTTGCACACCCAAAGAAGAGATATGTTCGTGCACTTTTTCGGCGGGCACTTGTGGGACTGCTGAAGTGCGGGTACATCCACAGCTTAGCCATAAAACTAAGGTGACTGTTGTTATTTTTAAGAAAATTTGCCATCTTTCTAACATGTTTTTTATTTCGCTCGCTGATTTCATATTTGGAATTTTGTTAATAATAACATCAGAATCAAAGAGATCAAGTTTGGCTGGAGCAATGGTGTCAGATCTAGACTACGTACTGTATGTAAAATTTGTACGTAGTCTAGATCTGACACCATTATATTCAGAGCGTCTTTTGGTATGAGGCAATTCGCGTTAGGAACTTTTGCTATTAAATAAACTCTAAAAAATGCTTATAGAGATTTTAAAGGGGAAATTAATGGAACCTACACGTATTATGCAAGGTTTGCGCCTAACACCACTGATGCAGCATGTCTTCAACGGAGATATAGAAAGCATTACTGAGACTAGGGGTAAATTAAGCAAAATAATATTGGAAGAAAAAGATACAAATGGTTATACGGCTCTGATGTGGGCCATCAAGCGAAAAGAATGGGATATTGTTAAGGAGCTTGTTTCGCAGGGTGCCAACCTGCAGGCAGTGAATAAATATCACGAGACCCCGCTAATATTATTAGCGAGAGATAATGAATCCGTTAATATCTGTCGAGATCTGGAAGCTTCTGGCGCAATAAATTATAAAGACCTCGCAGAGGCCGGAAAGCGCGATCAGTTGATAAAAATTGTAAAAAGGACTGGACACATTTTAGGCTTGAGAACTAAAATTTCCGATGTAGACCCTCAGGGCTTACCCGCTAACGAGGGTGCTCTGCTTTTACAGGAGTATTTATATAATAGTTTACCAAATGGTGATTTAAGTGATGATTCTATACGGCCATTTGATGCAGCTATATTGCAAAAAGGTAATAATGTAGCCACGCATAGAACCGCAATACTGGATCGTTATCGAAGCGGACAGTGCACAATTTTACCCATTAGGTGGAGCTCAGGTGAGAGTGGACATGCAATAGCGTTGATTGCATGGAATGACATTCTTGTGGTATGCAATCGAGGAAATAAAAAATTTGCAGAGGGTATTAGTGTCTTTAAGATGCAACCTTCTACTGCTATTACAGAGCAATGGTTACAGCAGATGCTGCCAGATGATATGAGTCCCTCTTCAGAAGAAGTTTTATTAGGTATTCATTCTCTTGTAAGATCTAAACCACCCATTTTAGATTTCCCTAGTTTGGAACAGCAATATGGAACTTGTGCTTTTGTAAATCTCAAATCCTCTTTGCAGCCCGTATTATTTTTTATGAAGTTATTAAGAGATAAGAATATACCCATGCAGAAATTTGATTCTGAGTTCTTAACAACTTTTACACAACAAATAGATCAATTAAAAAAAGCGAAAGCAGAGTCAAGAGAGCAATATAAGGTGTTCACCAAAACAATACGCGATAAGATCGTGCAAGAACTATGCGAAAAATTCAAGCTATCTAGCGAAAAAGAAAGAGAGACTTACTTTGCGATTTTCAAAGCCATTTTAACTGATCATTACGGGCAAGATAATAAACGCGGGCATCGGCGCTCTCAAGAAAAAAAAGATGCAGAAGTGGCAAGAGCAAAAATCATATTATCCGCAATGACCTCAGCTGAGCAAGATCAAGTGCTAAGAGGGATGCCGGAGAATGCGGCTAAGGCGCTAAGAGAGATGCTTCCTACATTACCAGCGGTTCTAAACAAGCATCTTCTCGATGCAATTAATGCGCGAGATTTTAAAGTGCTGAGGCATTCATTCAGCAAGGGGCAGACATCAATGGAAGCGTCGAGGTTCGCACAAAGTCTCCGTTCTTGCCGGGGAGGGATTGGTGGACAACAGATCACTATACCCCACTTATCACAGCTGTTTTCAATGAAGATATAGAGGCTATTTCTTTCTTAGCGACACAAAAAGAGCGGTTAGACTTAGAATTCAAATTAAAAATAGAAAGTAAAGGACTGAATGGTAAGACTGCCCTTGAGTATGCAACAAGCAAGAAACAATGGGAAGTTGTGAAAAAACTTATTGAGCTTGGAGCCAATCCAGGTGAGGCTATGTCGCGTGCTGTATCTAGCGAAAACCTATTGGATATAGAGAAGTTGGCGGCAACACAACCCAGTCCATTGGAAGCGCCAGATAGAGAGGGCAATACGGCTTTTATGCAGGCTATAAAACATAAACGTTGGGCAGTTGCGAGAAAGCTTATTGAGCTTGGAGCTAACATTAATGCAGAGAATAATGCGGGTGAGACACCTTTTAGCCTTGCTGCATTTGGGGAATTCGATAGGGGGGGATATGCGGAAGGACTTTCTATTTTAAGAGCGGCTCAAAATCAAACTTTAGATTTAGGGTTGTTAGAAGCCTCAAATAGGGAGGGTGATACGGCGCTTATATTAGCTATAAAAAATCAAAAATGGGAAGTTGCGAGACATCTTGTTGAGCTGGGAGCCAATATTAATGCAGAGAATAATGCCGGTGAGACATCGTTTAGCATTGCTGCATTTAATGGATACGCAGAAGGACTTTCTATCTTAAGAGCGGCTCAAAATGAAAATCAAACTTTAGATTTGGAATGGTTAGAAACGCTAAATGCAGATGGCGACACGGCGCTTATGCTGGCTATAAAACATCAAAGATGGGCGGTGGCGAGCCATCTTGTTGAGCTGGGAGCCAACATTAATGCAAAGAATAAAGCGGGTGAGACAATACTGGGTGTTGCTGCATTAGAGGGATATACGGAAGGACTTTCTATTTTAATGTCAGATCAAAATCAACCCGTACATTTGGAATTATTAGAAGCGCCAAATGCAGATGGCGACACGGCGCTTATGCTGGCTATAAAACATCAAAGATGGGCAGTGGCGAGCCATCTTATTGAACTGGGAGCCAACATTCATGCAAAGAATAATGGCGGTGCTACACCGATGACTTTAGCTGTGTCTCGGGGTGATAAGAAAGGTATTTCTGTTTTAAAGGGTTCAAGAAAGACAGAAGTAAAATTAGATGTGGAAGCACCCAATGCAGAGGGCGATACGGCTCTGATGTTAGCTATCAGAAGGAAAGAATGGCAGGAGGTTATAAATCTTGTTGAGTATGGAGCTAATAAGGGTGCAAAGAATAAGAAGGGCGAGACTCCGATGATTTTATTTTCAAGAGAGATTGCCAATGCCGAGATTTCTAAGATCTTAAAGAGTTGCGGCATAACCGCTCAAGATATCAAAACTGCCAAAGCACTCGATCCTAAGCGCCCAACTGTTGAAGTGTTGCAAACGCGGCAGGCTGCTACAACTAAAGCGACTTCAGTGCCAGTAGCGTCTGTTATGCCTAAATCATCAAGTACGCGTGAAAATAAAATCGAAGTAGAGAAAAAGCCGTCACGACCGCCAGCGCCTAAGCCTACGAGAGCGGCTTCACCCTCACCTCGGGGTGTGCTGCCTACTGTAGTATCGAAAGTCGCTCCAGCAGCAGTAGCACGACCCCCCATTCCTGTTTTGAATCGGGCAAAGAAGCCAGAGGAATCTACAGGTAGCCGTCTACAGAAACCCTCCCCAGTGGCGCCAAAAGATAAGCCGGGGTTTCGAAAATAAACGGAAGACTCAATATTTTAAAAGTCAGCTAATAATTTAAAGCCTCAGCTTGGCGCGCATTTTCCTCTTTTCTTTTAGTCAGATTGGCTTTATAATGGCATTCTTTTCTTGGTTAACCAGGAAAATTCTCCTTGCTTTATCACTTTATTCATAAAGTAGAAAGGCTAACTAAATCCATAAGGAGTTATTATGCGTCACTATGAAGTTGTATTTATGGTTCATCCGGACCAAAGCGAGCAGGTTCCTGCCATGTTAGAGCGCTATCGCGCGGCGATAGAGACCAAAGGTGGGAAAATCCATCGAGTAGAAGATTGGGGGCGTCGCCAATTAGCCTATCCCATTAATAAACTCCACAAAGCGCATTACATTCTGTTGAATGTAGAGTGCGGTCAAGAATCCTTAAATGAACTCACCAATAATTTTCGTTTTAATGATGCAGTGATTCGTCATTTAGTGATACTTGAAGACGAAGCCATTACTGAAGCTTCTGTATTAATGAAGGAAAAAGACGAACGTAAAGAGGGTGGTGGCTCCAGACATCGTGGCTCCCGTGATCGAGGCTTTGATGAAGAAGAAATTTTTGGGGTAGAAGAAGACCAACAGATGGTTGGGTAAGGGTTCGAAAAATATTTAAATTGGAGTGTGAATCATGGCTCGTCAATTTCGTCGCAGAAAATTTTGTCGTTTTACGGCAGCAAAAGTTAAGAAGATCGATTATAAAGACCTGGCAACCTTAAGAAGTTTTATTACGGAAAGTGGTAAAATTGTTCCAAGCCGCATTACTGGCACGAAGGCTCGGTATCAACGACAACTTTCGCGTGCGATTAAAGTAGCGCGATATTTGTCTTTGTTGCCTTATTGTGATCAACATTAAATTTTTGAAAAGAGGTAATGCGTTGTGGAAATTATTTTATTAGAAAGGGTTGCTCATTTAGGAGAATTAGGCGATAAAGTGCGTGTTAAGCCAGGGTTTGGTCGCAACTTTTTAATTCCAACGGGTCGTGCTTTGCCTGCAACAAAGGCAAACCTCGTTTCTTTTGAAGCGCGACGCGCAGAAATAGAAGCTGCCGCCGGTGAGCGTTCAGAAAAAGCAAAAGAACGTGCCTTAGCGTTAGAAGGCCTTAATATTACCATTGCAGCAAATGCGGGCGAAGAAGGCCGGTTGTTTGGTTCTGTCGGCGCGCATGAGATTGCAGCTGCGGTGAAAAAAATGGGTCATACGTTGAGTAAAGGTGAAGTACATCTTGCAGCGGGGCCAATTCGTCAGATAGGGGATTATGAAGTTGAGTTGAATTTATTGGGTGAAGAAATCACCGCAAAGGTTCGAGTCTCCGTTACTGCACTTTAATATTGTAATGTAGTAGGGGCTGGCCGCTGTGCCAGCTCAGTTAATAAGGGACAAGCATGAGCCAGCGTCCTGATCTTAAAGTTCCGCCCCATGCCATAGAAGCAGAACAAGCTGTATTAGGCGGCTTGATGCTCGACAACAATGCGTGGGATCACATAGCTGATCGGCTTGTAGAACAGGATTTTTATCGCCTTGATCATCGCACTATTTATCGCGTTATGGCGGATTTGGTGCTGCAATCTAAACCCCTCGATATTATTACGGTTTCAGAAGCATTAGAGCGTTCTAAAGAATTAGACATTGTCGGTGGGCTTAATTATTTAGGCGGCCTTGCAAAAAACACACCGACTTCCGCGAACATTGCAGCCTATGCAGATATTGTGCGCGAGCGTTCTATTTTGCGACGGTTAATCGAAGCCGGTGGAGAAATTTCGGAATCTGCTTTTGATCCGGGTAGCAGGAAAGCACAAGAATTATTAGATGATGCAGAACGGAAAATTTTTTCGATTGCGCCAAAAGGCGGGCATGGTACAAGTGCGGGGCCAGAGCATATCGCAGCAATTCTAACGCGC
>DATLWY010000073.1:0-13536 GCA_035576045.1 Gammaproteobacteria bacterium | reverse complement strand
ACTAAAAGTTTTGTCTGAAGCTTTTTTTGATTGCTTAATTGTATTGTCCAACCCTGATCTATTTTTTCTGCTTTAACAATTTCTTCTGGACGAAATAGCGTTACATGAGGCAAAGTCTCTACCACCTGATTTAAAGCATTATTCAAATCATCTGCGTTAACTACGTATCCCAAAGCAGGCAGCTGGTGTTCTAAAGCACATATTTTCGTCACACCAAAATGCCCTTGTTTAGAAACATGTACTTTTTTTATAACAGAAGCGGACTCGCAAATTTTTGGCCACACCCCGAGTATTTGTAAACATTCTATACTGGGTAAAGACAAGGCTAGCGCACGTGCATCAAAATTGTGTAATGGTTTTGAATTAAGCGGACTTTTATCAATGAGAGCGATTTTTAAGGCTTGATTTTTTAAGGCGCAGGCCAAACTTGCGCCTACGAGCCCCGCGCCAACAATGATGATATCAAATTCAATCATGAAAATTATTTTTCATTAACTGTTCAATTTCTTCTACTGTTTTAGGCACCGATTCTGTTAAAACTTCATGCCCATTTTCAGTCACCAAAACATCATCCTCAATACGAATGCCAATTCCCCACCATCGTTTGTCTACACTGGGCTCTCCATCGGCAATATAAATACCCGGCTCTACGGTTAATACCATACCAGGCTGCAAAGTCCTATATTGCGCTCCTAATTTATATTCGCCGACATCGTGTACATCAAGCCCTAGCCAATGCCCACTACCATGCATATAAAATTTTCGATAGGCTTTCTCATCGATTAATGTTTTTACATCGCCCTTCAAAATGCCAAGTAGTACCATACCCTCCACCAAAATAGTGACTACCGTTTCTTGTAAAATATTCCAAGGCGTATTGGGCCGCACAAGATCAATGGCTGCCAGTTGTGCTTTTAACACTAATTGATACAGTAACTTTTGTTCTTCTGTGAATTTGCCGTTGACAGGAAAAGTTCGCGTAATATCGGCAGCATAACTTTGATATTCTCCGCCAGCATCCACTAAAACAAGATCGCCAGATTTTAAAGCTGCATTATTTGCGCCATAATGCAAAGTACAAGCATTTTTCCCACCCCCAACAATTGATGAATATGCCATTGATCGACAACCCTGTCTCACACATTCATACAAGAACAAGGCTTCTAATTCATATTCCATCATGCCAGTCTTACAGGCTTTTATTAATTCAACATGCGCGCCAGCTGAAATTTCCGATGCTTTTTTCATTAATTTTATTTCATCAGGGCTTTTAAATAAACGTGCCTCATGAATAAAACAGGATAAATCTTTGAAAACGCTTGGGGCCTCCACAGCCCGTTTTTTTTGAACAAGCACACTATTTAACCAACCTGTGACGCGTTCGTCCCAATCAGGATGTCGTCCCAATGAATAAAAAATCTCGCTTGTATTTTTCAATAATTCTGGCATAATTCGATCTAAGTCGTCAAAAAGATAGGCTTTGTCAGCACCAAATTGTTCTATTACCCCATCCAAACCCACTTTTTTTCCTACCCAAATTTCTAATTCTGGATCATGCGATTGACAAAACAAAATAAATTGTGTTTCGCTCACTGATTTTTTTAGCAATATCAATAACGATTTTGGTTCGCAAAAACCGGTCAGATAATAAAAATCACTTTCTTGACGAAAAGGATATTCGGCATCTGCATTTCGGTATTTTTCAGAACCCGCTGGCAAAATTGCCAGACTCTTGGGCGGCATATTTTCGAGGACACGGCTGCGACGTGCACCATATTCTTTAAGGGTGATACCTGTTAATTCAAATACCGTTGCCATGACATCTCATCCTCTCAGACTTTCTTAGTTTAGGAAACAAAACTTACTTACTTTTAGCTTAATACCACTGCACCTACATTATCTGATTGACCCGCTTCTAAAGTCACTCTATTCTTATACCAATCATAGCGCCTGTGAGAAATAAATTGTGGATAAATTTAAATCTGTTACCGTTAAGCTCTTAAATAAAGAATTCCAGGTTTCTTGCCCAGCAAACGCTGAAGATCAATTAAACGATTCCGCACACTATTTAAACAAAAAAATGTTGGAAATTCGCAAAAGCGGTCGGGTCATTGGGATGGAGCGGATAGCTGTTATGGCGGCTTTAAACATTGCTTATGAATTAGCCGTCTTGAGGCAACAACAAGAGGCCTACGTCCAATCAGTCTCTAAACAAATTGAACACTTGCAAAATAAAATAGATAACGCTTTAATGGATGAACTGATCTCTGAAAGTTCCAGGGATCCGGTTTAACGTTCATTGGCGCCTTTCTCGGGTGCTCGCCAGTACAGTCTTACTTCTTGACCGATAATTAACTGACAGGGGGTCTGCCTGTTGCCGTTGTTGTGCATATCTGCCTTGTGTAGAAAGCCTGATACGGTACATTGACTCCCACTTGAACTTTACGGTTCAAGGGAAACGCTGTACAGCGGCATTTTTGAGGGCGCCGCCTTTTGCTGAAGGCCACTTTACCCGATTTCTATTATCTTTATGACAGAAAACCAAAATATCAAAACAACCATTAGACGTTCTATTCGTTTAGAGAGAGCCAATCTATCAATAAATGAAAAAGCAGAAAAAGCCCATGCGCTCATGGGTATCATCGTTCAATTGCCAGAATTTATTCACAGTCAACACCTTGGTGCCTACTGGCCAAACGATAGCGAAATAAATCCCCTTGGCATTTTGGCTACTGCCCATAAGATGGGAAAGTCTTGTTATCTCCCAAGACTGGATCCCGCCCCGATGATAGAGCTGCAGTTCGTGGAATATCAGCCGGAAGACTACTTAACAGCCAATCGCTTAGGGATCTTAGAGCCTTCGCTTGACGATAGAAAAAGCATTGCACCAAAATCGCTCGATTTGGTGTTAGTCCCATTGGTTGCTTTTGATGAAAAAGGACAACGATTGGGCATGGGGAAAGGCTATTATGATCGCACATTCGCTTTTCATAAAATTGACCCAAACTCAAAACCATTTTTATTGGGTATTGCTTATGATTTGCAAAAAATATCTGAACTGCCATCGGAAGCGTGGGACATTCCACTGGATGGCGTTGCGACTGAAACGCAGTTTGTCAACTTCAAGGATCTTGTATGAATTACTGGTTAATGAAATCGGAACCCACAACCTTTGGCATAGACAACTTGATAAAGTGCGCAAACCATACCGATCACTGGGAAGGCGTGCGTAATTATCAAGCCAGAAATTTTATGCGAGATAGCATGAAAATACACGACCGCGCTTTTTTCTATCATTCAAATTGCGAAACGCCCGGTATTGTGGGGATAATGGAAATTGCACGTGAAAGCCATCCCGATCTTACTGCGCTTGATCTTAACTCCAAATATTATGATCCAAAAAGCACAAGACATAATCCGCGATGGGCGATGGTGAGCGTCCGTTTTTTAGAAAAATTTAAAAGCATAATTCCACTGTCTTTACTAAAAACATTTTCTGAACTGCAAGACATGATATTGTTAAAACCTGGCAATCGCTTGTCCATAACGCCCGTTACTGAAAAAGAATGGACATTTATTTTATCTTTAAAAAATGGGGTAAAGAATACATGACGCAAGACGAACAGAAGGAAAGTGTTGCCAAAGCTGCACTTGAATATATCCCTGAAAATACAATTATTGGCGTTGGCACAGGTAGCACTGTCAATTATTTTATTGATTTTCTTGCGACCATTAAACATAAAATACAAGGGGCGGTTGCAAGTTCTAACGCAACAGAAACACGTTTAAAATCGTGGGGAATTCCCATCATTGATTTAAATACAGCGCTGGAAGTTGAAATTTATATCGATAGTGCAGATGCGTATAATCCATATTGCCAATTGGTGAAAGGAGGCGGCGGCGCACTTACACGTGAAAAAATTCTGGCTACTGCCAGCCATACATTTTTGTGCATTGTAGATGAATCAAAAGAAACAAAGATTTTTGGTACATTTCCAATTCCTATAGAAGTAATCCCCATGGCGCGCAGTTTTGTTGCGCGTGAGATTGTAAAGTTGGAGGGCACGCCCGTTTATCGCCCCAATTTTATCACCGATAACGGTAATGTTATCTTAGATGTGTACCATTGGGTCATTGCAGAGCCCATTAAACTAGAAAGGACTTTAAATAATATTCCCGGGGTAGTGGGCAATGGACTTTTTGCAGAAAAGCCCGCCAATATGCTACTGATCAGCACCCAGCAAGGCATTAAAATAATCAAAAATAAATTTAACTGACTTATTTATTTCTTATCGTCTTAATCACGCTATACTATAGTTGTTAGGACTATTAAACAAGGAAGTGAAAGTGAAGATGGCTAAACCTACCAGCGAATTTGGCAAGTGGCGATCGTTTTTTTGGCCAGTGCATAACCATGAACTGAAAAAACTGCTGCCCATGTTTTTAATGTTCTTTTTTATTTCTTTTGTATATAGCCTATTGCGCAATACAAAGGATGCCTTATTAATTACCGCCCCCGGTTCCGGCGCTGAAGCTATACCTTTTTTAAAAGTGGGGGGCGTTGTACCTGTTGCCATTATCTTTATGATTATTTACGCAAAATTAAGTAATTTTTTAAGCAAAGAAAAACTTTTCTATGCAACGCTCTTGCCTTTTATTGCTTTTTTCATCTTATTTTCCACTGTACTTTATCCTGCCAAAGAATATCTTCACCCCACTGAACTTGCCGATAAACTTCAAGCGGCGCTGCCTCTGGGTTTTTCAGGACTTGTTGCAACTTTTCGCAACTGGACTTATTCGCTTTTTTATGTTTTTGCTGAGTTATGGGGTAGTTTTATTTTGTCGTTACTTTTCTGGGGATTTGCGAATGACATTACCCGAGTAACCGAAGCAAAGCGATTTTATGCCCTATTTGGATTAGGCGCAAATCTTGCATTGGTCGCTGCAGGACCGGCTGCGAAATTTATTACCAACTTACATGAAGGCCCTGAGTTTTCCGGTGATCCTTGGCAAACGCCCTTAAATTGTTTAATGGGCATCTCTGTTATTTCAAGTTTTTGCATTATGATTATTTATCGCTGGATCAACAAAAATGTTTTAACCGATCCAAAATTTTATAATCAATCAGAAAGGACCCACGTTAAAAAAGATAAGCCTAAACTTTCACTCAAAGAAAGCTTTTTGTTTTTAGCAAAATCAAAACACGTGCTTTGCATTGCAATTTTAGTACTCACTTACAACATTACAATCAATTTATTGGAAGTGACCTGGAAAAGCCAATTAAAACTGCTTTATCCCAGCAAAGTTCAATATCTCGATTTTCTTGGGACCTATTCAACCATATTGGGTGTAACCACTATTCTGATGATGTTATTTGTTTCAAGTAATGTGCTTCGCCGATTTGGATGGGGAGTTGCTGCTTACATTACGCCTGTTACTTTATTAGTGACGGGCATTGGTTTTTTCGCTTTCATTATTTTTCAAGAATCTTTAACACCCAGCTTAATTACTTGGGGTTTAAGCCCATTGTTTATTGCGGTTGTTTTTGGCACGATTCAAAACATCATGAGTAAAGCCGCGAAATATTCGCTCTTTGATCCGACCAAAGAAATGGCTTACATCCCTTTAGATCAAGAATCCAAAGTAAAGGGTAAAGCAGCCATTGATACCGTAGGCGCCCGAATTGGTAAAGCGGGGGGCTCTGGCATCCAGATTGGCCTTATTACCATCTTTGGATCGCTAGGAGCAGTAACACCCTATATTGGCGTGATTATGTTGTTTATTATTGGAGCTTGGTTGTGGGCAGTTGCCCAACTAGATAAGATCGAGTTTAAAAAAATTGAGGCAAAAAAATAATAAAGTGATTGGATCCTGAAACTGTTCGATTTGTAGTTAACGTTATTTTTAAACGCACTACAAATCGAATTCAAAAAAATTGCAACCAAGGATCTTGTGAATAGGTTATTCAAAATGATAAAAGCTTATTAAGCTCCGAGGATGCCTTCAATTTTGTTTTATATTAATGTAATAAAATTGATTTCTCAATAATGTATAGTTTTAAATTTTCCGGAATTGTAGTATATTGTATCTAACGTATGGTACAAACATTAAATTTATGAAAACAATCCACCTTTCCAAAGAAACAAATGAAATACAACGTATTATTGCATTGAGAAATTCCAGAAACAAACGATATCGAACCCAAGAATTTATCATCGAAGGAACCACTGCTATTGAACAGGCCTTTAAGCATAATTGGCCTGTAAAGGCTTTATTTTTTAATCGTGAAATTAAGCTGTCAGACTGGGCAAAACATTATATTTATAATAAATATGTTGAGCAGGTTTATGCAATACCCCAAGAACTGATGGTAAAAATTTCTGATAGAGCAACCTGCCCAGAAATTATTGTAGTTGGCCAAACCAATCTCTTAAGTTTTGATTCATACACGCCAAGAAAGCCAGCAATTGTTTTAGTATTAGATGAGCCTAAAAGTGCTGGCAACGTAGGAACCATCATTCGCTCTTCCGTAGCCTTCCAAGTAGATGCAATTGTCATTTCAGGACATGGCGCCGATGAATATGATCCAAAATGTATACGAAGCAGCGTAGGGTGTTTTTTCTCAATTCCTATATACAGGGCAGATGGATTTGCTAAATTTTTAAAAAAAGTTGATTCTTTAAAAACGACATTGACTGTAGAAATTATCGCAACCAGCGACAAAGGTAGCGTTTGTATCGATGATTTAAAATGTAATAGCGATATTCTTTTCTTGATTTTAGGCAACGAAACGAAAGGAATCAGTGAAGGTTATAAAAATATAGCAAATCAGGTCTCTCGTATCCCTTTATTGAGCGAATTCACTTCTTTAAATATTGGTGTTGCGGCTTCAATTTTTTTGTATGAAATAGACAAAAAACGAAGATTTAAATAACAGCCCGTTCTCGATCGAGAAGCTGTTAAAAAAGCCCATAATAAAGACTATTAAATTAATGGTACACAAAGAATTTACAGATTGGTTAAACAGTTTGAGTGGCAGTGAATTATCGCACAGCTCGATCTATATGGCGGAGCGCTAAAAACATGTTTATAAAACCTAAAATGCCACTCGTAAATCAACGCAATTTATTTCTTTTTTAAGTAAATACGGAAAACATAATCGCCTTTCGAAAAGTATACTGAACCATCTTCAAAAGTACTAAAAGAATCAAATTCTATAGGAACAATTATCTCTCCTGTACTATTAATCATTCCCCATTTTCCTCCCACCATGTCGGCGTGGCGGCACCCACCTTGGTCTTTTGAAGGAAGTTCTTCTTGGCAGCCTTTACAAACCATAGCGATGGGTGTGCTATAGGCGAAGGGTGTTGCATATTCAAAAGCGGGAGGGATAACAATTTTTCCCTCCCTATTCGCAAAACCCATTTTACCGTTTTCAATAACTCTCATGAGCTCCGAAACATAATAATCCGGACCATTATCAAAGAAATAACTTTGATAAAGTATCTTGCCTTTTAGGTCAATTTTATACCACTTATCCGGTCTTATAAACACGTCGGCAATACCCAATTTACTAAAGGTGAGCGCTTTATTAAATTTTGGTTTAATGACAAGTTTTCCAGCTTTATTCCTATAACCCATTAACTTTGTATCGGGATCTTCAAAGGGGTGCAAATCGTAGTTCCCCTCAGCAGAATAATCAGTTTTGCAGGGTTCATCATATTGCCTAATAATAGGAATTAAATCCTTATCGGTTAAACCATAAGCAATTGTAGTGATTAGACTCAACAGAACAACTTTTAAAAATATTATTAAACATCTGTCGAAGCGCTTCATTACCATAACCTCACTTCTTGTCTTTTCTTTCAGAATCTGAGTTAAAATCAACGTTAGCTTTTAAAATTTAACACATTTTCTTTGAAATGTGCAAGCAAGAAGTAAGGTGGTGAACTTTTCGGATCCAACCCCGCCTCTTATAGGACTGGAAAAATCAATTCTATCACTGTCAAAGAACTTAGAATTCTGTCCGTGGAAAGTTTATCCTCTGCTTCCGAATGTTCATACCAATAAGTTTCCAGGGACAATCTAAATTTTCTTAGTTTAGCTCTACATTTTTCACCAAAAAAATTATAATGATATATTTCGTTAACAAACGAAGAAAAGCTCAGCATTCCTTTTAAATCCTCTGGCCACATCAAGATCCCATTGCTAATCTAATAAAATTGACTAGTTAACGAGACAGCCTATAAACACCATCTTTCTCAAGAAAAATCCTTGATCCCATTGGATAAAAAGTTATATTATGTAATTTGGGCACTAAAAATTTGTATTTTGATTGAGAGTTTAGTATTTCTTTTTTTGCGTCTTCTAGATTTCCGTCAGCTGTAAATAACCCTGTATTGTTCGCTCCACCACCAACCACTCCTAAACCTGAACATATCTTACCAAAAATGCGACGTCCCCTTCGCGCACCTCGAAAGCACCATATACGACTCTACCTTCTGGCGTTAAACCAGCCAATGCCGTAGAGTAAATATATTCACCCCGCGTTACGCTAGCTCCCGATATATAATATATGCCTGGTTCTATGGCATAAAATGCATCTTTAAAACTAAAATCGATGCGCCAGAGTCCTTTTTCGCTTAACATGTATTCTACAGGTTTGGCTGTAGGATCATTATAATTTTTATCAAATTTCGTTATGTCAATACGGTGCGGCACATTCAAAACGATAACTGCCTGATTATTGCCTTCTAAACTATTTTTAATATTATATTTTTCTAAAGGTTTTGCGCACCCCGTCACTAGCACACATAGCACTAATAATATAAATGATTGAATCTTATTTTTTTGTGTGTTTTTACGCACCATTTTACACTTCTCCCTATTTTTAATAACTATCCCATGCATTCCCATGACCCTTTTTGGTAGTGATATCCTGCATGATTGAATCGAAATGCAATTTTTTAGCTAAAAAATTTAATTTACTATTTTCAATTTCAAGGATTGCATTAGGAATATTATTTTTGACCAAAATTTTTCTGTGCTTTCCGCTTCCAGCGATTGAAATATCACCTATATAAATGCACTGGCCTGGCTTCACATCAAGTGATTTTGCAGGAATTTTAATATCATATACATATAAGCCATCGCTCCACCCAATAGAGTCAACATAGTACGCTCCTGGTGTAATCATTGTGGCAGAATCTAAATAGGAACCACCTTTAATCAAATAGATTTTCTTTTTGCCCTTAGATTCAACATTCGCTAATCGAAGATAACCATCATAATGATTTGATTTATTTAAAAGATCTATATAAGGGATACTGATTCTAGTGACAACCATGGACATTTTATTGTTGCTAATTTCATAAGACCTCATTACAACGTTTGCATATTGAGAAGCACATGCATTTAATAATAAAAATGCCATCGACAAAATTATACGCTTAATCATCCCAATAACATCCTCTACTGTTTTCATAAAAAAAAATAGTACAGAATTGAGATCTAATCCCGCTACTCCTCATCTTTATATTCCAATCAAATAATTCTGTCAATCCGATAAATATCGTAGGGGGAAAAAATTGAACCCGAAATTTAATACATTTCCTTTGAAATGTCTGAAAAAAGAATAAGGTGGTAAACTTTTTGGATCTGACCCCATGACTCTCTCTTCATACACACAACAAGGACAGGCATCTATATTGCAGTTTAATGAGTACTCTTTAAAGATCCGATACACTGGTCGTATGATAGCATCCATTGTTATTAATTCGTAATCATACATTATTCATTCCGCTGTTTTAACTCATGCTCCGCTTCTTCTCGATAAATAAGCTCTTTTTCTTTTTCAAAAAGTGCAATTATTTCAGGATCGTTATCATCTATAAATCTATCCCAGAAATTTTCTGCCTCAGCCCAGAGTCTTGGATAAAAACTAAGAACATCAAAATTTTCATTATATTCAACTATCCAATTAGAAGGGATATAATTTGATGTTATATCAAATTGCCGAATATTATAATATACCGGTAATTGATCCTCGTCATTATCGTGCATGTATACATCTCGATCACGTTCGCTAAAACTAATCCCTAATACAATATATTCTTTTCCTTTTGTAAGACCCGGTTTGGAATCCAGCTCTTTTTTCTCCTTATCTTCACTTAAAAATTTTTTACATCTTACCTTCATAAAAAAGTCTCCTTGCCTAAAAATAATTTTTACTGTTTTCTTGAATACACTCTTGCAGGCATCACTTCTGGAGTTATTTTATAGTCAATATTTGTATTCACTTCTCCAGTAACATCATTTTTATAAAAGTGCACCTGAACTTTCTGACCATTGGGCAAAGTCACAGCGTCTCTTGTTGTATATTTCCCCCAATCTTTCATCTGACTACCATCCTTAGTTAATTCTGAACAAGAATAGTGATTTAATTCTTCTGCCGTTAACTGTTGTAGATTTTTACTAATGCCTGTTTTTTTATCTTCTTCAGTCACACAACAAGGGCAGGCATCCATATTGGGGTTTAATGGGTACTCTTTAAAAATCCGATATACTGGTTGTATTATAACATCCATTGTTATTAATTCGTAATCACGCATTATTCATTCCAATCTTTTAATTTGTGCTCCGCTTCTTTTCAATAATCGAAAGAAACTCCTTTTCTTAATAGCTAAATTAATTTGTCTTCCTTCTTCGCAAAGTGTCCGAAAAATCGGGGCAAGGCACTGATTGATATCGTAGATGCCATTCTTCATACTACCATAATAGGTAGAGGATAAAAATGCTTCTTGAGTCTTTCTACCAAGGTTCTATCCGTTCCCTTAATATCCCATATTTCACTATCAAACACTTCAAATTTTAATTCACAATCAGGATTGCTACCCCCTTTTTTCAATGCTTCTTTCAATTTTTTCAAATATTCTTCTTTGTTTTCACAACCATAAAATATGAAAGATGTGACTGTTCTGATTTTTGTCGTTATTTTTTTTAAATATTCCCATTCTATGGGATAGAATTTTTCATTATCACATTGATCACTAATTTCTCCCCAAGTTAGATTACCCCATATTTCTTTATTATCCATATCATAACCTATAGCTTCCACTTCAATAAGAAGCCATGAATATTTTCTGCCGACATCATCGCCAATGACGCCTAATATTTCATCTAAAGACACTTTTTTGTAATTCATTTTTTATTCCCCCTTGGCTTGAATGAATTTAATACAGATTTATTTAAAAATTCTTGAACACTTTGAGGAACTTGCAAAGAATTATCAAGAGGTTCTGTCGGCCCTCACTCTGCAGTTCCACCTGTTTTATTTGGAATATAACGATGTTGGTGAGGATTGGGGTGATCTGAACGTCCATGGTTTGTAAACTCAATTTCTCGAATCACTTTGTTATCTGGCCCAAATTCACGTGCTTTTGGATATTTCTCTGAGCTACCTTGTCTCGTTCCTAGCTGTGAGTGCCATGTGTTTTCAAATCCAACATCTGGAATAGGCTCCCTAGTTTTTGGGCATCTCGGTAATTCCCTGTCAGGAAATCTATTGCTAAAAGTTTTTATTGTATGCGATGTTGAATTTGTGCTAGCTGTCCTAATATTAGGAGAAAATACTGGTTGAGGTTGTATTGAAATATTTCTACCTGCCGTTTCTACTGCTTTTTCGACTAAATCAACGTCCGAAAATACTTTTCCAGCATTAAATGAAGGTCGTATTTTAAGCGCCCCCCTCCCCGCACGATACCCAAATATTATCGCTTTTCCTGCAACATCTGCCACTTTAGGAAAAACATAGGTTCCAAGTGCGCCACCTGCTGCGCCTCCAAGCGCACAGTAAGTGGCATTTTCAAAACGCGTTGATAATTGCCCGTCTTGTGTTGCTTGTAACCCGCCTATCACAACACCTGTGCCTGCTGAGCTCATAACCAACTTAAAGCCTTGAGGAACTACTCCAAAGACGCTAGTTAAACCCCACACAAGCCCGAAATCAGCCACTTTTTCACTAACTTTAGCAATGGTGCTACGCCCTACCGCTGTATTATCATAAAATTGTCTTTCAGCATTAATCTCTGCTGTATAACGAGCGTTTAACCCGCTTGGTACCAGGTTAAATTCTTCACCCATTGCTAATTCAAATTGTTTTAACCCTTCATATACGCTCACAAAACTACGCCCTGTAGCAATTTTTATCGGGTCATCTACTTTCCTAAACTCATCAAAAAATATTGTAATTATTGGATATCCCTCTCTCAATTTTTGTTGGAAAGGCATCAATCCATTCTGGTTCTTTCGAGATCTGGAAACGGGTAATCCTGATGCCTGCGTTGTTTCAGAAAAACTACTCAAATCACCAAGTTCTGTGCAATTAAAGGATCTCTCAGACATTCGATTAGGTCCACGGAAAATCAAGGGCTTGCCAGGTACGCTGTATTCTAAACCCAAAGATGCGCGCACGTCATCACTTTTCCACAATTTTTCCGTTAATCTACGGCTCAAAAAAATCTTTCCTTCAAGTTCTGGATTATAACTCCGTAACCCATCTTCGCTAAGCAAATCTCGATTTGCAGCATGTACCTCACCAATACCAACAAAATTTATGAGCGT
Organism: Gammaproteobacteria bacterium; assembly: GCA_035576045.1. GTDB lineage: Bacteria > Pseudomonadota > Gammaproteobacteria > UBA6186 > Azoamicaceae > CADEGZ01. The sequence continues at coordinate 915 of DATLWY010000073.1, read as the reverse complement.
ATTGATTGTAACTGCGAAAATTTTTTCAAGCCCTTGCGCGAACGCTGTACGCGCGTCTTTAGAACGGTTTCCAGCACGTCCTAATTTAATAAGCTTGGATTTTATCGCTTGAGACGAACCCTGTAACGCAGGATGCATTTCAAATGCGCGTTTAATCTCTGCGTCTTGTACATGAATGCCTTCTTTTTTTAATAACTGTGATGCTTCTTTTGTGGCAATTTCTAATAACTCAGGTTTAGAAAGTGCAATGGAGCGATCAGCGGTTATTTTTACACTCGGAGTGGTTGTAGAGGTTGATGTTGTTGATATAGCAAGTCGTTGGCCATGGCGACTACCTAAATCAGACATTTTTTGCCCAATAGTCGCACCCATAGCAGCACTGGCTAGGTTCGCTACTAAATTATTTGTGCCTCTACTGAGCGCGGCTGCTACAGTGGTTTCCACCATAACTTTAGAAACCCTCTCAGGCACGGATAAATCCTTGGGCAGCCCTGGCACAACCGCTGATGCCACCCCAGCCGCTACGCCACCGATGAGGGCACTCTCAATAATATGGCCATGATTTAATATTGCGCTAACACTACCAGCGCCTATGCCTCTGGCCACATCCTGAACTAGCTGACTCTCTGCAGTTAACACAGGTGCGTTTGCAATGCCATGTCCAACTAATGAAAATATCGCCCCATGAATAGCCGCTTTTGCCAAAGGCTGACCTTGTATGGCGGCACTCGCGATACTTCCACCCATTCCAGAGAGACCGACTATGGCGCCTGCTTGCGCGGCAGTGGCCGTTGCCTCCGCAACAACAACCCCATTCACAACGGTTGCACTCATCGTAACACCCATAATCGATTCCAAATAGCTACCAATTAATCCCCCCGTGTAATAACTTACCGGTAATGAAATTAACAACAG
>DATLWY010000072.1:0-3689 GCA_035576045.1 Gammaproteobacteria bacterium | reverse complement strand
TATCTGGTTTTAAAAAGTTGCGCAAAGAACTTGGATGCTGTCAATTTTTTTCGTAATAGGCTAGTCCGATCAAATACGGCCACATGTCAAGTACCCTCTCGGGCAATAGTGCGTAACCGTTGCCAAACATCCGTCGCTTGAAGTGCATCAGCCAGATGAGACTGTAACAGACTAATTGTATCAGCCTCAATTGTTGAACCTTCATGAAGAAAATCAAATGGCAGCCGCAGTAGACAAGGAAGCCGCGCCATAGGCACTGGCGCGTCTGCAAGCCCGCGGTAGCCGCATAGTCCCGGAGGGAATACTAAATGCGGCGTAAAGTCATCTGAGAAGAAAATTGCTGTTAAGCTGCAATTTTCCGACGGGGATGCACGCGGCATAAATATAATCGTCGCGCTTCCGAATACGTTTTGGTTGACTGGGATGTCCCGAAACGTTTAATAAGGTGCGCGACACCTAGATTAAGTAAATGCTAAAAACCAGTGTATTTATAACGGTAGATTTCTACCCCAAAATAATTTTTAAAGTTAAGCTACAAAAAAATTGTTAAATACATTGCCAATAAATCGATACGGATAGAAATAAACATTGAAATTAGGTAAACATTCGGCTAAACCGGGGGTGGCAAAATCTCAAGTTATCCAAGCGCTTAAAATAATGAGAGACATTTCTTAAAAATGAGAGTATACAAGGGGATATGAGCGGCGCTATTTCAACATTAGTATCCGCTAGGTAAATGGCATGACTACCAATGCAAGCAATATGCCCGAAGCTTACCTACAGATCTAGCGATGTGTGACATAGGCAAAATATTATATTATGCCTTCATTGGGGAATTTGTAGTTCCTTCTAAATATTATTTTGTAGCGCCTGGCGGCATAAACAGAGAGTTACAAAAATTAATATACAGTCCAATGAGATTCAAGAGAGTTTTTATTGAAACTTGGGATAAATATTGCGCGGAAAAAATTTATAAAGGCAAAAAAATTCCACTTGTTGATCATTTATTAAAAATTATCAATGGTTTTGATTTTGCGACGGTTGAAACATATTAAAATAGTAACAAAGAGGGAACATATTCTGCATATGAACAAGTGAAAAATATAAACGGTAATTTTAAGTGCTAAGAACATACAATAATTCTTTTGAGGAGATTTCCCAGCTTAATGAAGAAACTATAGATCTTGATTTTTTTGCAAATACTTTAGAAAGACAATCTGTTTTAGAAAAAGAAATTATAAATCTTTTAGAAAATTCTAAATTAGATGAATTTCTAGAGGCACTTAATTTACCGTTTATGTTAGAGAAAAAAAAGAAAAAACTTATCTATAGAATAGTTAATTTGCTTGAAAGTTTGCGCATTTCTCGAAATATTGATTCTATCGCAGATGGGGTTAAAGCTGATTTAGAACTGCGCTCGTGCTTGTTAATTATTGTTAAAGCCTCTGGCTCGGCTTTGATAACTATACCTAATATAGGACTCATTGCTTCAAAATCAATTTCTATTTTAAATGCAGCAAATATTGCATTTGCTTATATAGAAAAAATAATTACTAGCTCTAATCAAGACATAAGTGAACAAGAAAAATTGTTAAGTTTTGAAAACAATGATCCGAAGCTGTTGGAAATTAACTTTTCTACCATTGATTTTAAGGAAATGTCTATTTTTGAAAAAAAAGTTTTCCATTGTTTAGATTATGAAGCATTAAGAGATATCACCCAAGCCATAAAATTAGCACTTCCTATAGAGTCTAGATTAAAAAAATGCGTTTATAGAATTATTTGTTTAATTAATGATTCCCTTAATTGTAATATTAAAGTGCTTTCTGATGCAATTCAATCTGGGGATTGGGAATTACAATGGTGTTTATTAGTGATTGTTAAAGTTTCTGGTTCGGCTCTACAAAATATTTGTAATGTGGAAAAAGTGGCATCAAGAGCAATTACAATTTTAAATATTGCGAACATTTCCTTTTCAGGAATGGATTTTAGTGGCATTCGGATTCCAAATGCAGATTTAAGACAAGCGATTCTAGATAGTACTGATTTTAGTCAAGCGGATTTGTCGGGCATTAAATTGCACGGTGCTTGGTTACAAAATGCGAACTTGCGAGGAGCGCAGCTATCTGAGGCATCTTTTGGCGAATATCCTTCATTGTATCTGGAGGATAGTCCTGAGAGCTGCTGTTACTCGTCAGATGGGTGCTGGTTAGTTGTTGCCGTGAGCAACAATATTTATTTGTATGAGGTATACACGTATCAGCGGGCACGAATACTCAGCGGGCATACTGAGAAAATTATGAGCGTGGCATCCAGACCTAATAGCAATCAGATCGCCTCTGGAGGGAACGACTCTGTGCGACTGTGGGATGCTAAGAGTGGAAAGGAGTTAATAAATAAATTAATGGGGCACCAAGGTGGAGTCCACACCATCGCGTTTAGCCCGGACGGCAGCCATTTAGCCGCTGGGTGCGATTATTCGATATGGATATGGGATGTTGAGAAAGGCCAAAAATTAAGGGAGCTAGTAGTAGGGCATCAGGGCAGTTTAAGAGCTGTTGCGTTTAATCGGGACGGCAGTCAGTTGGCTGCTGGCGGGGAGTATACCTTCATACAGCTGTGGGATGCCAACAGCGGGCAGGAGTTAAAGAAGCTATTTGTTACTGCCAATGTCGCTAGTGTGGCGTTTAGCCCAGACGGCAGTCAATTGGTCTCTGGGGGACGTGATTTTTCAGTATCATTATGGGATGCCAAGAGCGGGCAAGAGTTAAAGAAGTTACATGTAAGTGATATGACCTATGTAGCTTGTGTTACGTTTAGCCCGGATGGTAGTCAGATTGTATCTGTTGGAAATGACAAATACGTACGGCTGTGGGATCGCAAGAACGGACAAGAGTTAAAAAAATTAGTTGGTCATAGGGATTGTTCCAGCGTTGTTACGTTTAGCCCAGATGGTAATCAAGTAGCTTCTGGAAGTCGTGATAAATCCGTACGGGTTTGGGATGTTAAAATTGAGCTTGAATTAAAAGACAAGCCAGTTTGGCCTGAAGGCTGTCATCTAACTGGTACTGCATTTAGCTTGGACAGTACCCAAGTGGCCTTTGGGAGAACCGATGCCTGTGTGTGGCTATGGGAACTCTCAGCCAGTTTGTCTTTCAAGAAGCTGAAGCTACAGGGGCATAGCGAATGTGTCCAGTCTGTTGCGTTCAGTCTAAATAGTTTACAGCTTGCTTCTGGAAGTACCGATGGCTCTATAAGGTTGTGGGATACCATAAACGGGCAGGAGTTAAAGAAGCTCTCCGGACATACCAATTGGGTCTCGAGTGTTGCGTTTAGCCCGGACGGCGAGCAGTTGATCTCTGGGGGACATGATAACACTGTTCGGCTATGGGATGTCAAGAGTGGTCAGGAGCTAAAAAGTCTGAAGCATAATAACAGGGTTCATTGTATTGCATTTAGCCCGTATGGAACTCGGATCGCTTTTGGGGGAGTTGATGATGGCTCTGTACAACTGTTGGATGCTGTGAATTGGCCAAAGTTAAAAAACCTGGGGAGACATAATGGTGTTGTTTACACCATTGTGTTTAGCCCGGATGGTAGTCAATTGGCTTCTGCGGGAGGTGATCCCTTCATACGACTATGGGACGTTGAGAGCGGAGAGGAATTAAAGAAGTTCGAGAGTGATAAAA
>DATLWY010000071.1:0-3610 GCA_035576045.1 Gammaproteobacteria bacterium | reverse complement strand
ACCAACGGATTAAAAGTCCGAGCAGTAAATTTAAGCGTTTGATTTTTAATGAAATTTTCTATCGCAAAGCCCGCTACAATGGCTAACAAGGGAGAGCAAGGTACTACGCATACCTACAAAATCCCCGCATCCGATTATTAGCTCTTAGATTGGCTAGCTCAATTTTGCGGTGAATAGCGACCTCAATCACCGCATAATACGCGGCAATTAAACTTGTCATTGCGGCGAATAAAAGCTATAATCACCGCAAATGTTGCGAGGATTAATATGTGGATATACCAACACTTGGATTGGCCAAACTTTGTGTGGGATGCGCAACGTTTGGCTTCCAAACTAGCTGACCTCCGGTATCATCAAGGTCGTTTGCTTGGCAGAATGGAAAGTTTGGGGTTTGAGTTTAAACGTGAAGCCAATCTTACCACTTTAACGAGTGATGTAGTGAAGTCCTCTGCCATAGAGGGAGAAAGCCTTAACCCTGAGGAGGTGCGCTCATCCCTCGCACGTCGTCTAGGAATGAATATTGCGGGGCTGATACCTGCTAGCCGCGATGTGGAAGGCATTGTGGAAATGATGCTTGATGCTACGCAGTCATTTTCCAAGCCGCTAAGAAAAAGGCGCTTATTTGATTGGCATGCTGCTTTATTTCCTACGGGACGCAGCGGGATGCATTCAATTATCGTGGGAAACTGGCGTAACGATGATAATGGCCCTATGCAGGTTGTCTCTGGGCCAATTGGACATGAGAAAGTTCATTTTGAAGCGCCAAGCGCTGACAAACTTGAAAAAGAAACGAGAGCATTTCTTTCCTGGTTTGAAAAAAAGAATAATATGGATCCTGTTTTAAAAGCAGGGGCTGCTCATCTTTGGTTTGTTACTATTCACCCCTTTGAAGATGGGAATGGCCGTATCGCAAGAGCCATTGCCGATATGGCGTTGGCACGGGCGGACAACATATCAGATCGTTTTTATAGTCTTTCCACGCAATTTGCATTTGAGCGGAAGGACTATTATAACCAGCTAGAAAAACAACAACGTAGTACGCTGGAAATTACTGATTGGCTAGAATGGTTTTTAGATTGCCTTAGTCGCGCAATTTCTAGTGCAGAAGATACATTGGGCAAAGTATTATTTAAAGCTCAACTTTGGGACAAGATTAATCAAAATTCTATTAATGAGCGACAGCGTCTTATTATTAATCGTATGTTGGATGATCAGTTTAAAGGGCATATGAACACATCAAAATACGCTAAATTAGCGAAATGTTCGACAGACACAGCTCTCAGAGATATTCAAGACTTGAAGAGCAGAAAAATTTTCATACAAAACCCTGGGGGGGGACGGAGTACTAGCTACCATTTACCGGATAAGGTTTCAAAAATCTAGCGAAGATACATTGCCTTGTAGCATGTGAAACCTAGTTTTATCATAAAATTGATTGCAGGCTATCCCGAAATTATTTAAAATTTTTCTTATGTCCTTTTATAGATAGCAATTTAACCAGCGTAGAATTGCGAAAACTCAGGCAACTCGCACATGAAAAACGCCAATCAACAAAGTCGGTTGCTGATTTAAGCCTTGATAAACAACTGGTGAAGATGCTCTATCAAAAAAGAATTAAAACCAGCAACCAAAAAAATTCGCAGAATAACTTTGAGAACATATCAAATTAGCGAACCCCGTTCCTACAAGATAATTGTAATGAATCGTATTACATAAGTAACCACCCGGCGAAATACATCTATCATTAAAGTTGTTGCCCTGCTAAAAAGTATTTTTAAACATTTAAGGATCAGTGCGATGCAAACTATAGCAACGGATGACGCCCAAGGCACCGCTCCAAAACGTGCTGCTTGGTTCAAAATTATTGCAGGTTATAACGCCATCGGCACTGTGTTGCCTGTTCCTTTACTTAAAGCATTTGGTATATCTAAGACAAGTTCTTCCTATCCATCTACAACGACAAAAAATGAAATTTCTCCACCCAGCTCTCCAGTTGCAATTCATATGGATGCAACATCGCCTCTTTCCGGTTCCACTTCCTTTTTAGATACGCCAATGGTGTCTGTTGATCCAAGCGAGGAAACTGCGCCTTCTACTCTTGGAGACTCAACACTATCGGCGTTTAAAACCTATAAAGCCGATAGCTCCAGCTTAACAAGTTCCGATAAAACTAGAAAGACACACGAAATAAAGGGAGAAGAGACTGATTCTATTAAAAAGCATAAACCTTCAAAAAAAGGGGAATAAAATCTAAATATTTACAATTTATTTAATTATAAATATAAGTAAGTATTTATGATCACATATGAATCAAGTTAAGGTTCTTTCCTCTTTTTTTTAATTTTTGTAAAAACTGTCCATCTATTTAATGAGGCAGCAAAAGGGGAATTTGTCAATGAATAAAATATAGAGTTTCAGATTCTTACTATTGCTTAGATATTTAAAAATTTGTTTTTTGAAAAATGTAAAACTATGCACGGAATCTAACTAGAATTCTATTTTATGATTTGATAATAGACCTCTTCTATTGAATCAATATGTTTTGTATTAGAAGAACTAAGGATAGCAATTACATCGAAGTTGCCCGCATTTTCGGTAGCAATGATGGAGCTGATAGTACACTTTGTGTTATCTTGTGAAGGGATCAATTCTCGTAATTTAATTTCCCAGGGGCTCCCGCCGCCTTTTTAACGCCATGAAGCTGGTTAAGAAGAAAAGAACGCTCTGAAACTAATAAGTTGCCATTAGCGACTTTTTTAAAAGCGGGAGCGAAGAGATCTTGAATGAGATCTGTATAGTTTACGGTATTTCCTTGACCAAACGCGTGCTGAAATTCATTGTAGCTTATGGCAAGTGCAGTAATCGACATAAATCCTCCGTGCATTAGTGGGCAAGCGTTAATTATCTACTAGCTATCTCTAGAGGGCAAGCCAAGCGCTCTGTTATGCGATATCTAATTTTATCCCAGATAGCTTCATGGAATTTAAGAAAACAGCTTCGCTCCAGCGACACGAGAATTTTCAGGCAAAACCTCCAAAATTAAGCGATTGATTTACCACAACTTTTAATGGCCAGGTGCCCGTTACAAATACCTGAGCATGCACAACAATTCACAGCTCAGTCGCGCAAAATTTTTTACGGATGCGTGGCCTTAACAAAAATTTAGGAAAACGCATATTACAAGGTATTATATTATTTTGAATTTTCGGATCTAATTCCATTTATATTATTAAAGTAATTATTATATAACTCAAATATTTCTTCACGTCTACTCAAAAATTTATGAATTTTCCCGATCTGAAGTCCCAGATTTAAATGTTATAACTTTAGGCACATTTAAATATGAGCAAAGGGCATTTTCAAAATGTTCTACACATTCACCAAGTACATAGTCATTAGATAAATATTTTGATAAATAACTTTTGCCAGTGTTAATCGATGGCTTAAAAAAGGGAATTAATTTATAGGATTCATATGCCATATTTTTCAGATATTTTTAGAACAGCTTCAATAACATCATTAATATCTTCCTCAGTCATTTTAGGATAAATTGGAATGCTTAATATTCGTAAATATTCTTTGTATGTAATAGGTAAATCATTTTCGGAAA
>DATLWY010000070.1:0-5598 GCA_035576045.1 Gammaproteobacteria bacterium | reverse complement strand
ACACTAACGGAGTATGTTTCAGGTTCATTAACTGCTAATCATCCTTTTCAAGTCCAAGCACTAACACTATGTATGCGATTAAAGTTTTATCATATTACTTTACCACCTGAAGGCCTGATACTGTCCCCCGCTGATTTAATCAAGACTTATAGGCAAGCCCCACAAAAATGGGTAAATTTAATTAAAAGTTGCCCAAAGGTTTCTATACAATTTCAGACACCTATACCATTCAGCCATCCTCTCATTTTATACTATGCACTCTCTGAGCCCGAAGGGCCGCTATTGGTAGAAGCTTTATTGGCTTCTGGCGTTCCTGCCAATCAAGTGCGCTCTGAAGACGGTTTAACACCCTTGCATTTTGCCGCCTCTTTTTATCCAAATTGCATTCCTGCATTGATAGCCGGTGGGGCGCAAACCGAATGCACAAATGCAGAGGGACTGACGCCGCTTGACCTGTCCATGCATTCTAACCAATACAAAGCAGTTATTTTATTATTGCAAGGCGGCGCTGGCCGAAATTTAAAAGCACCGCTGGGCTTAGCCTTTATCAAAGCCTATCAAAAGCTCTGCCCTGAACTCTGCCAATCACTCTTGAGTCGCAACATTGCGATGGCATGGTATTCGGCTTTGGAGACGATCAGCCAAGAATCACCCACACAAGAAGTCGTTGCTAGTATGGGTGGCGTTCAGAACAAACGCTATTTGCGACTAGAAATCTATCGAGACATTTTTAAAAAAGGATCCATTTTTCCTAAAGACAATATCCATGGTGTTCGCTCAGTGACAGCGATTCAATGTAAGATTGCTGAAGGCATTCACGTGGGGTTACACCTTAAAAAAGATCCGGAACTTCCCGGTAGAGAAATTATGGTACATGTTTTAGCCAAGCATTTGTTTGGATTTATTACACCGTCGATTGCGCTCTGGCGTTTTACTAAAAAGACATTATTAAAAAAAGAAGTTGCTTATCCAGTGTTGGCCAGTCGTTCTATTAAAGGTAAGAATTTATTAGAGGTATTAAAGAAAAATCCAGAGCAGCTAAAAAAATTGGATAAACAGAGTGCTTATCAAGCAATTATATTAGCGATGATGATTAACCCTGAAGATGGTCGACCCGATAATTATATTATGGAACCTTTTTCTAAGGGTTCCGAGATCGCCTATCGTTTAGTGAGTATTGATAATGACCACGCCTTTGTAAGGCCCATCGCCTTGAAAAAAAGCGGAGCAGAATTGACAGGGACTAAAGCCTTACAAGTTAAAACCATTCTCTATTGTTTAGAAGAGATGCAAGATGCCTTACCCTCAGAGATGGTTAACCAGTTATTGACCAATAATCCTTATGAACTCTTAAGAGGCTGGCTAATAGAACTTCAACAACAGCAGCAAGAAATCGATGAGCTATTTAATGAGAAGGAAAAAAAAGAATTATTAAAACAGGATATTCATTTGAATATTTTGTTTAAGTTTAGTGTTATAGAAGATGTTTATCAAAAGCTTTGTCGTTTACAAACAGTGTTAAGAGAATCACCTAAAACGCCTTTGCTGCGTATCTTACGCGTGGTGATTCCAGAGCTTTGGATACGCTATGCTGGAATTTTTAGTCAATATCCCACACCTTTAGAACGATTTAATGTTTTAGCTAAAGATGCTTTTGATACAAGAGTTATAACAATAGAAGGGGAACGTCATCTTTATCTTGAAAGTACCGCTAAAGCTTCTCAAGTAATTCAAATGACAGGAAGTTTAAGGGATGAAGAAAAAGCGTTAAAAGAGGAAAAAGAAGACACGTCGGGAACCGCGCTTTTGCGATTGGATAAATTGTATGCGGAATGTAGTGCAATAGCAGAAATTGCCGCAGAATTACAAAAAGGTAAGGTTGACCGTTTTAAAAAATTACCGAGTATTCATCAAGAGAAGATTGTAAATGGCGACGGGACGCTGCCGGGTATTGATTTTAATACCATGTTGGTTGCAGGCAATCCGGATATTAAGCGACAACAAACGGTTTTATCTGCTTTGCGTGACGTTTCATTTCGTGTCTTAAAAATCAGAAATTTGACTGTGCTAACGGATAAGCAGTTGAGTGCATTTTTACAGGAAAATAAAGGGTTGTTAGCCTTAAACTTAGAAGGCTGTTCTGGTCTGACGGATGCAGCAGCGCGAATTATTGAAGATAATTGCCCCAATTTAGAGAAACTGTTTATTAATAAGCTATCTTGGTCACAGGTTAGTCTATCGCTGCCCCATTTGCGTGTGCTTTATGTTCAGGAATGTGGCAAATTGCGATCCTGGGAGATAAAGGCGCCTTCGAAAATAGATCGATTATATTTTAAAAATTGCCAATTACTCTGTAACTTAGGCGTTTATAGTACAGAATTGAGAGAGCTTGAATTGCAGAATTGCCCAAAATTACCCGAGAATCAGCTTCTAAAACTTGCCGCGAATACGACCTTCTTAAAAAAAGTTGAATTAGCGGCATGTTTAGCAATATCTAATGCTAATTTTTATCGAAAATATCCTAAATTATTAAACTTTTCTTTACAAGACTTTTCGAACGAATTCGTTGAGAGGTTAGATGCAGGAATGGCAATTATCTTAAAAGAAGTTGGTATGTCTGCTGCTATGATACAGCCACTTATGATAGAGAAATTACAAGAAAATGTGATACTTTGGCAGAGATTCAAGAGAACGCTCTTTTTTCCTGCATTGTTAAAGGTATTGGAGGATAAAGATCCGGAGGTCCGAAACTGTGTATGCGAGACCCTTTCAAAGTTGCCGTTAACAGCTGAAGATAGAGAAATCGTGCTACCTGCCTTGCTAAAAACATTAGAAGATACAGATTCAGATGTTAGAAATTGTGCGGTACAAGCGTTGTCAAATTTGTTGTTGCTAACGGTTAAAGACATCAATACCGTGTTGCCTCTTTTGTTAAAAGCCTTGCGGGATAAAAGCAGGGCTTTTAAAAATGGCGTGTGCGAGGCACTCTCTAAGCTGCCCTTAACAGGTAACGACATGGCTACCGTGTTACCGGTGTTGTTAAATCTGTTAGAGAATGAATATGCAGACGTGAGAATCAGTGCTGCACAAGCATTCTCAACGCTGCCATTAAGACCTGAAAACATTGCTACTGTTTGGCCTGTCTTTTTAAAAACATTAGCCGATGAGAATGAAAAAGTCAGAAGCCATGTGTGTAACGCGTTATCAAAACTGCCATTAACAGACGAAGATTTCACTGTCGTGCTGGCTGCTTTGTTAAAGCAATTGGTGGATAAGAATAGAACTATAAGGAGTGGTGCATGTGAAGCCCTGTCAAAGCTACCATTAGCGGCTAAAAACATTGCTACCGTGCTGCCCCCCTTGTTAATAATGGCATTAGACGATGAGCATGCAGAAGTGAGAAGCCATGCCTGCGAGGCTCTCTCAAATCTTTCATTAATGGCCGTAGATGCTGCAAGGGTGTTGCCTGTTTTGTTAAAGGCTTTAGCGGATGCTGAAGCGGATGTGAGAGGTCATGCCTGCGAGGCGCTCTCAAAGCTAGCGTTAAGTACTAAAGACCAAATAACGGTGGTATCTGCCTTGACAAAAGTTGTAGAGGATGAGGATGAATATGAGTATGTCAGTGCCAGTGCTGCACAAGCGCTCTCAACACTGTCGTTAAAGGCTGAAGATGTCGCTGCCGTTACACCTGATCTGAAGGCATTGGGAGATGTCAAGAGCAGTGCTGAAGTAGTGCAGTCAAGACTATCGTTAGCCACTTCCGATGAAAAAATAAAGCAGTTACCAGAATTGTTAAAGGCATTGGAAGATGAGAATGGGACGGTTAGTAGCAAGAGTGCTGCTGCACAAGCCCTGCTAAAGCTGCCGCTAACCGTTGAAGACAAGATATTAGTTGTATTGCCTACTTTATTAATGTCGTTGGAAAATCCGTCTTTCGAAACCAGAACTCAAATGCTGGGATTATTAGTCATATTTTATCCCTTAATGCAAGAGATGGTTGAAGCTTGTTGTCAAAAATTTAAAAAAGCGACTAGACCGCCCATTGTTACTCAAAGTGCCCCTGCGGAATCAACCCATCAAAAAGAAGGTTTGCTGAGTGTTCATATTCATTCGAGTCATCAACAAATGAATGTTTCTGGACAAGGCAATAATTGCGGCCTTTTTGCATTAATTTTAGGCATTAAAAAAGGATTAGAACATAAACCTCAGCTCAGAAATGCAACAAGGCTGCCGGAATTTTTTGATGCTATTGATATCGCGTGGCTGAGGCCGGATACAGAAGCAAAAGAAACCGGGGAAGTTGGGATGAAACTCCGTCAAGCAATGGCGGATACTTTATTAAAGGATGCACAATATAAAGCAAGACGCTATCACAACGTTGTAGCTGCTTGTAGAGAATTTTTAGAAGGTGAACCCTCAGCTTTAGACATGCAAGCTTGGTTAGCTGTAACACGCGGTTATCGAGAACCTTTAAAACAAGAATGGCGAGAGATAAGCGATGTCTTAGAAAAAAGCTACAATACGGTTGAAGCTGACTACCGCCAGCTTTTGAGTAACAATCCACTTAACTTGGATTACATTGGACAATTAAAAGAGCAGTTATGCAAACAGGTTATGGATAAACCGCAGTCAAAGGTTTTGAATGCGTTGTTAGATGCCTATTACCCGACAGAAAGTCATTCGATGTTAGGTTTAATTAAATTAAGATGTTTATATCGAGCCGCTTGGTTAGGTGTAACAGTAAGCACCGGGTTAGAACGTAATGGTGTTTCAGATTGCATGGAAAAACTTTTTAAGAAAAAAATCTTAACTATTCTTCAACAGCAGGGTGTTTCTGAATCTCCTGAAAACTTGTTATTATTCTCTCTGTTAGAAAAAACAAACTTTGATCAGAGCGGGATATTAGTTGGCAACGGTATTGCTGCTAGAGAAGAAGTGCTGTCGACCGCTGCTGCATTGTTTGTTGAAAATGATTTAGTTCATCATTGGGATTTTCTTTACCAAAATTATTGTGTGCATATCAAAACAACCCCAGCAATGCTTAGTGCAGATGAACTCGGCTGCTTGGCACGTTGTTGGAATATACGACTTAAGATTCAGTTTGCCTATGGCGAACCGTATAAAACTGAAGAGATGATAGATTCTGAACAATTACAAGTGACCTTATGTAACCCGAGTCAAATGCATTGGAACGTGGTGTGCGAATCCGGGGCGCACTTTGATATGAGATGGAACAGCTCTACAATTGTAATGTTAATTTTAGGGATAGAAAATATTGAATATAGAACTTACATTACGGATGCGATTAATAATGAGATTGCTTATGCGAAACGATCAGAGGATTGTAGTTATGTTGTCGGAGTGGTCTCTGCCATACAAGAGACGCCGTATGTGTTGTTACAACAAGGCGTATCTTTAAGCGCAGCAGATTTCAACGCTGCTAAAGGGCTTTCTCAGTATTTTGAGGAAGGATTCTTAAGATTAAATGCAGAGCAAATTTATTTTCTAAAGGGTTTATTAAGCAAAAATATCTTCGAGTCATCAGCTGTGGTGTCTGTTGCAAAGTGGGTTGATGAACTGTCCCTTACAGAGAACCGG
>DATLWY010000069.1:0-9489 GCA_035576045.1 Gammaproteobacteria bacterium | reverse complement strand
TAATAACTATAAAAAAGATATGGATCTTAACTGGGAACAGTTTATCATCATTCCTACACTGCTAGAAAAATCCAAACTAAGCTCTCAGATTGAAGCTCAATATAGAACAATGTATCCGGAATTGATAACAACTCATTCTATTCGCCGCGCAATAAAAGGACAGGAAAGTATTGTTCATGGTGCTAGCATTATTGAAACCGATCCTAGTTCACCTATAGCAAACGATTATTTTGATACTATAAGTGAAATCTGGAACAGAATTTCAGGCTATTAATGATGACTATAGAAGATAAGGCATTACAATCGTTTTTTCTTAAACAAAAAAAAGCTTCCGTAGATTCATTGTTACCACGGCAGAAAATACAGCAACAAACTAGCGGCTTGCTCTCATCAAAAGACCCAATCGACAACACTCTTACGAAAGATAACTCTAAAAAAAGTCTAAGCAACCCTGCGTTACAAATGGGTGAGAAAAGCGTTAGCAATGCGTTAGCAATACGTGAGCAAGTCGTTAGCAATGCGTTAGCAATGCGTGAGCAAAGCGTTAGCAAAAAAGAGGGCAGCAAACAAGAAAAATTCGATAGCATGAGCAAAGCGTTAGCAGAACCGTTAGCAGACGCGTTAGCAAAGCGTGAGCAAAGCGTTAGCAAAGACCCCAAGGAAGCTCAAACTGATTTCGTCGTAGGAAATGAACGAATGTTACTTTCCTACCTTTTTAAAAAATGCCAATCGATCGGATCACTTGAGACAAACGCTATAACCACAGATGAATTAACAAAATTACTTAAAATAAAGCCAGAACATATAAGAAATCTAGTTTTTAGATTAACAAAAAAAGAACTGATTAAAATAAGTAAAATTAAAAATGGGCGTGCTGGTTGGAGAAAATTTATGCTGTCAAAAGATATATTTCAACAGCTTATTTTGGCTGAAAATATATCCAGTTCGTTAGCAAAGCGTGAGCAAAGCGTGAGCAAAGCGTTAGCCAAAGCGTTAGCAGAACCGTTAGCAACCTTCCCTAGTAGTGGTGGTATTAATAATATTGATCTAAAAACTACAACAACTAATTCTAACCCCGCACGCGAACTTGCTGAAGGGTGGAGGGAGGTAGAATATAGTTTGTTAGCTGATTTTGGCTTTACCCAAACCCACCTGCTCCAACTCTCCAAACTTGAATCCCTGGCACCGAGCATCGTCCAGGATTCGATTTACCACTTTGCCTTTGACCTCAAGCACAACAACAAAGCCTCGAGCATCAAAGGCGACCCCCTCAATTACTTCATGGGCATTGTTTCCAAACGGGGCGCGTATACCGCTCCATCGAATTACATTGATCCGGTTCTCGAGGTCATGAACAGCTACCACAAAACCAAGGAACAGAGCGAAAAACAAAAAGCCGAAATTGAGCAGAAGGTGCAAGAAATTGAATTTAAAAACTGGCATGACAACTTAAGCGACAGCGAGATATTGGAACTTATCCCTGACGAAATCCGTCACGGCTTTGGCGCAACCCCCACGCTCAAACAAACCCTCAAAACTCAATTCCTCAAAAAATATTACCGAGAAACCCTGTGGCCTCTGCGTAGACGGGAACTCTGCGCCTCCACGGCCAACTGGACTACCGTCGAACCCACAGCAACATAATTTCTCACTCAGACCCCGTTATTTTATTCAAGACCTTAGGGATTACGACCCCATCTGAGCGGGTGCTAAAATTCGGGCAAAGCGACTGGCAGCAAAACCGCTTTTCTAAAACAAGATGCGGTAGCCTTCAAATACTATCCTAAAACGAACGCTAAGGCCATCAGGTAACGTCTTATTTAAAAAAAGGTAGAACGGCGAACCAGAAAAATAAAACGTCTAGAATCGCAAATTTCGACCCTTTTAGTTAATTGAAAAACTTCTTTTTTCAGTGCGATGCTTTGACGGTCGCGGCCGCCCGATGACGCATGCCCGCTCAAAACCCAACATTATCGAAAAAGTCAGTTAAATAAAAAATTTTATTGTGGTAGGATGACTTGCCCGTCATAATCTTTTGTCGATATAGCCGTTAGTGAAAACTAAACCGACAACCGATTGGCTTTGACAAGTCACCGTACCGCAAGCGGGAAACATATCATGCCGTATCCAAATGCTCTAGAGAACTTGGCGCATATGGCGGTTACGAAATCAAGATATCACCCATCAAAAAACCGAGCATCGTTACAACACGTTGTCCAGACGAGAGAGAATAGCTGACTCCGTGGCTATAATCTCACCTTAGCGGCATCTAAGCCATCCAGAATCAAAAAAACCGCCCTGGCGCATTTATTACTCGGTGATTATGATTGCCCTGTCGCTTTAGTGCTGATAAGGCATACCTTGGACACATTAGGGTTATGGGTACGCTAGAGCTATCAATTTTTAAGCTTATACCGTTCGTATTTGCCGTTTTTCATCTCCACTTAAGAGCAAGCCATGTTAAGTGCCTCTGGAGCGATTGAAGGCTTCGGTATTACCTCTTCTTCTGGGTGGCAAAACGAATAAACCGCATAGGTAATACATAACGCTAAGGCAACATGGACTAAGATTTCCCAAACGCCTTTGGCGCTTCCCCAAGTGACTTTGTAATCATTTTGTTTCTTGTCGTTTATCATCATTTTTTACACCCACACTCTGTCCGCGCTCATCCTAATCTAAACAAGCCGTGTGACACAATCCTCATTCCGTGCTTTCCAAATCGCGCACTTATCATTCAAGATTATTGAATGGCGCTTCCCCATTTTTTCAATGCCCCATATTTTTATTTTGATTAAATTAACCCGCCAGTCCTGAGAATCCAAAAGCCCAAGCGGTCATAAAATAATTGCAGGGTTCAAGCACACGTTGAACCATCAATGGTTACTGTGCGCCCTTATTGTTCTTTGGCTTTTTTGTTTTAGCGATTCTCCACAGTGGCAGTGCATTTTGGTCTTGTGATTTTAAGGGGTCTTTAGCTCAACGCGAGGATTGCTGCAGCAGATTATTTTTAGCGGCTATAAAAAATCAACGCGGGTATTTGCTCTTCGATTTTATGGACTGCCCGTCATTTACCACTGCTGGTCTGACAAGCATAAATTTTACGGCCGCAGCCTTAGTCTTAAAAAGCAACTGCGTTCAGTCTCTTTACCATCCGGCCACAAAGCCAAAAAAGTTATTTCAAAAAGCATTGGGGTAACCCGAGGAATTTGGACGAAGTGTCCAGCATCGAACGATAGTGAGAGCGCACTTATGCGTTGACTATCGTCAACGCTATTCGTTAGTTGTATTACTTAAATTAGAGGCTCAGGAATTTTTAATTTAAAATGACCGCCCGCCAAGGGAAATTGCCACGTTTTGCCTCATCTTTGCTAAAGCTTTCGTTTGGCCATAGGGATGCAAGGGAGGCACTGTTGGCCAATCTTAGCTAAATACCAGCCACGGTACAAAACTCGCAGGCTCAAAGCTCAGGGGCACATAAAACTGATGCGTCACCCTCTCCGCGCTTCTTTTGTCACCTGGGTGATTTTGTGAGTGATGTCTCGCCCTGTTCGATGATAGCCTGCTTAAAACGCCAGGACGCATCAACCTGAATTTGTAAGCAGTAGGTACAAAATTGGGTGGCACTTGCGATGACTTTTTTTAAAAGCGGGGTTGAGATTTTGGTTATCCCTAAACAGGGGTTGTCATCCCCAGCGTTAAATTTTAGGGGGTAACTTTTACGCGTGTAGACTATCGTCAACGGCTTGAATTATGATAGGGCTATGGATAATGAATCTAAACCCTATGGCGATTTATCGCTACTTTCCATTGCCGATTTAAAAGAACGGTGGTGCTATACCAAGGCGGGCATCCACAAGCTGGCGAGCAGGGAAGACTTTCCAAAACCGATAGCTAAGGTTAACAAAGGTAGGCTGAGTATTTTTACTAAAGACGATATCGTGGCTTACGAGAAAGATAAACCCTGGTTGTTTAGTCAAAGCCTAAAAGTAGCCAAGCAACGCGGTTATTTTTACCGTCAGAATAATTAATAAAGTAGACTCCACGTCCGAGATTGACACCCTTCCCAAAGCATTCTACTGAGGTATTCGAAACCTACTTTTTGTTGCATTCTTAGGAGAACCTCGGCATTAAACCCACCCTCTATTATGCTTAAAAAGCCAAGCTAGACTAATAATTGAGTGAAGTAACCTATGAAAAGAAAAGTACCCACGCATAGATTTATCGCCAACGCACACCGGACTCACCGTGTGTATACATGGTGTACACATCTATTTTTATAGTCTTTTTTTATATTTTCGTATTAGTTTTTCAAGAGGCTTTGTATACAAAAAAATACACTGTAATACAAATGTAATACAAGTTGTATGACAACTGTAAACATCTTAAAAATCAACGTGTTAAAAACCAAGTTTTGTATTACATTTGTATACAGGCGTGTGACACTGTAATACGTTTGTATACAAGTGTATACGACTTGCCAGCTCACTTTATTCTAGGCATATAAAAAAGAAGCCATTTTTTTATTAAAATTTCCGCTAACTTTCTTTGCCGACCGAAGGGTAAATCGCACAATAAAAGCACTGACTTTTAAAGCTAAGGTCGCCAATTTTTTAGTAGTCGTGTGGAAAAATGTTGAGTTTGAGAACAATAATAAAATTCCTTTCATGAACCAATTTACCCTCCAATAAATAACTAACTTCGATTTTATGTGCTTGTTTTTCAAACGTAAATATTAAAAATCTCAATGAAGATAGAGAAGTAAGTATATACACCTAACCCTATTCTGTGGTTCAATACTCGCAATTTGATTAACCTTGCGGTGGAGCGCTGATGCGGCTTATCACCAGTCCTCCATCCGTAAATGAATGAAGTGACCCTTTGCCTTTTCAAATGAGTATGGGTTAATAATTTTTAAGGAGAAGTTATGACGGATGAAGAACCTACAAAACTTAGTTCCACAGCGGAACTGAAGGTTCACCGCATTTATACTAAAAACAGCTTATTTGAATCAGCAAATATCGCATCCACTGAACTTTCCGCTGTCCAACCCGTCATTGATTTACAAGTCCATGCGAATGTCTACCCGCAGGCTCTACCCGAAAATACGCATGAAGTGGTGTTATCATTACAAATAACGGTTAAACACAATGGTGCCTTGCTCTGGCGTGTACAGCTTCAGCAAGCGGGTTGTTATGCGTTAACGGGATTTACATTAGACGCTGAAAAAGCGGTGCTCAATGGCTTTTGTATGAATCAACTTTACCCTTATGCCTGTGCCGAGGTCAGCCATTTAGCCAATCAAGGTGGGTTCGGCATGGTTTACTTACAGCCCATCGATTTTGCACAACAGTACAAAGAACAACAACTCGCTGCCGCTTTAGAAACGGCTGCTGCCCTCAATTAAAAAAGGAGTCTTCCCATGCCGCAAACACCTGTAAGTTTCCTCCCCAGCCTAGAGCTTTCAGTCCTTGACGGTATCATCGGTACTGCCTTCAATGGCATATCGGCCAATGAGCAAAGCGGCACCTCCGTTGCTAGTGCGGGTGATATTAACGGAGACGGCTTAAACGACCTGATTATAGGGGCGACCCTGGCTGACCCCGGCAATCGCACTAATGCTGGCTCTAGCTTTGTAGTCTTTGGAACTAACAAAAGCTTTGGTGCAGCGCCAGACCTTTCGACGTTAAACGGCATTAACGGCTTTAGAATCAATGGCGTATCTGGTGGCGTATCTGGTGTATCGTCCGGCGACTATAGCGGCTATTCTGTGGCCAGCGCGGGCGATATAAATGGTGACGGCTTAAGCGACCTAATTATAGGGGCGTACGCGGCTTCCCCCGGCGGCCGTACTAATGCCGGCTCCAGTTTTGTGGTGTTTGGAACGCGCAGCGGCTTTGGTGCAGCGCTGGAATTATCTGCCCTAAATGGCGCTAACGGCTTTAGAATCAATGGCGTGTCAAGCTTCGACCAGAGCGGCATCTCTGTTGCCGGCGCGGGCGATATGAATGGAGATGGCCTAAGCGACCTGATTATAGGGGCGTACTATGCTTCCCCCGGCGGCCGTAGTTATGCCGGCTCAAGCTTTGTGGTGTTTGGAACGCGCAGCAGTTTTGGTGCAGCGCTGGAATTGTCTACGTTAAACGGCGCTAACGGCTTTAGAATCAATGGCGTATCGGCCAACGACTATAGTGGCATTTCTGTTGCCAGCGCGGGCGATATGAATGGAGATGGCCTAAGCGACCTGATTATAGGGGCGTACGGCGCTGACCCCGGCAACCGGACTTCTGCTGGCTCTAGCTTTGTGGTGTTTGGAACGCGCAGCGGTTTTGGTGCAGCGCTAGAATTGTCTTCGCTAAATGGCGCTAACGGCTTTAGCATCAATGGCGTGTCAAACTCCGACCAGAGCGGCCTCTCTGTTGCCAGTGCAGGTGATATAAACGGCGATAGCTTAAGCGACCTGATTATAGGGGCGCGGAATGCTTCCCCCGACAACCGGACTTCTGCTGGCTCAAGCTTTGTGGTGTTTGGAACGCGCAGCGGTTTTGGTGCAGCACTGGAATTGTCTTCGCTAAACGGCAATAACGGCTTTAGCATCAATGGCGTGTCAAACGCCGACTATAGCGGCCGCTCTGTTGCCAGTGCAGGTGATATGAACGGCGATAGCTTAAGCGACCTGATTATAGGGGCGCCTAATGGCGGCCGGAGTCAAGCCGGCTCGAGCTTTGTGGTGTTTGGCGATAACAGTAGCATTCAATTAACAGCCAACCAAATGACCACGTCCGAAGGAGGATTTCAGATTTTAAGCCCTATTAATCTGAACGTTTCCGTGTCCGGCGGTAGTCCTAATTATGTTTATTATTCAATCAGTTCCTTAGTCCATGGTAAATTTGAGTATACAAATCAATCTGGCGTTGTGATTACCCGTTTTAGCTACCAAGATGTGATAACAGGGCGCGTTAATTTTACCCACGATGATAGCGAATTAGTACCTAGCTATTTAGTCACAGCATCACATCGTTTGGCAGCTGCAATATCGCCTGCCAACATTACCTTTAACAATCAATTACCTACCCTTGTTAATAACAGCTTAACCATTAATCAAGGGCAAACCATCCAATTAGACAACACCATGCTAGCAGCCGTTGATTTGGATAACTCTCAACATAATCCCAATATTATTTTTACCATTTCAGGCACTTCAAATGGTGTTTTTTCAAGCTACAATTTTTCTCAAAGACAGCTTTGGAACGGAGAAGTTAATTTTACCCAGGACAATAGTATTCGTGCGCCGCAATACACAATCAATATTAGCAGAGGCGGGGTTAACATTGGCCCTAATTTCCCCGCAATTGATTTTGATGCAATACCTTTATTGGGACAGAATCGTTTTGACATTTGTCAAGGCCAAACCAAAGCCCTTACCTCTAATATGCTAAGCGCCACCCACCCTGGGGCTAATTCGTCAGATACGTTAATCTTTTCTATTAAATATCTTCAATATAGCCAATACAGCCATTTTGAGCGCATCAGTGCACCCGGTATAGAGATATCTACTTTTAGCCAAGCAGAAATTAAGAATAGCAGCATTCAACTTGTGCCTGATGGTTCCTCCAACCCCTCGAACTTTATGCTAACCGTTAGTGGTAATAGAATGACAACACCTTCGAACTTTGCAAACCTCTATTTTACCTTTGCGCCTCTCATAAGGAGTAATGCGCTCACCCTTAATCAAGGGCAAACGGTTGTCCTTGATAAGACTATGCTAAGTGCGGTTGACCCTAATAACCTCTCTGCGGATTTGATGTTTACGGTGAGCAACGTTAAGCAGGGCACCTTTATCCATACGAATACAAGTAAAAATATCACTCAATTTAACCAAAGCCAACTGACCGCTCGTCAGATTGCTTTTAAAACAGACGGGAACTCCTTAAAGCCAAGTTATCTTGTTTCTGTTCAGAATAAATGTTCCCAAACTCAGGCCACTGCCGCTGATATTAATTTTAACAGCGCGCCGGTACTTACTAACAATCAATTAACGATTACAAACGGTCAACCGCGCATTTTAACTTCTATAGAATTAAGCGCTAACGACCGAGAAACGCCGTTGGTAGAGTTAGGGTTTACAATCAGTGGCATTCAATATGGGTATTTTGACACGATAACCTTGCCGGGAACGCCTATTACGGTATTTCCTCAGCAAATGGTCTTCAATGGTGTCATTCGTTTTGTGCCAGAGAATAATATTCATGTGCCCGCCTATAATGTCAGTGTGAGCGATGGCGTATTGTGGACTGGGTCACAAGCAGCCCTGGTGAGGTTAAATGCGCCACCTGTCAACACCTTCAGTACCACGGTTGAAAACTCCAACACGACGCAAAACGCCCTTATCGGTAGTGCAGCAGCAGTCGGTACAATAGGTTTAGCATTTTTAGGGCTTCATTGGTTTTTGAAGAAAAAAACAAACACGCAGTTTCAAAAGATGTTGTTGGAAGGTACCTCGGATGCTGAGAAAGCCTTTAATAAGGAGGTGTTTCATCCAATTGCCAACAAGATTTTTAATGTCATCAATACAACGGGTTTCTTTGGACAACGAACTGAAGCAGATACCAAAGCGTATATGATGGCTATTGGGAAAGTTGTATCCGAGCTAAGACGCCAGAACGCCAATCTGGATTTTAGTGTGATGGAAGCCGTAGATAAGGAATCGTTTATCAACGAAATTGCAAGTCAGACGCGTCAACAAAGTCTTCCAAAACATAAAGGATTTTTTAGGAGCTGTACCCGCTATCTTAAAGCAGAAGTGACTCCTCAAGAAATTGAATATGCAGCGGAAGAGATTGCGTTTGCTGCGGTTGCTTGGCAACGGAGACATATGAAGGGTGTTTCTGCAAGGAGTACAGGTCTAGGCATTGAGCTAGGGAAGCTCAGCAATATAGGATTTTCGATTGAAGCAGCAAATGAAGATGTTCCTCCAGAAAAGCAGTTCAAGTGGATGCAAAATAATATGAAGGCAATGCAGCAAGAGCAGAAACGATTAGAAGAACATTTTGCAAAGTCCGAAGAGCGTTTTACAAAAATTGAGACTTCTTTGGAAGAATTATTAGGCCGTCAACCAGAGGCTGCTCGCGAGCAGCCAAAAATGCGCCTTGTTAGGTAAAGAGGATACTCAACTATCAGTGCTAAAAAACAACATATGGTCGCACTGAAGTTATTAGGAGAGTAGCCATACGCCTATCAATAAACCTCGCCCTATTGATGGGGCGCGAGTCCTGGTTAAAAGTCTATCAATAGAACCGGTTTTTTAATATGATAGTCTTTCTATCATAACCTCTAGAGTCTATTGATTGTATGAATGTTGGCTACGCACGCACATCAACGGTTGAGCAAGTCGCCGGATTTGAAGCTCAGCTGAAAGAACTCACCGTGGCTGGTTGTGAAAAAATTTTTAAGGAACAGGTATCATCCATTGCTGTACGTTTTCAACTTCAA
>DATLWY010000068.1:0-10110 GCA_035576045.1 Gammaproteobacteria bacterium | reverse complement strand
TGCGTGTATCTTCATCCTTTTTTTTGCTTTCGTTTGCTATTTTATCTCCAGCCCTCTCTTGATCTTCCGCTTCACCCTCATCCTCTGCTTTGTCTTCCGCTGGGGCTTCATCCTCTATCTCATCTTCATCTTGGGCTTCATCTTCCGTTTCTTCATTTTCTTTTTCTTGCCCGGCTTCATCTTCATCATCATCTTCTTCTGCTTCTGCTTCTGCCTCTATATTTTCTTCATGTGCCGCTTGTTCTTCTTGTCCCTCATCCATTTTTTCACTTTCGTCTTCTAAGCTTGAGTCCTCTTCCTCAAACAATTCCTCTAAATTAGGCAGTTCTGGAAATTCGGGAATCTCAGATAATTCGCCGCCTCCCGCTACAAAATTCGTATCCGCGCTTGCTTCGGTCTTCTCGCTTATTTCATCATCTATTTCGTCCTGCTCTGCAATAGGAACCGTACTCGCTTTCAGCCCGGCGATATCTAAAGGCGCTCCCCCAAACATAACGATAATATCCGAGATATCCTGCAAGATCTGATCAGGTTCTGTTTTAAACTGGATAACGGGCGGAAACTTGGTGGCACTTTCAATATCTTGAATCATACTGTCCGAAAGCTGCTTTGCCTCTTGCTCAGATTTACCCGACAAACGTTCGATATGGATTAATTCTTCTGTCGTACTGCCTCGTCGAATTAAAGGCAATGAAAACATTTCTTGATTATCGCTCC
The DNA here is from genome assembly GCA_035576045.1 of Gammaproteobacteria bacterium. GTDB lineage: Bacteria > Pseudomonadota > Gammaproteobacteria > UBA6186 > Azoamicaceae > CADEGZ01. Next base: position 9,393 of record DATLWY010000068.1, on the reverse strand, counting down.
CAATCATTCTTAAAGCCATCGGGGTTACAAAAACTTTTGTAAAAGCCGACATCTCGTGTTCCATGCCGGGCTCTTCAAATGGCACACTCAAATCACGCTGTTTTTGAACTTCCTCTTCTAACAATGAAATCAGTGCCGCAATACCACGCTCAAAAGGTTTTAAATTAATAGCACCCTGAAATGACTGTACCAATATTTTAATGTCATGGCTTTCAGGCGGCTCTGCAAATTCATAATGGGGCGTTGCAAACACTTGACTGAATCGTTTAAATCGCTTGTCTATATCTATCAACAGTGCTTCTGAGGGGGCTTCTACCTTTAAGAATTGGTTTAAACGCATTTTTTTAACGGGTTTTGGCGCTGCGTAAAATGCCTCTGCCCGAATAATTTTTGACTTAAAAAACACATGGAATTCGCCGGGTCTTTGATCTTTCAGATCTAGGAGATCAATACGCTGTCTTTTATCTACAGAAGCGCTACGCGTATCCATATAATTCATCGTTAAACTGCCAGAGTCCATCTGAAAGCCACTCACACTGGTGGTATAAGATTCGCCTGCAACTTTGTTAAAAAATTCCCAGGTTTCTTGTGGATCTTCCAACTTCATACAAATTTTAATGTTACAGTTGGCACCAATAGAAGCCGCTTCTTCTTTAGACGCTTTTTGGAATGCCGGCAGATCCTGCCCCGCAAAAATTGCTGCAAACCCAAGCGAACGTGCTTGTGCGGGCACAACCGCAAACCCTTCTACGGCATAATAACCATATTCATCCATAATCGTTAAAAAGGGTGATGATGCAGTGGTCGGTTTTCTTAAAACAACATCGCGATAATCCCCTTCAACTTCGTCACCTAAACCGGCCGCCATCATGGCTTTGAGAGAGGCTACAATAATTTTACCCAAATTAGATAATTCTTGCGGGGATTTTTCAAGCGCTGGCAACAAGACCACCATAATTCGGCGATTTAACACAACGTCTTTAAAATCAACTTCTGCCAAATTGGTTCTAATAATATGACCATACGCATCCGCAAGCGAACCAAATACCCGCGTCAATTGCATGGTAATAAATCCGTGCTGTTCGCGTACTTCGCTACCTTGATTCCCTTTTTTCTGACGGCTATAACCTGGCAAGTTATCCATGTACGCATTTAAGGGTTCTAAAATTTGTTTGGGAAACAAATCAAGTGAAACACTATAAGTATCGGATATCGGAAATCGCCTATCTACAACAATTTGTTCTAACTTTTCTAATAAAAAGTAACCACGAATACTATTGGCATCTAACAAAATATGGCCTGCATCTCGCATAGCCGCTAACACTTTCATTAAAGATTCTACAAAGTTAATTGCTCGATTCGTCCACATGTCATCGCCACCACCCCCTTTACCGCTCGACATTAAGCTCACGACTAACTGCGACAACATGCTCGAAGAACCTCGAGAAAAAGGATTCATAGTATTGGACAATCGGGTTTTTTGTGGCCCTAACACATCTCGCGCACCCGTCATAAAATTAATGAGCAGCATGTCATCATCGCGACCCATACTGCGAACCATCGAAAATACTTTGGCAAATAAACTATTATCACCTTTTCCATCAATATAAATAAAACCACTGGCAAACAATAAAGAATTAAAGGCCATAGAGACCAACGCCTCTGTTTTACCACTACCGGTAGAGCCGAAGATCAAAACGTGAGTACGCAAATCGTCATTAGAAAACCACAATTCCTCTTTGGTAATGCGATCATTACCTAAAAAGAAAATACCTTCTCCTATTCGGGGTTTATTCGATCCCGGTAGCGGATCGTTATAATCCTTTAAATTGATTGATCTCGGGATTCTAAATGGTAGGGTTGTTTTACGCGTAACCGAAAAAAAGAAAAGGCACGTACACACGATAAAAAGGATATCGGTTATCATCGGATAAGCGAAGGTTGTCGCTATGCTCGTTCCAAAAATCAGTAACATGACTTCTGGTTTTGCAAACGACTCGCTAATCCGCACACCGAGTGGTCGGGTATCCCTTGCCAGCTGTCTTGTCGATTGTTCCTGTTTTGCGTCCAGCCCTCGTATCATAATGCCGATTGCTCCATTGATTGTTCTTTGAGTGATCCTGCCATTTTTGTTTCTTTCGCGGCTTTTAGGGCTGCATCTCGATCCTTAATGAGCGCTTCTTTTTCTTTTTCATCGGGTATATAGATAACATTCGACAAGGCCTCATTTAAAGCTTCCACCGCCGCTTCAATTCGCGGCGCACTTAAAGCACGTTTTAAAGCCATCTCGTAATACCAATGGCTAAATATGCCTCCCACTTCCGCACCAGGTGTTTGTCTACCCACATTATTAATCACATACCATAATCTTCTATCGATAGGTTTTATCCACAAGAAATCAGAGGAGGCCACCACACCATCTTCTCTGGCAAAGAGTAATGCGGAAATAAAAAGTGTGAATTCATAAGCATGCATAGTGCATATTTCTTGAACCCGTTTTGCTTTAATTTGTTTTTTCCAAAGTTCATCTGCGCCAGAACAATCCAGCTTGCCATCGGCAGCAGAAGCTGCCAATTGCGCAACCAACGCCGATGCTGCTTTAGTATCTCGATTCCCGCGTGCGAAAAATACGGCGACCACTGCACGCCTATGCGGTGCCATGTTTTCTATACCTTGCCAACTACGCCCCAATTGTGCGGTAAAAGCCCGCTCTGCCCGCCCACGATTAAGCGTGACTTTGAACTCCGCTGCTTGGGCTTTAGAAAATTGTGTTGCAGAAACATCTGCAAACTCAACAGCAATCAATTTATTTTTTTTAGAAAATTGCATGGGCGTCAGCGCCATACTCCAGGGCCCCGAATCTAAATCTTCATTTAAAATATCCAGTTTGGTTGCTATTTTAATCTGAGGCCAGTTCGATTGTTCTTGGCGCGCGAGGGATTTCATATCAAATTTCTTTTTCAATCGCATTTGCGCATTGGTTTTAAAAATAACAATGGAAAAAGCTAAGAGGAGAATGATCAATACATAACGAAAATACTCCCCTGCGGCAAGACTAAGCGCATCTGCCATTTCTATTGTTAGACTATCGGGGCTTACCGCATAAGCCAAACTCAGATTGGATTCGACCTCTGAAAATAATCGCTGAATACTCTCTCCTACCCACGGCAAGTCCGGTGAAAACAATCCCAAGAAAAAATGGATGGTTATTAATTCGTAAAGTCGAATAAAAATAAAGGCGGTTTTTAATTGATAAGCAAAAGCCCACCATATTATCCCCCCTACAAAAACAAATAAGGCAATCACCCAAAGAATATAATAGGCGTTACCGCCTTGTTCTTGTCCACCACCTGCTTGTCCGGCCATTAAATATCCTGTTAATTAATCTGTCATTAAGTCGTCTAATGCAATTTTAGTAGGCGAAGGCGCTTGTTGCATAAACTCATGTAATACATCGGTTGCACAGAGCAAACGCAGTGCTGTGGGGGTTACTGGATCAAACGACACCGTCACACTTAAGGTAGCCTCTTCAGATCGCTCAAAGGTCAACCCTAGTCCGTACCCCAAACAGAAGGAACAGAGCTGGTCGGCTCGCCTTAAAATAGCGGGCAATAACCCCATCGTCGAAAACACCTGCTCATAAGCCACAGGCTCGCCCTTTATGGTATATTGGCAGCCCATAGCCTTTGCAACGGCAGCCAGTTGTCCTGAAATGTCCACTGAATTCCTACCCCCCTTTTACTTAATCTTAGACGAAATTATATTTTCCCCCATACTATAGATTAGTGTACAGGTTTTTATCAGTTGACAAGCAACCTGCTGGGTTGCTTCAATGACGATAGGCGTGTATGGTCTCAACCGAGAATCAATAGTGTGAGAGGACTCTGAATGCAAAGAACACGTGTTTTATTACCCATTTTATTGCTGGCACTGGTAACCAGTGGCTGCACTGTTCTTAAAGACCCATCCGAAAAGCCGATCGCCAGTGAAAATCGAAAAAAAACCAAGCAAAAAGCAATGCTCGGTACTGCGCATATAGAAGCACAGTTATTAAACACCGCGCAATCCATTGAACAATCCTTAAGTACACTCGCTGCTGCTGAAAAGGCAGAAAGCCCCCCTATTTTAAATACGGCGCCCCTAGTAACTTCAGAAGGGGGGATGGGTGGAAAAATTGATATCGACTGGACAGGCCCCATAGGCCCATTAGTCATTAAACTAGCCGCTCTTACAAACTACCGGGTTAAGTTCTTAGGATCAGAGCCCGCCATCCCCGTTTTGATTTCAATCAATGCAAAACAAACGGTTATCGCGGATGTGTTGCAAAACGCTAGTTTGCAAACGGGCAAACGCGCTCATATCCTTATTTTTCCTGCAAGCCGCTTAATTGAAGTGAGGTATTTATCTTAATGTTAGAAAAGTTATCCAAAAAAATAATAAAACCAAAAAAAATAATGCTCATTGCAGTGCTTAGCCTAACATTTAGCCTAACGGCTTGCACAGTGCGTTCTAAAACAGACAATTTACAAACCTTAAAAAAACTCTCTTTAGGCGCTTCCAAAACTAAAACCGGCGCTATTCGATCACAAAGTCTCCGAGACACCGCTTTAAGCGTTGGCGCTCGAGGTGGGCTTGCGTGGCGTGCCACACAAATTAACAACGTACTTTTGAAACATGAAAATATGTTATATCGTTTGTTTAATTTTAATGCCCTACTGCTAGACAAAAATGTACTCCCACCCGTATTAACCGATGCGCGTAATACCTTAACACTAGGTGGAACCGATACCATCCGTATTGCCGACAGAACTTTTCAAATCATCGAACAAGCAAGGTTTGTAACCGCTGTGCCCGTTTGGCAGGATTATCTCTGGCTCTCTTACGCGCCTCCCGAAACACCCGACAAATCTCTATTACCTAAAAATCGGGAAGAACAGATTGTTTGGAAAAAATTTATTGATGAAGGCTGGCACGCTGGCGTTCAGCAAGCTGAAATCATTTTTAAAGAGAATATCGCGCGGCTCCAGCGCAATTACAAAGGCATGATTTTGTATCGTACTTTACTCGCACAGAACATAGTAAGCCCTCCATTTGTCGCACAATTAGATATGGGCATTACGGGCGGCGGCTCTGATTTAACCGTCAATGATCGCGTCTTGCGTATCACCGCTTTTCCAACGTTACAGAATAACGGCCAAGAATGGAAAACAGAGATTACCCCACATGAGTGAATATTTATTGCCAGATGAACCCATTCGGTTTTCGACCGAAGCATTTGATCGCATGTTAATGCATTGTGTTAATCTTTCCACCTCTGATATTACCTTACAAACCAATGCACCCGTCTTTGCCGAAATTCATGGGCGAATTCACCCTGTTACCACCCGTAAATTATCGAATACGGAAGTGGGTGACATGTTAAATGCAATTTATGGTTCTAACGGTACAACGCAAATTTATAGCGGCAAAGATGTCGATACCCAATACGAAATTCGCCCTAACCGAAATCAGCGATTTCGATTCCGCGTCAATGGAACAGGGTGCCAAGTTGAAGGACACGATGGCCTTCAAATTACCTTACGATCGATTCCAACCATGCCACCCGATTTAGCTTCGATGAATGTAGAGCCTGGCATTATAAAAGCAATGGCCCCTGATCAAGGAACCGTGGTCGTCACCGGCCCTACCGGTTCAGGAAAAAGTACCTTGCTCGCTGCAATGATTAAATCATTGGCGGAAGATAAGGATGGTAATCGCAAAATGCTTACCTACGAATCCCCCATTGAATTTGTGTACGATATGGTTGAAATGCCTTCTTCAGTCATCAGTCAATCGGAAATTCCCCGCCATTTGCCCAGTTTTGCAGCCGGTGTACGTAACGCCTTGCGGCGTAAACCGCGCTTAATTTTGGTGGGTGAAGCGCGCGATGCAGAAACCATCAGCGCGGTCATTGATGCCGCCTTAACGGGACATCCGGTTTATACAACCTTGCACAGTAACGGTGTTGCAGATGCGGTGAGACGCATGATCTCGACTTTTCCTGCAGAAGAGCGTAACGGACGCGCTCTCGATATTCTCGAAACCTTAAGAATGGTGGTATGGCAGAAATTAGCGCCCAGCGTGGATGGCAAACGTGTAGCATTGCGTGAATACCTGGTTTTTGATCAAGAAGTACGGGATATACTCATCGACACTCCCGTGGAACTTTTATCGGCTAAGACCCGCGTACTCCTTAAAGAACGTGGTCAGCCAATGGCAGTCGATGCTAAACTTAAATTTGAGGCGGGGATATTACCAGAACGCGAGTACCGCCTTATCGAAGCACGCGCTAAAATGGCAGATAAGGATGCAGGCGTTTAGGAGGTTATATGGCAATTTTAGACACGACACACTGGCGAGATGCAGCACGCACCCCTCGATTTTATTTTATGGATGCCTTTGCTGCTTTTCCTTTACTGTTTTTTTTCTTGCATATTAGACTCTGGACTTTTTTAACGGCCATAGGCTTTATTGCGTTCTTTATATTGCTCGAAAAATTTAAATTTACCATTCCGGTTTTCTTCCGTTTTCTTCGAACAACCTTAGCAGGCTCCTTAAGAACCGCAAAACCCTGGTGGAAAGAGTAACCCATTTATGTCACAAGCAAGACAGGCAATTATCGAAAATCAAAGCCACTTTTACCGAGATGGCTTTAGAAAAATAGTTTTTATGTTGTTCGTTTTAATGGTTATTGCTTATGCTTTACTCGGTTTAATTGTCTATTTGCATGTGACACGTCCAACGCCACAATATTTTGTAACGACATCGAGCGGGCGTTTAATTGAAATTACGCCTATGGCATCTGAGCAGCCCGCTGCACTTGCTATGCCGCCTGCTGCGCCTACGGCATCTGAGCAACCCGCTGCACTTGCTATGCCGCCTGCTAAGCCTATGGCCTCCGATCTACTCGCTACGCTTGCTACGCCGCCTGCTGCGCCTATTGCACCTCCTGTACCTGTTGCACCTAGCCAGCCTGTTGCACCTAGTGAGCCTATTGCACCTAGCGAACCTATTGCACCTAGCCAGCCTGTTGCACCTAGGAAGCCTGTTGCACCTAGTGAACCTGCCGCGCCGGTTGCGCCGTAATTCCACCATCCGGTGTCGACCAGTAGGGTTCGCTCGGGGAAATTTCTCAACCCAAGCGTTGACTCCAGTCAAGTGCATACATAAAAATTTTAGCGCCTTCTTAAAGGTGCGTATTCTGCTTCCAACGTACTAGGTCCGTAAAGATAATCGCAAACGATGCCGGAAATAGCTTTAGCGTTATTTGAAGCCAGCCGAGTACCCCTCTCACTAAAAAGCATCGGAGAAGCCGAAGAATCTTCTAACGCACTTAAAGCAGGTTGACAAGCAGAAAGCGTGCTTTTTCTGCTTTCTTCTACCTCTAATGTGTTGATATAGGCTACCGCTTCTTCGTTAGGATATTTATACGCGGTTTGTATACATAAGCCTCGCCTATCGATGAGTTCTTTAGGATCAAGACCTAGCAGTACCCTTGTTTTTAAATACCGGACAAGACTTCCCTCTACCGACTCACGATAACCGCTATACTCAAAATGACAGCCATTATTTGAGCCGACTTTTTGATAAACATACCTATAAAGCGCTTCGGTGCTTTGATTGTAAGGAAGAAGCTGGCCATTAAAAGAGAATGGCGCAAGCAAATCTTCCAATTGAGTATCACTCGGTCTAAACACATTAATCTGTGTGAGAGACTTATGCCTATGGCACACGTGAAGGCTCCCGTTACTTTTAGCAATAATTATTTCTTTATTGGTTCCCATTGGTATTTCAAAACTTTCGAGATCACTTGTTGTTATTGAATTACCTATTACTAAACGAAGTCTAGGTTCATCGATACAATATTTAGGAAATTGTAAGCATTCCTCAAGCGTTGTCGGGCATTCATTTAAAAAATTTGTTAGTAAGTCTTCACGTATGCCATACTCGCGACTCAATTCAGTTGCTCTATTTTTGAGAGTCTCGGGCAAGTTATAAATTCTCCCCTCTATTGTTGAAGAAACAGCATACCGAGCGGTCGCCAACACCCCAGAAGCAGCATACCGGCCTAGTGCAAGTGCGAACAAGGAAAGAGCCGTAGCAGAGCGACCGTGTTCAAAGCTAGCCTCTACATCCACGCGACTTTGCACAGCTGCAGCATCTAAAGTCTCGGTCATTCGCGTGGCAGCGGTAACTGGAAATTTAAATTTTTCTTGAAATTGAGTCCATGATAAAGGTCGAACTTCCGCGGCGGGCTCGTCAAGATTAAGTGGTTGTTGTGTAGGAAAATTTGAAACAACATTTTGAGGGTTTTGCATATATTTTTCCTTGTAATAATAATTAATTTTCGAACTTTAAAAAGTTAGAACGAGAGAGATTTTATTATGATTTCTTATTAAAAATCAAATGATTTTTTCTTGTAAACCGACCTATATTAATTTACCCACGGCCTTTTTGTTCGAGATCATATTTTAAAATTAATACCCCATTAGGCGATTGGACGGTTGGCACACGCATCACAATTAAAGTGATTTCAACCAAGGTGCCGTAATCGGTTCTAACATTCTGATACTTAAATTGCATGGGGATTTTAATTTTCCACATGTAGCGGCCTGCAAACGGTTTTTCCAATAACAATTGTGGCGCATCTCTCGCAACAGCTCTTAAGACATATTTTTTCTCAACAACCGTTTCAATAATTTTAGTAGCTGCCAATGCGTTTTTATAACTTTCATACCCTTCTTTTGTAAAATACGCACTGGAAGCATCCATCACCGTATTGTAATCAATAAAATTAAAGGTATTCGATTGCATCATCGCTTCTGTTATCCAGTTCAATAATTCATTGGTTTCCAAGCTAGGCTGATCTAATGATTTTTCTGGAAACAATGCACCATTTGGCATGGCGGTAAAATATGTGGGTGGCGGCACAGCCGAATCTCGTAGTAGAATAATTAACCCTAAGATACCTACCGTCAATGCAATAGAAAAAAGCGCTAGAATGATTATTTGTATAGATTTATCTTCATGATATCTTTCTTGCTCGATTGCTTTTGTTTCTGTCGCTTGAATTACACTCACACTCGCTCCTTCCTATTTTTTTAGGGATTCGTTTGGAATACCAATTGTGCAATGGCAAGTCCCTCTTTATAGCGTAACAAAGAAGCCCTTTCGACACGCATTAAAACCATGCCTTTTTGTTGAATGACCTCGCCTTCAGAATTTTGATAGACAATGGTAAGCGGCATCTGTAGATCCCAGCTATAAGGAACATCTGCACTTAATTGCCCTTGACGATTTAATTTGGGAGCCGCAGTTACTAAAGCCGAGACGACCTGTCGCTTGGCTTTTATC
>DATLWY010000067.1:0-9381 GCA_035576045.1 Gammaproteobacteria bacterium | reverse complement strand
CGTTTATGGTTTCTAGCCCAGCTTAATGCTGTTTCGAAAAGCCTCTCTTTTTCACATAAATATAAGGGTGTTGTGGGTGCGTAATGGGAGATGTACGACCCGGGGGTAATTAAATCATTTTCAAGCTTTATCGCTTCTTTTTCCCATTGTTTATTATGCACAGGTTGTTTTAAAGCGGCGGATAAATCGGTTTCAGAAATACTGCCTTGGCGTAAGATGATAGGGATATCCTTTAATAAAGAAACAATCGTCGATTCTATACCCAGCGTGCAAGCACCCCCTTCTAAAATATAATCCACGCGCGATCCTAATTCGGCTCGAACATGTTCAGTAGTGGTCGGGCTAATACGACCATATCGATTCGCAGAGGGTGCTGCAATGCCACCGTCAAATCGCTCTAAAAGTTCGAGGGTTAAAGGATGATTGGGAATGCGGATTGCAATGCTCTCTTGCCCACCCGTTACGATTTTGGGAACACTCGGGTGTCGTCCCAATATCAGCGTTAGCGGGCCTGGCCAAAATGCCCTTGCTAGCTGAAAAGCGGTGTTAGGGATATCGATTGCCCAATCCTTGAGCGCGTCCATGTGGGAGATGTGTATTATCAACGGGTTGCTAGAAGGTCGCTGTTTAGCCAAGTATATGTTTTGAACAGCAACAGGGTTTCTGGCGTCTGCTCCCAATCCATAAACCGTTTCGGTCGGAATAGCGACCAATTTGCCTGCTTTTAGTAAAGCCAGCGCTTGCTCAATGGGATGCATGATTCTCTTAATAGTTTAATGCCAGAGACGCTATAATATGATAAATTAATATATTCGTCTAGGTTTGTAGGGAGAAAAAAGGATTGTGAGGCGTTTAGCATTGCCACCCATTATGGTCGTTTTTGGTGTTTTTTTTGTTTCTACAGCGCTGGCAGATTTATCAGGCTCATTGGACGAAAAAGCAATCATACAGCGGATTAAACCGGAAGGCGAAGTAACGGTTGAAGCGGGTAGCGTCATGGTTGCAGAAACACCCAAGGTTATATTGGATATTGGCCAACAGCATTATGAGCAAGTTTGTCATATTTGCCATGGCGCGGGCCTCGCAGGTGCACCAAAATTTGGCGATAAAGCAGATTGGAGGCCACGTATTGCAGAAGGTATGGCGACAATGGTAAAGCGCGCAATAGAAGGTTATAAGGCGATGCCACCGAAAGGAACCTGTACGAATTGTTCTGATGATGACATCAAAAAAACCGTTGAATATATGGTATCGCATTCCCAGTAAAGAACAAATATTTTTTCACCGCGCCGAAGGTTGTAGAAAAACTAAGCAGGCTGTCGAGCATTCCCTGGCAGATCAATGGAAGAAGTTTTTCTATTTAAAAGATTAAATGATAAACCTAAAGAAGCAAAGGCAAAAATTCCGCTAAAAACAAATATTGAAGAGAAGTTATCTTGTGCCATGTATCCACATATAAATGACGCTACCATGGTTCCAAAACCACTGACAATATAAAACAAACCAATTGCGGTACCATAATTCGCTTTTGCAACACCTTGAAACACCAATGAAGAAAAAACAATCTGTGCGCCAGTACGTTGTACGCCCCAAGAAATAATGCCAAGGATAGCTAAAACCCAATTTACGGAAGTAATGTGAAAGAAACAAATATTAAACGCACATAAAGCACCAATCGTGATATAGAGTACTTTTTTGACATGCCCATGATCAATGTGATGTCCCATAAAAGGAGAGCTCATTAGCATAATAAAGTTAAAAATAGCAATGGTCGAAAGATAAAACCATTCTGGAAATCCTTTGTGTTTAAGATAAATCATCAAAAGACCATCATTAAATCGACCCATAAAAAATAACAAAGCTAAAAAGAGAATGGGTAAAATTTTTCTTAAGACAGATTTAAATTCTCGCATCGAAAATTCACTGGTCTCAACGCCTTTTCCATTGAGTGTGAATGACATCAAAAAAACCGGAAAAACGAGTAAACAACAAAACACAACAAGAATATTTAAATTATCCTTCAGGGTACCTAAAAAGAGTGTAGAGCCACTCACCAGCAAAGGGCCAAGTACGCAACCAGCAGTTTTAGAAACCGTTAGCAGTCCTAAGGCCATACCTTTTTTGTTTTTAGTTTGTTCAGCAACAAATGCATCGCGGGGTGCTGCAAACGCGCCATTGGCAACGCGCTCGATAGTTTTGGAAACTAAAATAGACCAGGAAGCAGGAATTAAGAGAAATGCTTTAGCAAAAAATGCGAGCCCAGTGGAAAAAATAAAAATATTACGTTTGTTTTTAATTTTGTCGAATAACACCCCATTAGTTAAGCGTAGGACATTCGACATGAATTCGGTTGAGCCTTCTAAAATGCCCAGAATTGCTAAAGAAAGACCTAATGAATCGGTGACTAAGAAGGGGATAATGGTCATCCCAACAGTAGTTGAGATAGCCAACAAGAAGTTCATCAAGAAAATTTTATACATACGTGGTTTATAACAAATAGAATGCGATGGGTCAAATTTAGATACAAGAAAAATTATTTTCCAAATGCGTCGAAGGGGGTTTTGTTCCCATCCCTATTTGCTTTAATGACTTACAGTTTCGGCTTACTATTTTTTGTGTTGCTTGAGTCGATTTTTTGGAGACCCAGATAGTTGTTGTTTCTCCTAAATGGTCTAATATATTTTATATTGTGATTATTTGGAGACTCAACATGAACCGGGGAATATTAACAATCATAACTGTAGTTTATATAACAAGTTTCAGTCCAGCTTTATTGGCGAATGCTAAAGGGGGCAGAGGAAACAATGGCTATGGAATGGGTGTTAAGCATGCTGAAAGTACTAAGCATCCAAGCATAAACCGAACTGACGATATCGAGCGAATATCTGAGAAAATTAAAGTAAAAGATGAAAAATCAGCGAAACGATTACGAATTAACAAAAAATCTCATAAGCATAAAGGACGTGGTCACAACAGAGATCATCACAAGATGAGAAATCCAAATGCAGCCACGCCAGCCGTTCCGGGTCATAATGAGGTTTCTACTCAACCGGCAATCCCTGGCAACCCTAAGGCGAAGGAAAACATCATCGAGAATCGCGCACAACAGTAAACACTTTAGATAAGCGTTGGTTCATAAGGAATATCCAGTTTCTCGATTCGTCTAAAAGATAATGCTTCAGCAAGATGCGCGATCTCGATTGCCTCTTTGTTAGCCAAATCTGCAATAGTTCTGGCTACGCGCAGAACGCGGTGATACGATCTTCCTGTTAACCCTAATCGTTCTATTGCGTTGCTAAAAAATGTTTGTGCAGATGAGTTAAGTTCGCAATATTTTTGTGTTTCTTGGTTGGTTAAACGCATATTCAACCGCGAAGAACGTGCGCGTTGTTTTGCAACTGCCGCATTAACGCGTTTTAACACCATCGTACTGGATTCTTCTGTAGTAGAATTCCCTCTTGTTAAAGTCGCCATGGGTAATGCTGGCACTTCAATATGCATGTCGATGCGATCTAAAAAGGGACCCGATAAACGTGCACGATAACGCTTTATTTGTTCTTGCGTACATTGACATCGGCCTTTAGGATCATTCAAATGTCCGCAAGGGCAAGGATTCATTGCAGTAATTAATTGGAATCGCGCAGGGAATTCTGCTTGACGCGCAGCGCGTGAAATCAAAATCGTTCCAGATTCTAAGGGTTCGCGTAGCACTTCTAAAACACGGCGATCAAATTCTGGCAATTCATCTAAAAATAAAACACCCTGATGTGCGAGCGAAATTTCACCTGGCCGTGGATGACTACCGCCACCCACTAAAGCCACGGCAGAAGCGGTATGGTGCGGTGCACGAAAAGGTCTTCTGCCCCACTGTAATGCTGGTTGGCTATTGGGGATCAATGAATGTATCGCGATCACTTCTAAGGTTTCTTCAAGCGTTAATGGGGGCAAAATATTGGGAAGCCTGCTAGCAAGCATGGTTTTGCCGGTTCCAGGTGGTCCAATCATCAGTAAACTATGTCCGCCGGCGGCTGCAATTTCAAGTGCGCGTTTCGCGTGCATTTGACCGCGAACATCGCATAAATCATATTCTGAACGGATGCTATCAGTGGTGGGTGGTAGTACTTGCTTAAAAACATGTAACCGTTTTCGTCGACTAAGATGTTCGGTAATTTCCAATAAAGTACTGGCGGCATAGATGATATTATCTCCTGGTAATGCAGCCTCGGTGGCATTCAAACGTGGAACAACTAAAATGCGATTGGCTTTTCGAGCGCCCAGTGCAACGGGTAATGCGCCTTGAATAGCACGCAGTTCTCCAGACAATGCCAGCTCTCCCGCAAATTCATATTCATCTAAACAATCCCCTGGAATTTGTTGAGAGGCGGCTAATATGCCTAAAGCAATGGGGAGATCAAAACGTCCCCCTTCTTTGGGTAAATCTGCCGGACCTAAATTAATCGTAATGCGACGCGAGGGGAAGTCAAATTGACTATTTAAAATGGCAGAACGTACACGATCTTTGCTTTCTTTAACCGCCGTTTCGGGCAAGCCCACAATCGTAAAAGCGGGTAACCCATTCGAAATATGTGCCTCAACGGTTACAAGGGGCGCTTGTATGCCAAGAGAGGCGCGCGTATAAACAATTGCTAATTTCATACAGAGTGTTATACGCGAAATTAACAAGCTGACAATCCGTTAAATAGCGGATGACGTGTTTTCGGATTTCCCTGCTTTTTATGGATCTGCCCGTGCCTATTTAATTATAATTGCATATAATCCAAATGTTGTGATAAAAGCCTTGTCGTCAGAGCATTGGTAAGGGTATTAAAATTATCAGCTAGTGAAGTGGGTGTGTAAACAATTGCTCATTTGCGGATATGGGAGATCAAACCCCGCGAAGAATTTTCTCGCCCAATAAATATAATGCTTCTGGGGTAGCAAATAGCACGAGTACATCGCCTGCTTGAATAACCATTTCAGGATCAGGTTCGGGATAACGTGTAGTACTACGCGTTAACACTTTAATCGCCGAAAGGGATTCAGGCTCGCTAATTTCACCAAGGGTTTTTCCAATCGCATACGCATTTTCATTAACCGTGATTGCGTGTAAGCTCATACGTGCGCTGTCTGCTTCTTCGAGTAATGTTGGATCATCTGTTCCTTTAAAAAACCCTTGAATAACGCGATACCGATCAGAATGGATAGCGCGGATTTTAAATAAAATACGTGATGCTGGCACGCCTAGCATTAAGAGCAAATGCGAGGCAAGCATTAAACTGGCCTCTAATGATTCAGGTACGACTTCCGTTGCACCCGCTTCTTGGAAAGTTTTTAAATTAGAATCGTTTCGTGTTCGTACAAAAACGGGGACATCTAATCGAAGCGAGCGAATATGCTTAAGCGTTTCTAAGGCAGCAGGTTCGTCTGCAAAGCTGATGACCACCATGCGTGCACGCGCAAGTCCAGCAGCGGCTAATACTTCGAGCCGTCTTGCGTCCCCAAAAAAAGCGTGCTCTCCGGCTAAAGCAGAAGAAGAAATCCGCATGGGATCCAAATCTAATGCAACCGATGGAATATTTTCTTGCTCTAAAAAGCGAGCTAAAATTTGCCCAACCCGACCAAATCCACAAATAATAACGTGCTCTTTGAGTTCCGCTGTATGTTCAGAGAGCTGTACATCTTTAATTTCTTCAGGTGGCGGTAGTTTGTCTTGCTTAAAAAAGAACTGCCCAATGACTTTGTTGTATCGAATCAAAACGGGGGCGGCAACAATACTTAATACAACCGCGGCAACCACCACTTGGCTTTGTATGGGGTCAATTAACCCATTATTAATGGCAACGGTTAGAATAACAAATCCAAATTCACCACCTTGGGCTAATATTAAGCCAGTACGAAACGCTTTAGCTAAAGATACAGCGCCCACAAAATGCGCCAAACCCATAATTAATACGGTTTTAAATATAACAAGGCTGACCAAAATAATGAGTACCCATATGCCATTTTCAGGCAGTGCATCGATATGCAGTAATGCGCCAATCGTAATAAAAAACAAGCCTAACAATACATCTCTAAAGGGCCGGATATCGATTTCAATTTGATGGCGAAATTCTGTTTCACCTAACATTAAGCCCGCTAAGAATGCGCCAAGCGCCATTGATAATTCTAAATGATGTGTTAGCCAAGCGGCTCCCAGAACAACCATCAGTGCCGCCATCATAAATAATTCGTTTGAATGCGATTTTGCAACCTCGTGGAATAGAGGTCTTAATAAACGTTGGCCGAGAAAACTCAATACCACACACACACCAATACCCTTGACTAATGCAAGACTCAGTGGAATCCAGAGCGCCGTTTCTTGCTTGCTGGCCAAGGCGGGGATTAGAATCAAGAATAAAACGGCGGCTAAATCTTGGAATAGCAAGATGCTAATAGATAATCTGCCCTGTACCGAGTGTAATTCGTGTTGCTCGGCTAATTGCTTAATCACAACCGCCGTTGAAGAGAGCGCCAATGCACCTGCAGCAACAAACGCTGTTTTGGGGGACAACCCAAAGTACCATCCCCCTAACATCGCAACCATCGTGCATAAAAGGACTTGAATGCCACCCAGTCCTAATAGTGCGCGCCGCATCGTCAGAAGTCTGGCGAACGAAAATTCCAGCCCGATGGTAAACATTAAGAAGACGACGCCAAATTCGGCGAGAAAACTGAGATCTTGGATGCTGGGAATAAACGCAAAACCGCCTGGACCGACCAGCATGCCTACAAAAAGATAACCGAGAATGGGCGGAAGGTGAATACGACGAAATAGTGCAACAACACCTACTGCGCATCCTAGTAAAATTAAAATATATTGAAATTGTTCCATTGCCTAAGTCTATCGCATTTAGGGTTTTTTCGAAAGGTGCGGGGGTTTTTTATTTAATTATGGGGCATTTTTAATTTTTTCTTCAAGGGCTGTAATTTGTCGTGTCAGTTTTTCAAGTTTCTCGCGGGTTTTAGCTAAGACTTCTGTTTGGATATCAAATTCTTCGCGTGTGACGAGATCGCACTTTTGCAAAGCCGCTTGAAGACCCCGGCGAAATTCGCCACCCAATCCATCTTTGATAAGATTTAAATATTTCAGTGCCATGTCGGTATTGTATGGGGTCTAGCCCCCTTTTTATATCTGATTATAAAAACAGCTTCTATTGATAGCAGAAACTCTCTATATTAAGTTTCGCGGGTTAGTGGAAGCGCTTCTTCTATGATAAATCGGATTAAATATGCCTTAACGATGGCTTTTAGGTATCGAAAAGCGTTAAGTGCTTACAGGCGTAACAAAGCACTTCAGTGCCAGTCAATTTT
The DNA here is from genome assembly GCA_035576045.1 of Gammaproteobacteria bacterium. Lineage (GTDB taxonomy): Bacteria > Pseudomonadota > Gammaproteobacteria > UBA6186 > Azoamicaceae > CADEGZ01. The sequence continues at coordinate 2,031 of DATLWY010000067.1, read as the reverse complement.
AACATTAGATCCTATACATCTTCGAGCGGGGGGTATAAAAATAATCGCGCTCGATTTTGACGGAGTGTTAGCATCGCATGGCGCTACAGAAATTGGCTTAGAAATGCGCAACTGGCTTAATCTTTGTATCCAAATTTTTGCCCCAGGGCATGTCTTTATTTTAACAAATAAACCCAGCACAGAACGCGCAGACTATTTTTCGGCGCATTTTAGGGGTGTGAAATTTATTTTCCCCAAACGAAAAAAGCCCTACCCTGATAGCATCTTATCTATTTTACAAAAAACCCAAATGAGTCCAAGCGAATTGTTAGTCGTGGACGATCGTTTATTAACAGGCATCTTAGCAGCAATTATTGCGGGTGTGCGGGGGTGTTATATTACCGAGCCATTAGTTGATTTACACAAGCACTCGCTATCAGAATTATTTATAATGAGCTTACGTAAATTAGAACGGTGGCTGTTATAAAACGGTTTAGCCTCCGATGTGCAATTCGCGCTTGTAGTCTTGTCTCGAAGTGTCGTATAAAGTGGACATTAATGGCGTATGGTACGACAAGCAAAAAGTTAGAATTTTAGCTTTTTATTAAGTTCTGGAGTGGTGCAATGACATTTGTAGTAACGGAAAGTTGTATTAAATGTAAATTTACAGATTGCGTTGAAGTATGCCCTGTAGATTGCTTTAGAGAAGGTCCTAATTTTTTGGTGATTGATCCGGATGAATGTATTGATTGCGCTTTATGCGAACCGGAGTGTCCGGCAAATGCGATTCACTCAGAGGATGATTTAAAAGACGATCAGAAACCCTTTTTAGCATTGAATGCAGAATTATCCAAAAAGTGGCCTGTAATTACCCAAAATAAAGGCGGGTTACCGGATGCAGAAGAATGGAAAGATATACCCGATAAATTGCAATATTTAGAACGCGAGTAAAATTTATTTACCTTTGGAATAGCGGGGTGCGGCTTTTGTGATTAATGCATCTTCCCAATCCATGCGATGCGCAAGTATCTCGCCTATTTGAGAGAGATCAGCTGACAACGCATCAAGATTTTTAGGTTCTGTATATTTATCGTTAAAATCAAGCACCGTTTCTGTATTGTTGGTTATGTTCGACAATAAAGTTTTATTGAGACCTTTTGAGTATGTTTGATTATTTTCAAGATGTTCTGCAAATTGCTCATACATTTTAAAATGGCCCATTGAAATATAATCCATTAAATGTTGGCAGAATTTTTGTAGCATGTTGGGTTCAGGGTCTTTTGCTGTACAGAGTTCGCTGTAGTGTACGAGTACGACTTGTCTGAGCTCTAGCCATTGTTGTGTAAGGTGTTGGATGTGTGAAGTGGAAGACGGTTCAATTTTTTTTCCCAACATCAAAATGGTATCCTCCTTGTTAACCAAAATGCGTATTCATTCTTTTAGTAAAAGCCACTATTCCTGTTAAGTCAAGGATCTTGGCTATGGGTTTTCTTTCAGTAAAGCCAATTGATCGCTTTTTACTGAGTCTTCGCTCAAAGTCCTGTAAGACAATGTCCATATAAAAAACGGAAAACAGGAAAAAGCCTTCGAAAAAATGTTAACTGATTGAAAATCAACACGTTATTTTTTGATGTGGTGTAAAGGTTGCTCAGCAAAAAATTTATTTTCTTTTTTTTGTGGACTTGAATAAATGAATTTTTTTGTTATTCTTAAAGTGTATCCAGGATGGATATGAATTTTGTTAAATGGACTTAACCGACAAGGAATGTCTTTCTTCAAGGATGAAGTTAAAAAAGGCGGATTTTAGATCCGCCTTTTTATTTGGAGCCAGCACAAAATAAGAACATACACCCCCAAACCCATAAAGCCAAACAAAGACCATGCAGATAAGGGTAAATTCAAAAAAGTAAAGCCGATCTGACTGCATTCTTGCGAGCCCTGTAACGTCTCTTTTAAAGCTTCCCATAGCGGCATTAATTCCAGCATTTTTTCAAATCCTGGCAAACAACTCGATTCATGCGGGGGTGATACATATTGTAACCAGAGTTGACG
>DATLWY010000066.1:0-9189 GCA_035576045.1 Gammaproteobacteria bacterium | reverse complement strand
GCTTCTGAAACATATTCTGTGAGGGTTTCAATATAAAAACGGTAACCCTTATTTTTAGAAGTCTGCGGCAATGCGGCTATTAAATCCCCTAAGGTTTTGCCATTCCCCAGTCGTTGGCTTGTTTGGGTAGCTAAAACTTTCTCGACGAACACGGGCTTTTTCTTATGATATAAAGCCGTCATCAGGGCTTGAGAGTTCGGCACTTCACGACTTAAGACTTCATAGCTATAAGCTAAGAGAGGGTCAACCTGATGCCATAAGGCTCTATGCGTCATAACCCCTGCCTTTAAGCATTGTTGAATACTTGCTAAACGTTCTGAAAGGCGCGTTATAAAATCGAGTGAGAGTTGTTCCTCTAAATGTAATCGACGCGCTAATCCTTTAAAAATCACCCCGCTGTCTTTTAACGCGTAATAAGGTTCATAATAATGATTTAAGGCTTCTAACCAGTGCATTATTGCAACAGTGGGATTCATCAAGAGACACCGTTCTCGAACTGATTCGGCAATGGGTTCGTTTAATAACGCCTTATTTGCCAATAACAAGCTCTTGACCAAGAGGAGACTTTCTCCGCCTTTAGACTTAAATACGCCCTGCATCGCCGCATCATTATCAATCGCGATAATTTCCAAAGACCCTGTTAAATTTTCATAACTATCGCGTCTAAATTGCACTTTAAAATTGTCGCCCTTATGGTCTTCTGGTTCGGTCAAAATTTCTAATAACAGATGTGCACTTAGATTCGCTTTATCTATAGTGTGTAATAGACGTTCTGCCTCAACAAGTACCGCTTCAGGCCGAAGGCTCGGATATAAAAACCTTAAACACTCAAAAGCCTCTGTGCATGCAATTAAATCATTTAAGTGATTTTTGTTTAAAACGGGATAACGCTCGAGTAATGCGAGCACCCGTAAAGGTGCTTTTTTATCCTGAAAAGCCTCAAACAAGGCAGACCGCAATCGTTTGACTTGAGATTCAGGTGGGTTATAGAGTTCTTTTAGTCCCACCGGCCAATGGCCTTCGGGTAACGTCATCAGTGTTTCAATGAAGAAACTCAATTGTTTTTCAAAAGGCATGTCAGGAACCAACCCAGAGTGGTTTAACCAAGTCTGATAATAATCATTGCTAAGTAATGTTGGAAAATCTTGAGCAAAGGGTGTTTCTCCTAAATCCATTTTAAGCATTGCAATGGCTTCAGGAATTTGACATAAGGCATCTAAATCAATGGCTTCTAAATCAACGCCTACCCCTAAGCTTGCTTGTAAAGCATAAGTGTCTTCATCCGGAATTTTAAGAAATAAAAGTCGTGTGGGAGTGACTAATTCTTCTCCCAATAAACGGCTCAATTGATAAACCGCTTGCTCAACTAAACTATATTCCGCGCCTTGTTTAAAAAAAACATTATTGACGCGCCCAACCCGGCTATTGCCCGTCGTGTTAATTTTACATAACATACATCTTGCGGTTTCTAAACTAAGACCATAGGGTTTGTCTAAGCCATAAAGTATTGCGTCTGGCTCCGCACTATCCTTGAGTTCCATGAGACCCGGTATTGCTTTAATGGAAACCAGCAAGCGGTCTGCTGCTCTATCCTGCAAAAGTGGGTTATCCAATCCCGCAGTCGGAACGCTTAAGAAGGCATTGCGCTTTTCAAGCGTCATTAGAAAATAAGTCACTTGTCTGGAAAAATTTCTAATAGCTAATAAATCAGGTGTGGCAGAGATTGGCTTAAATTCTTTTCGTAGCTGTTGATAGGTTTCTTCTTGGGTTTTGTCTAATGCTAACGCTTTTATACGCTTTAGCTGTTGGGCTATATAGCCTACTTCAAGGCTATATTGAAAATCCGATACACACTTCTGATAATAAGAAACCGTATCCTGTGGCTTGGCTGGGATAAGACAAAGCGGATAATGATATTTTTCATTAGCGCTTTTAACATCATTCAAACAGACAGGTCTATCATCCACAAAAACAACATTGAAATGCGGGTATAAGAGAGCCTCACGCTGTGAATCAATAAAATATTGATACAAACTGCCTTTGTCTCCCACGTTTAATTCGGAAGCTTCTTTGACAAGCTTCATCTCATCCAAAAGCGCCGCTTGATAGGCGGGAGCAGCAGATCCTATTCTAATATTTTCGCCTTGCAATATCCTTACTTCAAAAGGTTTAATGATTTCCTCGTAATAAGCGCCAATACCTTTTTTAAACACCGCATCTAAAGGCGTTACAACACCCTCTACTTTAAACCCTTGATTTTCTAAATACCGAATTAATTTTAATCGAGAAGGCGTGCCAACTGCCTCATCTGAGGTGACACTCCCTAAGTTAAAAGAAGTAAAAAGATAGACTTCAAAGCACTCGCACTGCTTTAATGCAGCAAACAAGGCATCGTTATAGCGATAACCACCATCCTGTTGGCCGTAAAATTTATTACTGATGGCACAGGTTTCATCCACATCTAACAATACAGTCACTTTTAACATCAGCGCCTCCGGTGTTTTTATATGAACATTAAAAGTCGGCTTCTGGCATCCCCAAAGCCCTAGTCGCGACATGAACCGGTGGCTTTAAGGTCGCAATAGCGCGTCCCCGCGTGCCACAATTATAATCAAAAAGTAACGCGTTTTGCGGATCTGTTGGTTCTTGAAGTGCGATAGAGACAAAATCCCCCCTCTCAAGGACTGTATTTAAAGCGCTTTTAAGGCCATAAACCGCTTCTGCATTTAATCTTAAAAACCCTTGCTCAAAATAGCGAGAGAGTAATTCGGCCGCCTTCAAATCTGCCGCGTTTAAAGGGTTTCCTTGTTGTGAGAGCAAGCGCGGTATGTCCTGTATGCTAGATGCCACTCCGACAATATAACGACAATCCTCAAATCTTCGCGCATAAGCCATTTCGTTATTAATCGCATCGATAATGGTGCGTTTATATTCACTATTTTCTAAACCTAAGATGAGCGCTGCAATTTTAGGCATTTCGAATTTCATGCCTAAGTCGGCACTTTCACACACCACATTCCAATGCAGCTGGCTCGGGTTACATAAGGTAATTTGTAATTGTTCGGTATTTAATTCAGCCGTTCTATACGGCTCACCATGGGCAAACTGAATTTTAAGCCCTACCTGCCAATAACCTGCCAAAGTGCCTAACTCATCTGCACTCAGCATTTCTGATGCCGTTTTGACATGCTCGGCATAATTTTGGTAAATCATTTTCCAATCAGGCTTCAAACCCTTTTCAACAAATAACGCACAAGCACTTGACAGCACTTCTTCGGAAGACACAATACCTTTGTCACTCAATGCCCCGCTTTTGTCAAAGTTTGTTTTTTCTAAGAGAGACAATAATAACAAGTTCTTAGGGACGGAAGTCTCTTCTGATTTTTCTAAAATAGCCAAGGCTTTTTGTTTGAAAAGCGCTTCCATACCTTCCGAAACACCCTGGCGTTCTAAACCGGTGCCTGATGTCACGCCCGCCCAAGCGGCGCGATATAAACGCCTTAATCGAATGAAATCGAACACGGAATGGTTATATCCCGGGCAATAGGATTCTAACAATACATGCAAAGCCTCGACTTCTGGTTTATCTAAACAAAGTTTAGATAATTTTTCTTTTAATTGTTCAATGTTGCCTGGTTTAATGGGATGGCTACTCAAAAGCGCTTGGTAGTCAGCTTCAACCGCATTGTAGCTTTTTCCTAAAGCATTACTTACCGGAATCCATGCTTTTTTTAAAGTTTCTCGGTAATCAGAGGTGACAACTAACCACGCTTCCATGTCGGGCGCACAGGGCTTCTCTTCTAAAGATTCTCTACAAACAGCGATAACATTCTGATAGCGTCTCGCTTTATATTGCATATCCTGCAATAAAGCAGAAGCCATTTCGCAACGGAGTTTTACCCCAACTTCAGCCGTTTCTTTGGCGTCGCAATCTGGCCTAAGCAACGCGCTATCAATCGTGTCAAAAAAATCCGGCAGTCTTGTTTTAGTTCTTAACAGGGGTTTATTCTCTAATGCTTTTTTAAGGCCTAAGACTAATGCAAAAAGCCCGCAGTTATTCCCTTGACCCGAAACATTTAAATGTACAGCAATTGGCGCATTACGCGTTATGGAAATAGGAGAATGCGTTTTAGTGGATACACTGAGCGCGTCCGTTAATTGGTTACTTCTAGCAACCTTTAAAAAGGGCTGCAGCCTCGCTAAATCATTTAAGCTTTCCATTACAGGTATTGCTAAACAATAGGCAATACTTAAAGCATTATCGCTCTTTTCAGCTATTTTGATTAAATAGTCTATTTGATGGGGCATCAACCAGAGGCCATATTTAAAAAATAAACGTACAACAGGGATACGCCCATGTTGTATCGCTAAAATCAGTGGGTGATAGATATCGTCTTTAAGAGATTTACCCGCACCTAAAGTCAGCAAATAGTCGACTACTTTTTCTTGGCCTTCACGTGCCGCAAAGTGCAATGGCGTCATCCCTCGATTATCTTGAACAGTTAAATCTAATTTTTTTTGAGAGGTGCCCACTATCCATTGTATAGCGGTTAAATTACCAAAAGCGGCGGCTACATGTAAGGGCGTTTTAGCTCGCTTATTTTTAAGGTCTAAAATACTGCTGTTAACTTTACTAAATAAAGGTTGGTTAATGAGCGTTTCTAAAAGTTCGGGCGTGGCTTCTGATTCGTTTTCAACCGCAAGATGTATAATACAATTCCCCTCGGAATCGACTAAGCTCAATTGTGCACCTCGAGCCAATAACTCTTGAACCAGTTTTAGATTACTACCCCAGCAGGCATAATGAAATAAGTTCAAACCTTCTTGATCTGTAGTCAATTCCAACCCCCGCGTCATTCTTACTAATACGGTAATGATGCTATTGAACGCTTCTAAATTGCACTCAGATTTTTGTATTTGAGAACGAAGCCCTCTTAATTCATTACAGTGATCTGCACTTTCCATCAGCGGTAAGCTCATCTCATCCCACCGTTGTTTATAGTGCTCCGCCTTTGCTGCTTGCAGCTCACGCCGTTTTGGCAAATCTTTCCGTAATTGATTAATGTCATTTAAGGACTTCACTTGAAATGACTGAAACCCTTTTAATTCTGGCTGCATCGCCCGCTGGATATCTTGTTTAAACTTTTCTGACAGCTCCGTAAAGGCCGCGTCCGTCAGCGCTCGACCTTGGCTATCGGATAACCAGCGTTTGCGATCGAACATCCACTTAGTCACCATGTCATTTAAATACATATCATAAGTGACTTGTAATTGCGTTTTATAACGCTCGTTGATGGCGTCTGCGTTAAAAGCCACTTCTCTAAAACATTCATCCACCAGCGTCCATTGCACATTTAATAACACTTTGCAACATTCTGCCACCCTCAATTCTAAAAAAGTTTTAGATTGTTTAAGCGCCATATCGATTTTAGACATGTGAGCAGTCGCCTGGCGCATCATATCCGTGAGTCTGTTATTGAGCAGCACATGCTGCATCTGAAACAAACGGTCGTTTTTGGTTGAAGACTCACTTTGTGAGGATGTAGAAAAACTTTGGTGCGAAAACAAAATATCTGAAACAGTAACACGCTCTGAAGCTGCAACACTCTTTTCAAAAGTTCTATAATTTCCAAATATTTCTTGCTTAAAAAGTTCGCGTTTTTGTTGTTCTACCATCTCACCTAACAATGAACTAGTCGCAAGCCGAGCCTTCTCTACTTCTTTGCGAGCGACAGCTACCATTTCTTCCATTTCTTTTCGGCTTTTTTCTTTTTCATCTATCTGCTTTTGGTATTTATCTGCTTGTTCAAGCCTATCTTCTATTAATCTTTTAATATCGTCTTGAATTTCTCCTTTGAGTGGCAAAGGGCCAAAATTATCTAAATTAAAAGGAACTTGCCCTATCCTAAAATAATAGGTTCGATAAGGTGCACCATAAGAGCAAGAAGCGAGCGGTGTCATTTCTAAATAGGCTTCCCTTAAACAGAGAAGTTCACTTTTAATCGTACTTAATTCAGGAATGACAGTGATTTTATTTTCAAATAACCGCATCTCTGCCATTAACAAAGGATTATAATTATTAAAGTCTGAAAGTTCTTTTAATAAATCAAGTGGAACCGGTTGATCATAATCCATGCAAATCAACAATCTTCGCCAATAACCCCGAGCAGCAGCGGGCACGTTGACCGCTTCAGACAATCCTTTGATTAAAGCCGGATATTTTTTTAATACCGGAATAGCTTCTTCTATGCTGGGCGTACTGTTACTGGTACAAAGCTCCAACCACGCAATTTTTTTGTCTCTATCAATAGAAGCCTCTAAAACCGTATCCACACACATCGTAATGGTACTAAAAAGCGTGTCTCGTTGTAATCCATTTAATGGCATGATAAAAATCCTCAATAAACATTATTAATCTTCAGATGTCAATTCGAAAAAAGCCCACATCATTAAGTAATCATTTTTTTAAAACCCCAGCGCCTTGCTGTCTGAAAAATATTAATTCTGTTTCCAGCTCTGCTACCCGTTCTTCTAACCGTTTTCGCTCTTCCTGCTCTTCTGTTATACGCTGTTCCACCGCTTTCACGTGATTCTGCATCAACTTAAACTGCTTTTCTGGGGGAACGCCCTCGTTTGCGGCCTCAATTGGAAACCCTATGCGACTGAGCTTTCCTAGCTCAAGACCTAAACTTGTGCTTTTTGCAGAAACACCACCCATATGTCTGCTTTGCCACGCCACTGAAGCCAGGGCAATGCCTTCTGCTGCATGTTCGATTTCCTGAGGTGTCACTTCCACTTTAAAATAGCGTGCACAATTTCCAAAAAATCCTTTCTGTTTGGGAAGGCTTTGTTGACGTGTCTGGTTGGCGATTTCGTTTAGAAACGATTCCTTGTCGACGGGCTCCATTTCATTAAAGTCTAGGTTAGCGTTTTGGCGTCTAAGTTCTGAGATAATTTTTCCAATCGCCATCATGTAGGCCATGGTATCCGCTTCACTCCGTCTTCCAAAAAAACCCGTTGTATTGATGACGTTAAAAATTTTATTCGCAATCGGACGAACCACCCCTTTATTAAAGGCTTTATCCGCATCCGAGGTACTCTCTAACAACATTTTTTGGAACTGTTCGTTTGTTTTTTTCTTGAAATACCAGGGAAGCACAAAAAATACGAATCCCGCTGTGCCTACTGCTACCGTACCACTCACAATAGCGCCTAAGTTTGTAGTCTCTATACTGGGAACGCTGCTTGTTGTTGCATTTGGCAGAAGATTAAAATTAATCATCGCCGCGGTTGGCCCTGCAATAGCCCAGCTCCCAACCGTCACCTCGAAACTCGGCGCATAAGTGCTATTATCATGCGTGAACGAAATAGCGTTTTGAGAGAGTGCAATCTGAGAAAAGTTAAGTGTTGAAAAGTTTCCATGCATGACATTCGTAATCCTAAAGGGAATGCTTGCATTAATTGCTAGATTATTCGGATGCCAAGCCGACAGCATGCTGTTGTTTAAAAATACTGTTTCACCTTGATTGATAGCCAGGGTGTTGATTAACAACTCAAGGCTATCGCCAAAAATAAGGTGGGTGGAGCCCGCTTGAGAGAGATTTCCGGGGGAGGCCTGGTAAGCCCCTATCAGCACATCACTAATGCCATCTCCATTCACATCCCCCGCTGAGGCTACAGAGAAACCGCTCCGGTCGTCTCCTGCAATACCGTTAACGACAACGCCATTGGTTCCATTCAGACTTGCGAGCGCAAACGGGCTATCCCAACTGCCTCTGTGCCCAAAAATAAGATAGGTAGAGCCTGCCTCAACGGCCCCCCCAGGAGAGGCCAGAAAATCACCTATCATCACATCGTTAATCCCATCCATATTCAGGTCGCCAGCTGAGGCTACAAAGCGGCCACCCTCCTCGCCTGCTGTAACGCCATTGATGACAACACCTTTGGTTCCATTTAGGTCTCCGAGCATCAAAGGACTACTCCAAGCACCTCTGTGCCCAAAAATAAGGTAAGTGGAACCAGCCTGAAAGAAACCTCCCAGAGAGGCTCCAGCAGCCCCTCCTATTACCAAATCGTCAATACCATCCCCATTCATATCCCCAGCCCTGGCTATCGCAATGCCAGACCGGTCACCTGCTGCAATACCGTTGATAACAACGCCATTGGCTCCATTTAGGCTTGAAAGTGCTAATGGGCTGCTCCAAGCGCCTGCATGCCCAAAAATAAGGTAGGTAGAACCCACCGCCGAAGAGCAGAGCTCAGGAGCACTTATTAGCAAATCGTCAAAACCATCTCCATTCACATCTCCCGCAGAAGCGACGGACCAACCGCCCCAGTCTCCCCCTACAACACCGTTAATAACTATCCCATTGGTTCCATTCAGACTTCCAAGCGCTAATGGGCTGCCCCAAGCGCCTGCATGCCCAAAAATAAGGTAGGTAGAACCTACCGCCGGGGCACAGCCATTACCAGGGGCACTTATCAACAAATCGTCAAAACCATCTCCATTCACATCTCCAGCTGAGGCTACAGCAAAGCCGCTGCGATCATTTGCTGCAGCTCCGTTAATGACAACCCCGTTGGTTCCATTCAGACTTTCGAGTGCTAACGGACTGCTCCAAGCACCTCCTTGACCAAAAATAAGGTAGGCGGAACCCGTTTGAGAGAGATTGCCAAGGGAGGCCTGATAAGCGCCTATTAGCACATCATCAAAACCATCTCCATTCACGTCTCCCGCTGAAGCTACTGAGTAGCCGCTACGGTCGTTTGTTGCAACACCGTTGATGACAACGCCATTAGTTCCATTAAGGCTTCCGAGTGCTAACGAGCTATTCCAAGTGCCTCCGTGTCCAAAAATAAGGTAGATAGAACCTGCTTGAGAGAGATTTCGGGGGGAGGCCGGATAAGCGCCTATCAGCACATCCTTAAAGCCGTCTCTATTCACATCCCCAGCTGAAGCTACAGAGTAGCCGCTTAAATCGCCTGCTGCAATGCCATTGAATGTGACACCTATAATGCCATTTAAGGTAGAGAGTTCTAGAGGACTAATAAAATGATTGCTTGTATTTGGCATGTTAAATTTCCTTCTAAATAATAATATGGTTAAACATTGATAGGATTTTTCTCGTGTTCAGACTGAAGTGCTGCTTTCTGTTGCTCAGCCTCAAAATTGATAGGATTAAGGTACAC
>DATLWY010000065.1:0-14641 GCA_035576045.1 Gammaproteobacteria bacterium | reverse complement strand
GACTCGAACCTGCTACCCCCAGCTTAGAAGGCTGATGCTCTATCCAGATGAGCTACGAGCGCCAGGATAATGGTCGGGGCAGGGGGATTCGAACCCACGACCCCCTGCTCCCAAAGCAGGTGCGCTACCAGACTGCGCTATGCCCCGATAAGTCGTCTTCAATCACTAAAATATAATAGTGACGCCCATTGTGCCATATTAGCTGCCTACTCACAATCGCAATAATTGCCTTATCAATAAATTGCCTTCTAGGGGCGTATACTCTTATTATGATTTTTATTATGACTCTGTCCAAATTATCATCGGCTGAAATATCCTGCGAGACACCACTATGCCCGCACAAATCCTAAATGGTACCCTGCTTGCTGAAAAAATTCAGCAGGATATTAGTCAGCGTGTTAAAAATTATTTAGCACAGGGCAAACGAGCGCCAGGGCTTGCAGTCGTCCTGATTGGAGATGCGCCCGCCTCAGAAATTTACGTAAAACGTAAGCTCGCTGCTTGCCAAAAGGTTGGGATAGTTTCCCAACATCATAGGCTTCCCACTTCAACCACCCAAACAGAACTAATGAAGCTTATTAACAAACTAAATGATGATTGCACGGTAGACGGCATATTGATCCAACTACCCTTACCTGATCACATTGCGACGCAGCCTGTGCTCGAACAAATCCGCATTGATAAAGATGTGGATGGTTTTCATCCGTATAATTTGGGGCGACTTGCTCAAAAAAAACCTTGTCTGAGACCTTGCACACCGGCAGGGATCATGGAGCTTTTAAAATCAACTCATATCGATTTAAAAGGTCTAGATGCGACGGTGGTTGGCGTGTCTAACATTGTAGGCCGACCGATGGTCTTAGAATTACTGATGGCAGGTTGTACTGTCACCGCCGCCCATCGATTTACACGCAATTTAAAAAAAGCCGTTGAAAGTGCCGATCTACTCGTTGTAGCCGCGGGGCAGCCCGCCCTTATTAAAGGCGATTGGATAAAAGCGGGTGCGATAGTGATTGATGTTGGCATGAATCGCATGGATAATGGACAATTAACCGGCGACGTTGAATTCGAAAGGGCTTCAGCACGGGCAAGCTTTATCTCCCCCGTGCCGGGCGGCGTCGGACCGATGACGGTTGCAACATTGCTGTCGAATACCCTGTATGCATACGAGTGGATAACAGAAAAATGAAATCTTGGCTTTTAGAAAAACTGAAAAATTTACCTTTTATTCAAAAAAAGGCAAAAGCTGATCCCATTCAATCACTCGATGAGGAGCACTCCGCAGAACAAGAATTATGGTGGGGATCTTTTTTAATTGAAGAAGAGCAATCGCGTTTTTTTAAAATTGGCCAGCTTGTAACCTGTGTCGATCGCTTTAACCATAAATGGCATATTACAACCTATCACGAAGGTGAACAACCCTTAAAAACCTTTGCAGCACAAACATCCAATGAAATCACATTTAAACCAATGCTACCCGATCGCTCCTTGCTTTCTCTGTTAGATCGTCCCTGTTATATTCCGTTGGGTGAAACATTGCGCGTTTATCTCAGCGTCCCGCTTTGGATACAAATCAGCGCCGGAAACCCCACAACCATACTTGACGAATTTGCAACAGAAACTTTGGCAGACACGTGGTTTGGTAAAAGCACACGGGCAGGAGAACTCTGTTACAACAATCCCATACCCGGCTCACCCCGTTTAGAAGATCTGCCACAAGATTCCACACATGCGATTATTCTTGTATCGATTGAAAATCGCACAAGGGGGACAAATTTGTTAAATGAATTAAAAATTCCCCTTGAACATCTATCCCTTTATAGCGACAAAAAAAATAGACTATGGACAGAACATTTGCATATGTATCAAGACGATTCAGACAATCTCGAAGCTTTGGTTGTAAAAAGCCCCCCCTTACCCTTAAGCGACTTTCAATTGATAAGCCCTGCACGAGTTACGATAAAACCAGGACTTAAAAACTTATTTAGCTCTTTTCTGTGGGAATAACCTTATGCCATTTTCGCTACCCGATCTCGACCTTACCTTTAACAACTTTATAGATGCTTTAAAAGATATCGATTTCTTTTTTATATTAAAACTTAGCAGTTATATTGTTATAAGCATCCTGTTGACATTGTATATGTGTCGCCTCGTTGGAAAAGTATCTGCGAGACATTTCTCAGCACATCACTCTCAGTTACTGCGCCGGATTACATTTTATATTGGGCTTGTTCTTTCTTTTGTATTTCCGCTTCACGCATTCGGTGTAAATGTAACGGCGCTCTTAGGAGCCGCAGGAATTGCAGCCGGAATTGTTACCGCCGCCGTTGCATTCGCTTCGCAAACCTCGATTTCGAATTTTTTAAGTGGTATGTTTTTAATTGTTGAAAAGCCATTCGAGGTAGGTGATGTTGTTCGTATTAATAATGACACAATGGGCGAAGTCCTTTCCATTGATTTACTATCCGTTAAAATCCGCACGAAAGACAACATTTTTGTCCGCATTCCGAATGAATCGCTGTTAAAATCTCAGTTTGAAAATGTAACGCGCTTCCCGATCCGTCGATGCGACGTTAAGCTACAGATGGGTTTTAACGAAGACTTGCAAAAGCTTAAAAAAATACTTTTGGAAGTTGCCAAACAAAATCCGTTATGCTTGGTATCTCCTGCTCCAGAACTCTCTTTTCTGGAATTTGGTGAAGCGGCTCTTAAACTACAATTTTCAGTTTGGAGCACACAAACGTCTTTCAGTAGTTTACAAACTAGCATTCAAACTGATATTCAGGTTGCTTTTAATAAATATGATATTAAACTGCCCGCATCTCCGGCTATTCATATATCACAGACCTAAAAACCGCCTTTAACAATAGTCAAAAAAAACTAGACACCTTAAAATTGTATGATAAACTACGCAGGCGTCAGAAGGTTGTATTGGAAACTACAGTTAGCCAGTGCAAATTCTGGCAATAACCACGGGGTTCCCAGATTATTTGGGTAGCTCCGTAATTTAATGACGTCATTTTCTTTTGGAGAGTTACCAATGAAACAATTAATTTTAGCTGCAGTTGCTGCAACACTTGTATTTGCTTCTGCTGCACAAGCAGTTACCGCTACAACTAGCGAACACACAACAACGACAACAACAATGACTGATGCAGATTGTACAAAAGCAATGGCTGCCTGTGGTACAGATCAAGCTTGCAAAGCTGCGCTTGTAAAAGATCATGGCTGCATGAAAGCTGTAGACTAAGAAGTCAAATCTAGGCCAAAGCTAGTTTTGCAACAAAAAAGGGCGGGTGTAAAAACCTGCCCTTTTTTATTCCCTTTCAGTTTACAAAAACTTTGTTGTATTTGTTGTAGTCGTTTTCGCTTTTTTATTCTATTCTGTCATTTGTCCATTTTGTTTAACAGAACACCTGTGATGGAGGATTTATGTTAGGGTTCGGGCTGGGATTACGAACGGATCACTTTAGCACTATACTAGACTCCCATCCCCTAGTCGATTATTTTGAAATTCTATCCGAAAATTATCTTATTCCCGGCGGAAAACCGCTTTATTTGCTTGATAAGATCCGCGAACTTTACCCCATGGTGATGCACGGAGTCTCTTTATCTATAGGCAGCGTTGACCCCTTAAATTGGGATTACTTACAGCAGTTAAAAAACTTAGCCACGCGTTTAAAACCCGCTTGGCTCTCCGATCATCTCTGTTGGACGGGCATCAACAAGCAAAATATTCCTGATTTATTACCCCTACCCTACACGACTGAAACAATCGAACATGTAGTTCTACGGGTTAAGGCTGTACAAGATTTTTTAGGCCAACAAATTTTGCTGGAAAATGTCTCAAGCTATGTCGCTTTTAAAAACTCTGAATTGTCCGAATGGGATTTTTTAAGCACTATCGCTATAGAAGCGGATTGTAAAATTCTATTAGATATTAATAATATTTACGTGAGTAGTTTTAACCATGGCTTTGATCCACATCAATACCTTGCAGGGATCCCTTGCGATCGCGTTCAACAATTTCACCTCGCCGGGCATATCCATAATGTTGATCACATTATTGACACTCACGATACCCCCATTGCTGATCCGGTTTGGGAATTGTATGCGGCCGCCGTTAAACGCTTTGGCCGGGTTGCAACCCTGATAGAACGTGACGATAATATTCCACCTTTAAACGAATTATTAACAGAACTCGAGAAAGCAAAAGCGATTGCAGAACAAAACTATCGTGATTAAAAGCGAATCAAAATAATTATCGGAAAAACAATATGTTTATCGGGCATGCCATATTGTACCTTTTGCAGTATCCTCTAGTAAGATACCGTTTTCTAATAATATGTTTCGGATTCTATCGGATTCAGCCCATTGTTTTGATTTTCTAGCTTTTTCGCGTTCTGCAATCAGCTGTTCAATTTCACCAAGCGCTAAATCGATTGCTTTACCACGGGTATTTTGCAGAAATGCTTCAGGTTCGCTATACAATAATCCTAATATATTGCCAAGCTTTTTTAAGTGTATCGCAAGTACGATCGCTTTTTCAGGCGCAGCCTCTCGTTGCCGATTAATTTCATGCGCTATTTCAAATAAAACGGCAATGGCTTCAGGCGTGTTAAAGTCATCGTTCATCGCGTCTTGGAACTTTTTTTCGAAGGATGCTTGTATTGACTGGATTTCCTCTTCCGCGACCATGAATAAATCCAGCGTATTTTTTTCAACAGGTTTTTCTAACGAAATTCCCCGCAAAGCAGTATACAGCCGCAAAAGCCCCCTGCCAGCAACATCAATATTATCTGTTGCATAATCAATTGGGCTACGATAATGACTCATAACACTAAAATATCGTAACACTTCCGGATGATAATGCTTTAAAAAATCTCTAATTGTTAAAAAATTATTCAGCGATTTAGACATTTTTTCTTTATCTTGCTGCACAAATCCAACATGCATCCAATAATTCACAAATTTCTTACTGGTTGCTGCTTCCGACTGAGCGCGTTCATTTTCATGATGTGGAAATTTCAAATCCGGCCCGCCACCATGGATATCAAACGTCTCTCCACAATGTGTTAAAGACATGGCAGAACATTCTATATGCCAACCCGGCCGCCCTAAGCCCCAAGGCGATTCCCAACTTGGTTCGTTGGGCTTAGCCATTTTCCATAACACAAAATCAAAAGGATGTTGTTTTGCGTCGTTAATTTCTACACGTGAGCCTGCTTTTAGATCGTCCAAATCGCGATGCGACAGACAACCATAACTCTCAAATTTTTGGATATCATAATAAACATCGCCAGTTTCCCCTACATAGGCATATTTTTTATCAACCAGTTGCTGAATCATATCAATCATCTGCGGGATATAATTTGTTGCACAAGGTTCTACTGTTGGAGGCAGAATATTTAAATGCTGAAAATCGGTATTCATAGCCTCAATAAATTCTGCCGTTAGCGCATTAAAAGGTATGTTTCTTTCTTGTGCCCTTTTAATAATTTTATCGTCTATATCTGTAATATTTCGAACATAATTCACTTCAAAATTAATAAAACGCAAATAGCGTATCACGACGTCAAATATTAAAAAAACGCGACCGTGTCCAATATGGCAATAATCATATGGGGTAACGCCACAGACATAAAGATCTATTTTACCGGGTTGTAACGGCTTAAAGATTTCTTTTTGCTTACTCAGTGTATTATAAATTTTTAGCATAATCCGCTGCTCGTCTTAATCTGTCTTGAGCCGATCCTACTCCCATCAGATCCAACATTTTTGCTAGTTCTGGTCCGTGTAATTCGGCTGTCAACGCCGCTCTTAAAGGGAAAAAAAGTGATTTGCCCTTGAGTCCCGTTTTTTGTTGCAATTCACTCACCAGTGCAGAAAACGTCAATTCAGAACGCATGTTAGTGATAAATAATAACGCATGTTCAAAAAAATTAGCTCCGGCTTCTTTTATAACTTTACCGATTTCTTCCGAATAATCCAACGCCGAAACATCTGCAAAAATCGCGTTGGCCCATTGCAAAGCATCCTTAGGCATCACCAAATTTTGTTGTACCGTTTGTACAAAAGCTTGCACTTTCGCTTCTGGCACACGCTCTGCCACATACGGCGCAATCAGTTGCCAGCATTCCGCCTCAGTACTACGATGCATGGCTTCTTTCTGCCAATGGTTAAGTTGTATGGCATCATAATGCGCGGGGGAACTACTAATATGGGATAAATCAAAATGCGCACACAAGGTGTCTAAGTTTAATAGCGTTTGATCTGCATCGTGATGTCCTATACGCGCCGAATAATTTAGGAGTCCTAACGGTAGAAAACCTTCTTCTCGCAACTCCTGGATCGCTCTACTACCATTGCGCTTCGATAATTTTTTGCTGTCCGGACCCAAAATGGTCGGGAAATGTCCATAACGCGGTATTGGCAATTCCAATGCTTGTAAAATTAAAATTTGTCTGGGTGTATTGGTAAGGTGATCATCTCCCCGTAATGCATGCGTCACTCCTAATAAGGCATCGTCTATTGCGTTACAAAACATAAATGACGCCGTACTATCGTTGCGACGAATAATAAAATCACCAATATGATCCGTTTCAAAACGCTGAGCGCCTTTCACCAAATCTTCAAATTCAACAACAACGCCGTCCGTAACTTCGAACCGTAAAGCGAACGGCAATCCTGAAGCCCGTTTTGCCAAGATAGCTTCTGGTGATAACTGTCGGCAGGTTCCTGGATATCGAGGGGGTTTGCCCGATGCCAATTGAACTTTTCGGGTAATTGCTAATTGTTCTTCCGTACAAAAACAAGGATACACACGCCCTTTTTTTTCTAAAATTTCGTAATAGTCATGATAAATCGCTTGGCGTTCTGACTGGTAATAAGGTCCTTCTTGCCATTCGAGTCCTAGCCAACGCAAATCCGTTAAAATAGCATCCGTATATTGCTTTTCGGACCGGCCCATATCAGTGTCCTCAATGCGCAATAAAAAGCTGCCGTTATGGCGCCTAGCGTAGAGATAATTAAACAAAGCAGTCCGAAGGCTACCAAAATGCATGAGCCCCGTAGGGCTTGGCGCAAAGCGCGTTTTTAAAGAAGTATTCATTTTCCGATTGTACACAATTTGGCTCTTATCCAACACTACCTATATATGGTAAACTGCGATTTTTAACCCTGAACTAAGGACAAAAAGGTAATGAATATGGTTAAGCTGCAGACTTCTTTAGGTGCTATCACAATTGAGTTAGATGATAAAGCGACTCCTGAGACTACACAAAACTTTTTGAATTATGTTAACTCAGGCTTTTATAACAACACTATTTTTCATCGTGTTATTAAAGGATTTATGATACAAGGCGGTGGCTTTGAAACAGGCATGCATCAAAAAACTGCAGAAAAACCTATTCGGAACGAAGCCAAAACTGGATTAAAAAATGAACTGGGCACCATTGCCATGGCGCGAACCAATGATCCGCATTCAGCCTCTTCACAATTTTTTATTAATGTTGCTAATAATGCATTTTTGGACTTTAAAGCCGAAACACCCGATGCGTTTGGTTACTGCGTCTTTGGCAAAGTCACCGATGGCTTGGATATCGTTTTAAAACTCAGCCAAGTTCCTACAGGACAACGATCCGGGCATAGTGATGTACCTGTTGAGGAAGTTTTTATTGTGAGCGCTGAACAAATTTAAATGGAGCGCCTGTATTTCATGCGCGGGTTGTAGCGTTTTAATAAATTGCCTTATCTAAGTTTAGCTTTAGGGCTTTCAAGATTAAGTTTCTTGAAAGCCTCCACACACTCTGGGTCTTTACTGGCTTCTAACGCGTCTCTGATTCTTTGATCCGTGATCACCGGTTTTATAAACGGCTCCTTTGTTAGTTCTAGGATTATTTTCGCAGTATTCTCTGGGCTTGAAGACGATTCAATCAAACAGGTTTCTTGCTTCAAAATGCCTGCTGCAATTTTGTAATTTCTTACTAGTAATCCGCAATCAGGCGGATTACTAGTAGTGGATACTTTAACACCATACTCCTGTCTTTGGATATCAATGTCCGACTTTTTTGAAGGTTTTCCTTTGTCATCGGAAAATGTTATTATTTTCCCTTCTGCATTTTCTTTAGCCGCCGCTTTAATGTCTCTCCACATTTCATCCGTAACTGCAACGCTTGCTGTCGTACATGCAGCTGTATCCGGTGCGTTTCGTGCTGTTGTAGGTAAGGTTAGAAGGGGCTTAGCAGTACTGTTAGGAGGATTGGGAATGGAAGTATTCAAGCTTTTTACAGAAGTTGTCACTGCTACAACTCTCTTTTTTAAAGTCGGATCTAAATTCGGAATTGTCCCCGCCCCAGCGTCAGCTGCCTCTTTATCCTTAGCAGCTAGACGCGCTACTTCCGCTTCAGTAAGATTTTCTACCATTTCCGTGCGATAAATTTTCCATGTTTGGAAGAGAGGCACCACGGGTGCCTAATGTATTAAAATCAACATTAGGAGTGGCTAATCGATTTTCTAAAAAATAAAGCACCCAAGGTCCACAATTATCACTATCGGGTTGTAGTTCTTTTGCTATTTTACGCTCAAATGTATAGGGTCTATCTTCTTTTGCTCCAAGGGTTTTTGCAAATTCCTGAAAGTGCTTGTCTATGTCCCTTTGATATGTTTTGCCTTCTGCATCGCGATATTTATCCGTATAATTACATTTACTATCATAATATTCAATAGTTCCCTTGGCACGGTCAACAAGTACTAAAGTCCAATGATTTTCAGAAAGACATAAAGGATAAGCAAATATACTTTTGGGCTCAGCCCCAGCGGTTGCCTTATCGCTCAAAGCCATATCAGATAATATCCTGTCATTTATAGCTTCATCCCAGCTCCGGGCTCTCCTTGGATGATTGTTGCCTCACTGACACTAGGATTTTTATTTACATATAATTTAGGATATTTGTCGCCCAAATACGTTTTATAATTCCGGAAGGCATACTGACCTATCCACCTCCGATGAAATTGCTCTTGATGATCCTGTCTAATTTGGTTAGTACGTCCTTTACTTGTGGGACCGGGATTCTTTTTACCTGGCATGCACGTCTCCTATTAACTAAATTTAATGTCCATTTCTTGTAATTGCACCAAAAAGAACCAAGCCTTACTAATTGTCTTTACATCAAATGCTATCGACCGCAACAATTAAAAGCTTGAAGGGAAATTGTGTAAATTGACCATTGGAGTATAGCCACCAGTAAAAAAGGCCTAGAAATCCTATCTTATGCGTGCTCTTTGCAAACATTACAGGTTTAAGCTAAAGGCTGAGGGCCAAAGTCCGTGTTAAAGTCCACACGCCGCCTGCTGTATTAAAATCCGAATAAGGGTGTATACAATTTAGCTCTTATCCAACCCTACCTATCATGATAAACTACCCCTTTTCTCCCCTCCAGTTTCTCGGACGGGAGTGTCCCGGGACCGGGCGGAGTGATTTAAAAGGGCAAAAAAGTAATGAATGTAGTTAAATTTCTGACTTCATTAGTCCCTATCACAAATGATGTGTTGGTTGATGAAATTTTTATTGCGAGCACTGAGCAGGTTTAATGGCCACATACTTTATTTCGGATTTGCATCTTTCAGCAACTAAGCCCCATTTATCAAGTTTATTTTTAAAATTTTTAAATGGAGATGCAAAAAAAGCCGATGCGCTATATATTTTAGGCGATCTCTTTGAAGCTTGGATCGGCGATGATAACCTAGATATTCATGATATGGGTATTATCAATGCCTTGGCTGAATTTTCCGAAAGTGGGATACCTCTCTATTTTATGCACGGCAATAGAGATTTCTTAATTGGCGAACAGTTTGCAGTTGATAGTCATTGCATATTATTGCCCGATCCTGTGGTTGTTGATTTATATAATACGCCCATTCTGCTCACCCATGGTGATCTCTTATGTACACTGGATCACGCATATCAACGATTTAGAAAATTTATTCGCCACTCGCTCGTTACAAAATTGTTGTTAAGTTTCCCGCTATCTTGGCGTAAAAAAATTTCAAGTTTTTTGCGAAAAAAAAGCACACGATACACCCCCTCAAAGGAAGAAGATCACAAATGGGATGTCACTTTAGAAGCCGTCTATCAAACATTACGAGAACATAAATCTTTAACGCTCATCCATGGCCATACCCATAAACCTGGCATTCATCATTTTATTTTAGATAATCAACCCGCAAAACGAATTGTACTGGGTGATTGGAATGAAACAGGCAGTGTTCTGATTTATTCACCTGAAAATATAGAATTAAAAGCCGTTGTCTAAACAAATGTTAATTAAAAAAAATGATACAGAAATGAAACAAACCAAACCTTTTTTTTGTAATCCACTGTGGATCGCAAGTCATATCGCCCTGATTGCTGCGTTGCTATTGTGGTTCAATCCCCTCACAAACCCTTTTTTGCAACATCTTGATGAAATGGTTTTCCAGACATTCAATGGCAATCTTGTTAACAAACCTTTTTGGCAAGTTTTTTGGGGTTTGCTGAATGACAGACGTGAAACAAAATTAAACTTACTCTTTGCAGCACTCATCAATATTTGGGCAATACTTGCCACCCAAGAAAAAGCGTTGTGCTATCAACGGATTAAACAAACCGTCTATTTTTGGATCTGTTTTCAAATCGGCTTTATGTTACAAGAGGGTATTTTTAATAGTTGGTTACACATTGCAAGAGACTCGCCTTCTCTAGTAATTAAACCCGCAGTCAAGCTCTCTCAAGTTTTGCAAAACTTTAACCTAAAAGAAGGCACACAACATTCTTTTCCGAGCGGACATGCTTTCGCTTTAATTTATTGGGCATCCTTTACTCTGCTCTGCGCGCCTAAAAGAATTGGTATTGTAGCTTTGTTTTTTGCAATTTTACTGTGTTTACCCCGATTGTTTATAGGTGCGCATTGGCTAAGCGACGAAGTGTTTTCACTATTACTGGCTTTGGTTTGGTTAAGCTGGACTGTTAATAATCCTATTTATCATAAAATAACTAATAATTTTAAATCATATTGAATTAAAACCTCAGCCGGAGGATTTTACATTTAAACTAAACACTTAGAAACAATCTCAAAAATATCTCCAGACAAATTTTTCTGGTTTTTAATACGCTCTAATTGCGCTTTCATTTTTTCTTGTCTACCGCTATCAAACCGCTTCCAACTTGTAAACGCCCGTACCATTCTAGATGCTACTTGTGGATTTAATTTATCTAATTCTAAAACGACATCTGCTAAAAAAGTATAACCTGAGCCACTTTGATCATGGAAACACACCAGATTCGCTGAAAACGCTCCTATCAATGAATACACTTTGTTGGGGTTTTTTATTTCAAACGCAGAATGCTGCATTAAGTTCTTTACTACTTCTAAAGTATTTGGCAATTCAGCGCCCGCTTGCACTCTAAACCATTTATCTAATACTAACGGATCGTGTTTCCACTGGTCATAAAATTCATCAAGCACCGTTTGACGTTCTAAGCCTTGCCAATTAGATAAGGCATTTAATACGCCTAATTTATCTGTCATATTATTGGCAGATTTCCATTGCTGCATACAATAATCAAGGGCCTTACCATCGGTGGTTAGCAATAAATAACTTAAGCACACATTTTTTAGTCCTCTGGCTGCAACCGCCACCGGACTATAAACATATCGGTCAGTATTTGAATGCGTTTTATAAAGCGCTAGAAATTCGTCTTTTAAACTTTCAGACAAGCTTTTCCTTAAAAACAATCTAACCGCAGCAATTGCAGTTATATCTGTAGACTGCCCAAGTTCTAATAAATAACTCATGGCAGGCAATATTAAAATTTCAGACTTAAGGGCTGGATTCAATGCATGATCAGTCATAATCGCACGATGCGCTTCTACCCAAAGACTTGGCACTTCCAAAGCGCGTTTTGCTTGATAATCTGAAACCAATTTCCAAATTAACCGTTCTGTTAATTTTTGCCCCGCATCCCATTTACTAAAATCATCGCTATCATGCGCTAACAAAAAAGCAAGCTGTTCATTTGTAACGTCTCTGTGCACTTTTACAGGCGCTGAAAATTCTCTTAATACAGATAATATAGGCAGATCCTGAATATGGGGAAAACTAAAAGTTTGTTCTTTCTCTTTTAAAATTAATATCTCTGATCGTGAAAGAAGATTATTACCCACTTTGTCTAAAAGCCCAACCGCAACGGGGATCACCATCGGTTGCTTGAGCGGTTGCTCTGGCGTTGGCGAACAAAATTGTTTCAATGTTAAATAATATGTTTTTGTTTTTTCTTCATAGTGTTCTTCCACTGTAACTTCTGGAGTGCCTGCCTGTTGATACCACAATTTAAATTGAGAGAGATCTTGGTTAGAAGCGAATTCCATAGCAGCAACGAAATCATCTGTTGTAACTGCTTGTCCATCATGCCGCTCAAAATACAGATCCATACCGCGTTTAAAGGCTTCCCATCCTAACAGCGTTTTCAGCATTCGAATGACTTCCGCACCTTTTTCATAAACGGTCATCGTATAAAAGTTATTAATTTCCATATAGGATTCTGGTCGCACAGAATGTGCCATGGGTCCAGAATCTTCGGCAAATTGGTGAGAACGTAAAGTGCGAACATTTTCAATAAGGCTAATTGGTGATTCTGAAATATCTTTTGAAAAATGGTGTTCTCTAAAAACTGTTAGTCCTTCTTTTAAACTTAATTGAAACCAATCTCGACACGTAACGCGGTTTCCAGACCAATTATGGAAATATTCATGTCCCACCACGGCATCAATATGTTGATAATCAAAATCTGTTGCGGTTTCAGGACGTGCCAAAATATACTTTGAATTAAAAACATTTAAGCCCTTATTTTCCATGGCTCCCATATTAAAGTCATTAACAGAGACAATCATATAAATATCGAGATCATACTCGCGACCATACGTATTTTCATCCCAGCGCATCGATTTTTTCAGTGCTTCCATCGCATACTGGCACTTGTCTAAATTTTCTCGTTCTACAAAAATTTTCAGTGTAACTAAGCCACCTGTTTTGGTCACAAAATAGTCTTCTATAGAGACTAAATCGCCTGCAACAAGTGCAAATAAATAACAGGGCTTCAGAAAGGGATCTTCCCATTTAACCCAATGACGTCCGTTGTCTGTGTTACCTCTTGAAATACAATTCCCATTAGACAATAATACGGGATACTGATGTTTGTCTGCAGAAATCGTTGTGGTAAATTTGGACATAACATCCGGTCTGTCTAAATAATAGGTAATGCGTCTAAAACCTTCAGATTCACACTGGGTACAAAATAAGGCTTTGGAACGAAATAGACCGGCTAATTCTGTATTTTTATCCGGGTAAATCTCTGTTTTGATCTCTAAGCGGAAATGCTCAGGCACATTAAAAAGGGTTAACGATTTTGGATCAACGTGGTATTCACTGGGAGATAGCGTGCGACCATCCAATTGTATCGCGTGCAGTACGAGTTTTTCACCATTCAAACTCAATGTGCGAGGATGTTTTTCCGAATATGCGGGATGTGCTTTATTTAATTGACATACTAAAGTCGAATATACTAGCGTTTTATCATCGTACAAATCAAAATTTAAATCGATAGACGCAATTTGGTATAAAGGCGGTTGATAATCTTTAAGATAAATCGTTTTTGGTTTTGCTTCAATCATATGCGTGCTGTTCCTAAATAAAAAACGACGGTAGTGTCCAGTATAATCGATTTGAGTTGACATAACATCCACAAACGCCGGCTGAAAATAACCTTAAGCCCAATAAAATTTAGGGAGACGTAGTACCTGGATTATCGCTATTGCCATTCTGCCAATTATCTTGCTTTGTATGCCCATATGCATGCCCTTTGTGTTTACCCTTATCTTCAGGATTCTCTGTACCGCCACCGGGTGGAGGAGGGGGTGGCGCTGGTGCTTGCAGTTGACAGGTAATCGTGTGTGGTGCGCCTGCTAAAGTTACTTTAACACTACTCGGCACAGCAACATTCGCCCACGATCCATAAGTTGGTGCGCAATGACCATCTGCCGTCCACGCCATAACACGCACTTGACCCGCACAATTCATTTCGCATTGAGCGAAAGAAGCGCCTACCTGGCACTGTTCTTTTGTTTTATAAAAAGATCCACTGGCAGTAAATTTAGCCATATTAAAGGTTTTTTGCACCACACCATCGACTGAAGCATCTACGGGCGATGTTTGCCCGGAATTCACGTTTTGTTGTAACTGCTCACCCCTCTTCAATGAAAATATTTTTCTAAAAACACTTGACACCTATTTTTGATATAAATTTTGTTTTTTGTAACCTATACTTAAAGATAGTCCTAAATCGATCATGATGATCCTGCAAGATCATAAATGGCTGCTTTGGTGTTTTTAAATGAGTTTATACGATTTATTGTAATGGTACGCATTTGCAAAAGCCGAAAAAACGCATGTTATCATTACCTCATGGGTACCGTTAATCAACAATCAGTACGAGAAGAAACCGAACGAATAAAAACCGAGTTCGACCGACTTTCTGTAAATAAAAAAATAAACAGTGAAACCAAGATGCTTATCCAAAGCATGTTTATGCTTATTACTTTGCTGA
>DATLWY010000064.1:0-13094 GCA_035576045.1 Gammaproteobacteria bacterium | reverse complement strand
TCCTGAAAATGCAACAAAAATACCCGTGGACAAGGCTTTATACCAATGATCGACCAGTTCTTCTTTTATTTCACTATCAATTTTTGTCCGTTCCAATTCCGACAATTGGTCGGTATGCGTAATATTTAACATTGGAATCCTCTTGGTTAGCTGTTAATAACAGTATAGTCATTACGATCAAATCATCCATTTCGTGATCATGCCTGCAGCAGTCATGCCTGACCCCGGACTAAATGCAGCAACATTATCCCCTTTTTTCAAAAGATTATTTTGAGCTGCTGAATATAGGACTAAGGGTAGATTTGCACCAACTAAGCTTGCTGTCATGCTAAATGTATCGTAAGATGTCGCATGTGGAATACCAATTGCTTTTTGTGTTACCTCTCGAAACCAACTCATTCCTTGATGGCCAGCATAAAATTGCAATGCTGATTTTTCCAGATGAGCGTCAACGAGTGCGGATTCAATCAATAATTTACTTTGTTCTACGCCATTAAAATTAAGTAATGGTCCGCTGCTTACATTTAATACATGGGCTTTAATACGACCTTCATCGTACCAGCGTTTGCCAGGTATGCCTGTTGTAAAATAAGAACCCAATCCGCCATTCGTATGATTTTTTATGCTCAGTACTCCTTGATGATTGGGTACGGATCCAACAATTACCGCGGTTGCTCCATCACCAAAAAATGGTGCACTTGGATGTTCAGGCTCTATTAGGCGGCTCATACCTGAAGATTGAATGAGTAACCCATATCGCGCGGTACCCGATTTTATAAGACCTTGAGCAATAAAAAGCTGTTGAAGAAAAGCATTGCACATACCTAAAACTTCAAGAGAAAAACAATTGGCTGGAAGTTTTAAAGCTTTATGTACAATGCACGCATTCGCATCTAGCAATATATCGGGTAAGGTTGTTTGTGTAATGATAAAATCAATTTTATTAGGAGAGATTTCTGCATTTTTTAAAGCGTTGGAAGCAGCTTGAATTTCCATGTCCGTTGTTTTTTCATCATGCGCCATAATATGACGTAATTTAGAACCTTCAAAAACATCTGCTTTACTTCTGATCGCGTTGAGAGTTTCAATTAAAATTCTAGCTTCTGGCGATAATTCTGCTAAATCAACGACATCCAATTCAAATGCACTGCTAAAACGTCTCTTATCATCAATCCATGTCTTGACAATCTCTGGTGGCCACCAGCTATTTTCTCTGATTTCTTTAGGCAAATACGCTCCTATACCCAAAATTCCAATGTTATTTTTTTCACTCATCCTGCTTGCTCCTGTTCCATGACTTTCTGAAGGGCTTTGTGGCGAACGCCGAAAGGCGCTTGTTCATTAGGGTCAATTTTAACGATTAATATCTGGGGTTTTTTAAAAATATCTGCATTTTTGCACACAAGTGTTAAATGATTTTGCAACTGTTCGGGTTTGTCAATCAAGTAGCTATCAGCACCCAGAGATTCTGAAAACTTGACTAAGTCTGGTGTGCCTAATGAAAAATAATCACGTTCGGTATAAACATTTTTTGAGACAGCATTCATACCATGATTAACCATACCGTAAGCATCATCAAACATTACCATATAAATAACACCCACGTTATAACGTGTGGCTGTTTGTATCTCTACGCCATTCATTAAAAAAGCACCATCGCCCATAATTGCGATACACGTTGAATCTGGAGAAGCGAGTTTGGCACCTATGGCAGCACCGTTAGACCATCCCATACAGGTAAATCCGTAAGCAGAATACAGAAAGTTAGACAATCCCAGCTGAGTATAATGCGAAAAAAAACCGGTGCTATTTCCAATATCTAGAAAAAAAGAAATTTCTTTGTCTTTTGAAAAATTAGATAATTCATAAAAGACTCTCTGCGGTTTTAAGGGTATGTCGTTTGAATGCATTTTGTCAACATTTAAAAATTTTGAAGTTTCTTTCTTAAATAATGCCAAATGATTTTCATTGCGGGATATGCTGTCAAAAATTGATATATTTTTTTTATCAATTTCAATCAATCTATGTATAAATATTTCAATATCACAGAGAAGAGCATAGTGAACGAGGTATACTCTACCGATATGTGTGGCATCAATGTCTACTTGTATCATTGTTTTAGAAGGTCTGAATTTTTGATCCCATTGCTGAGATGCCCATTCATTTAATGAGCTACCTAAAACAATGACAGTGTCCGGGGGGTTTTTTTCTAAATAAAGATCACTATGCAGTGATCCGCCTAGCCCAAACACACCTAGCGAAAATTGATGCGTTTCTGGAAACAAGCCTTTTGCCTTCGGTGTGGTCATAACAGGGATATTATGTCGTGTAACAAAATAAGAAAATAAGGCCAGTACTCCAGGTTTTCGAAAGGCGTTTGTACAGCCGCTGCCAATCATTATGACTGGATTTTTAGATTGATTAATTATCGAAAAAATCTTTTCAATAGTCTCTTCATTGCAACTAAAACCCAAACCGCCCGTGGGAAAAATATAATTTCGCTCTAAAGGAAAATCTACATTTGAAATTTTTGAAGCAGAAATATTGATTGGAAAAGAAATATGAACAGTTTGTTTGGGGGTGCCATGTGCCACGCGAAGCGCCCTTGCAAAAAGAGAGGGAAAATTTTCGGCATGTGTAGCGACTTCACTAAATCTACAGACGTGTCTAAAAATCTCGCAAATATTGATACCGGAATAAGAGCTATCTTGCCATGCGCCATATCCCGAAATAGCAGTAGAGGGCTGTCCAACGATTAACATAAGCGGACTATGATCTACTTTCGCGCAGGCTATCCCGGTTAACGCATTTGTTGCACCAGGACCCGCAGTTGTAAAAATGACACCTAACTTTCCCGTCGCTCGCGCATAGCCGTCAGCCATAAAAGCGGCTCCTTCTTCATGTCGGGAAATAATCAATTTTATGGTAGGGTGTTCGCGTAGAATTTCTAGGAATGGATTAATATAACCACCTGGAATGCCAAAAACATGTGTTATGCCTTCAAGCTCTAGATATTTAATCACCAACTCTGCAACAGAGATATTCCTTAACTGTATGAATTCAGTCATAATGCCTCCCTTTTAGGTCTTCTCTTTTTTCATATTTTTTCTGCCCTTAACAGCGAAACAACATCATTTAATTCATGTTGCATCACCCTACATACAACAGTGGGCGATTGTTTCCTGATAATGTGATAAATGTTTTGTGCACGAGGGCTTGCTTTTTTAATCCCACGAAACTCAAGTGCTTGAACGGATGCGAGAAACATAATAGCAGTTAGTCTTTCCAAATTTTCTACGGACTCGCAAAAGTCGAGTGCTGCGTGTGTTCCCAAGCTGTTGACATCTTGGTTATCACCTTCGGTAGGAATACTAAATGATTGATGTGATTGAGCCAGTTTTCGATTTTGAACCGCAAGCGCAGCCGCTAAAAGTTGCATGGATTTAAACCCATTATATTTTTCAGGGTGTTCTACTAAATTTGCAGGCAAGTGATGATTCTTTCGAGGGTGCACCAAATTTGCAAGTAGTGCATGTAGCCATGTAGAAGCTTGGCCAATATTCATTTTCAATATATCGCATGCGTCAGTAACATAATAACCCATAAAATTAGCGCTATGGTAGATTTTTTCACCCAAAGCATTGATGATGGGGTTATCGTTAACAGCATTCATTTCGTTTTCAATCCAAACGATAGCTTTTTGCAGATTTTCTTGAAAAGGGCCAAATCCTTGGGCAACCGAACGTATAGAATAATAATCTTGTACGGGTTTTGTAGCATGTTCATAGGATGGATTAGCAGTTGCCGCGTTTTGGGTTCTTAATTCATCTAAATTAAAAAGCAATTGGCTGCCTTTCCAAAATGAAAGCAAAAAATGGTTTATCTCAATTTGACCACTTTGACGTTTTAATTGATGGACTAAGGGATCATAGGCACTAGTAATGACTATAAGAGATTCAAGCATCATGGCAATGCTAGCTAACATTTGTTTAAACAGTCGATTTAAATGACAAAGCGAGATACTTGCTATTGCTGTCATAAACGAAGTTCCATTAATCATTGCAAGACCATCTCGCATTTCCAGTTTAATGGGATTCAAACCTGCTAGTTTAAGTGCATTTGCTGCTGGCATAATTGTGTCTTGATATTGAACATTGATATTATCGCCAATAAGCGCAGCAGCAATAGTGGCGAGTGGAATTAAATCGCCACTGGCACCAATGGAACCATGTTTAGGCACGATTGGCACAATGCCTGAGTTTAAACTGGCTATGATGGATTGTACAACGCTTGGAGAAACCCCTGAATAGCCTTGTGATAGGCACTGTGCACGCAATAGCATTGCAACTCTAACAATCTCAGTAGAGACGGCATCCCCCATGCCGCAAGCAAGAGATTTAATGAGATTTGTTTGCCGATTTTTGATCGAACCATAATAAAGTGTGGCATCAGGGTTTTTTAAATTTTCGTCTAGCAGAGTTACTTGATCCCCAAATTGTGTATTTATGCCATAGATAGGCACACGTTTATCGACGTGGTTTTGCAAAAAAGCATGAGAGCGTTCCATGTCGGCATATGCATTTTCACTAAGATGCACATCGAATAATTCAATGCCAACTTTTTTCGCATCCGACAGTGTTAATTTGCATGTTGGTCCTATACTAACAATTGTTTTTTTTGCAGGGGTCTTTGCTTTTATTTTTTCATCAATACCAAACATAGTTCACTCCTTGAATTTACAACAATGATGCTGGCGCCTTAATGCTTTGATATACAATGTTAAATGCCTTTTTAAAATATCTTTGACTAGTCATTTTTCTTTGAAGTTTTCCGCTGGCCGTTTTTGGGATTGAATGCTGAGGTACCAATATAATAGCATAAGCATCTATGCTGTATTTAAGCGAGAGGGTTTTACGTGCAGAAGAAATTGCAGATAGATATTCTTGTTCAGAGAAATAATCTTCAATTTCTTGTACAATAAATAATTCTTCATTTTCGCCAATCAGCGCAGAAAATGCAGCACAAATATTATTGACAAAGTACGTATTGGAATTTTTAACCTCCATTTCGATATCAGTAGGATAATAATTTTTACCATAAAGAATGATCAATTCTTTTAAACGGCCGACTAAAAAAAGCTCCCCTTTGTGGATAAAACCCAGATCACCTGTTTTGATGTAGACATTCATATCATCGGAGAATCGACCAACAGGCAAATCTGTTGTATGCCAATAACCGAACGTACAAGTTGGGCCAGAAAGCCATACTTCACCAATATGATTCGATACTACTTCTCGCTCGGTTTTGGCATTTACAATTTTAATTGTTAAGCCATGAATAGGCATTCCACAGGAAACGAATGCTTGCGTTTTAATATTGGATTTACCAGTTTGAGGCATCTGTTCAACCTCCACGGCATGATTATACTGTAATTCTTTTCTACTAAAATAAGAAGGGGAAAATTTTGAATCAGCGGGACGTGTTGTGATAAGTCCGGTGCATTCCGACATTCCATAAGCCGGATAAAAACTTTCAAACTTAAATCCAGCTGCTTTAAATTTATTAAAAAATTTTATTAGCGTATTTAATTGTACCGATTCTCCTCCATTAGATGCCACTTGCCAAGTGGCCAGATTTAATTCTTTTAATTCTTCGTCGTCAATTTGTTCAATACAAAATTCATAGCCAAAATTTGGACAGCCACTGTGTGTTGCCTTAAAATGTGAAATCGCATTGAGCCAGCTGATGGGATTAATCAAGAAATCGTTCGCAGACATTATGATTGCCTGTGAGCCACTGTACAAGGGAACCAGTAAACCTACTATTAATCCATATACGTGTGAATGGGGCGCCCAGGACACTGTTATGCTTTTCGACGAATATTGCCATATTTTAGCTGTCTCGCACAAACTGTTTGCCAAGTTTTCGTGATTGCAAATAACACCTCTAGGTGTTGAGGTTGAGCCGGAAGTGTATTGTAAATGTGAGAGCATAGTAGGTAACATGGAAACAGGTACAAACTCATTTACTTTATCTTTAGTGTAAATAAGATCAGTGCAAATGATATCTATTTTTTGTATCTGAGTAGAGGATGCTTGCTGAATGATTGTAGCAAGATAATCTGTTGTAACGATTGCGCGTACATTAGCATTTTTCACTATAGAAACAATTAAGGGGATATATTTATTGGGGGAATCATTATTCGAACAATTTAGTGGTATAGCGATTGCACCAGAATACAGACAAGCTAGATACGCTACTATAAATTCTATCCCTGTTGGGTACAGTAAAATTAGTCGTTCTTGCATGAGATTTTTTTTATGAAAAATCTCTGCGAGTAATCGTGCTTTGTAGTCTAGTTCGGCGTAGCTAATGCTTTTACTGCCTTGTTTATTATTATAAACAAACGTATAGGCGGTTGCGTTAGGTTGATTTTTAACGTGTTCGATCACTTTGTTGGGTAAAAAATCGAGTTCTATTTTCATAGGGTTGAATTTAATTTCCTGGATATTAACGCTGCAAGGGAGTTAAGGGGTTCATTCATGGACATTTCTTCGTGCATTGACGAAAAGTCAAAGGCTTTATTAATTTTTTGTATTAAAACAATTGTCATTAGAGAACTAATACCATAATTTATTAAGGGTATATCTTCGTCGAGTTCAATTTCGGAGATCCGTAATACCTTTGCAATAATAGGCTTAAGCCTATTCATAATCTCTTGTATCGTAACGGGTTTAAAAACAGTAATGTTTTCCAATTAATACTCCAAAAATTCCTTAAATAATTACACTATAATTTTTCCGCAACCCCTCGTTCCAATAGTTCCTGATAAGCCGAAGCGGAAATCGGCTTACTAAAGTAATATCCTTGAATATACTGGCAACCCTTGTCTCTTAAGAAATCCAGCTGCTCTCTGGTTTCGACACCTTCTGCAAGCGTTTGAATGCCCAGTTCTTTTGCCATTGCAATAATGGCAGATACAATCGTTGCGCTATCATCATTTCTGATAATATCTGTTACAAATGAACGATCAATTTTTATTTTTTTTATTTTAAAGTGTTTTAAGTAGCGTAAGCCCGAATAGCCTGTGCCAAAATTGTCAATAACGAGCGATATCCCTCTTTGTGATATGGCTTGAATGAGTGGAGATAAACTATCATCTAACATAATGGTTTCTGTAAGTTCTAGTTCTACTGTTTGGGGATCTATCTCTGTTTTTTTCAAAATGCTGTCAAGGGTTTTAATCAAGTCACCTTGTCGCAATTGCTTAGGAGACAAATTAATGCATATTTTTAAAGCATTGAAGCCTTGGCGATGCCATAAGGTGGCTTGTGTGAATGCTTCTTCTAATATCCATGCTCCCATGGGCAGAATGAGTCCCGTTTCTTCTGCTAACGGAATAAAATCAGCCGCGGCTATAAGACCCCGTTTAGGATGCTTCCAGCGCAGCAATGCTTCTGTGCCACAAATTAAGCTACTGCGTAAATCTACGAGGGGCTGATAATATATTTCAAATTCTTTTTTTGCTATAGCATGAGTCAGTTCAGACTCAAGCTCTAATAATATGGGCTTGGTGTTAATAATTGAAGATTTATAGTAGGTGATTTGATTGCCGCCTTTTAATTTTGATTCAAACATGGCGGCATAAGTATTGGTTAATAGCTTTTCGCTATCGGAAGAAGCTTTTGGAAAAATAGTGATTCCGACACTTGCGGTAAGTTGTGATTCCTTGTTTTGTACTTGAAAAGGTTCTTTTAAAGTCAGAAACAATTGTTGTATTTCCTGTTCAATGGTATCCATATCAATAGGCGTTATTAAGATTACAAATGCATCTGGGCGCGGGCGTGTTAGCCTGCGATTTATATTGTCACGACTTGATAGGGTTTTTAGCAAAGATTGAAGACGTTTTGCTGTGGCGCTAATAATGAGATCGCCCGCCATGTAACCCATATTGTTATTAAAAATTTCGAGCCGATTAATTCCAAAACAGACCAGTGCAAAATTTTGATTTGTTTTTTTGGCGCTTTTTATGGCCTCTTCAATATAATGATTAAGAGTTGCTTGATTGGGTAGCTCTGTGAGAAAATCATTGTTTGCAAAAAAAGCATATAAATTTTTTTCAGCCTTGAGTTTTAAGGCGCTGTTCAGTAAAGCGCCGCTTCGATAATTTGTAGCAATCAAATATGCGCCATAAATTATTGTAAAGGCACAAAGCGTAAGTCCGAATACACCGCCTTGCAACAAACCCCAGAGGGCTACAGGCATCAGCACAAGGCTAATGCAAGCCGCTGATAAGGCGAAGAGTCCAATGGTACTTTGCATATAGCCACCGGCTATTATTAACAATATGCCTATCATTAAATACTGGCTTACGATGTTATCGTTGGAAAAATAAAGTGGCGCGCACCACGGTGCCGCACTGATAACGAGTCCTAGAGAAGAAGCAAAAATTCGTTGCGCATTGTTTGCTTTTTTATACGAGGCATTGATGTAAGCTGTCAGGAACATCAGAAGATTAAAAAGGATATACCAACTGGCGAGCGAATCAATGTCCACTGTATTATAAAAATTCAGCAGAACAATAAAGCTGATTATACAACTTAGGGCAATAACAAAATTCAAAATACGGCGGAATCGTTCACCTAAGGTATTTTTAGTTTCTTCGCTAATGTAGGCTTGTTCAGCGGGGGAGAGGGGCCTGTACCCTTGCGTGACATCCATCAGCTTTTCCTTACTTCCTTTTAAGGGTCCCTTAAATTTTCACAATTATTTCACTGAAACTTACAACTTTGCTAAAACTTTCAAGGTGAAGTGTACAGGGGGGTTATTTGCAAATCAATAAGATTCGTATTGGATACTACCATTTGTCTCTGTGATAGAATTGTTATTGGTGGGTCAGAAAAACGTAATTCATACAGATAGGGCAATTATGCAACATAAACTTGGAAGAGAAGAAAATGGCTGGGCATAGTAAGTGGGCAAACATAAAATTTCGCAAAATGGGGCAAGATGCTAGGCGTGGTAAATTATTTACAAAATATATTCGGGAAATTACAGTTTCGGCACGTCAGGGAGGCGCAGAACCCCAAACGAACCCGCGTTTAAGAACGGCAATAGATAAAGCCTTAACGGCCAATATGACCCGAGACACTATTGAGCGTGCGATCAAACGAGGGGTAGGTGCCGAGGAAGGTCAACACTTGGAAGAGGTACGCTACGAGGGCTATGGGCCTGGTGGTGTTGCAATGATAGTCGATTGCTTGACGAATAATCGAAAACGGACGGTATCGGATGTGCGGCATTTATTCACAAAATACGGTGGTAATTTGGGAACTGATGGTTCTGTGGCTTATTTATTTCATGAGAAAGGTCAAATTGTTTTTCCCGCGGGGACTTTGGAAGAAGAAGTGATGAATATTGCGTTAGAGTATGGGGCAGAAGATATTCATACAGAAGAAGATGGCAGCCTCGAAGTGACAACTGCGTTTGAGGATTTTTCTAAGGTTAAACGGGCGCTAGAAGCGCGCAATCTTAAACCGGAACAAGCAGAAATCACCTTAATTCCGGTAACGAATGTTGTGATAGACGATAAAAATCTTGCGGAAAAATTTATGAAATTAGTTGATCTCTTAGAAGAATTAGAGGATGTGCAGTCGGTTTACTCAAATGCAGATATTGCTGAAGAACTGCTCGAAAGCTTAGCGTAGGGGGGGGGTTATCCGTATTTTAGGCATCGATCCGGGTTCTCAAACAACCGGGTTTGGTATTATCGAACAAGTGCGTGGGAAACAAATTTATGTCACCAGTGGCTGTATCCGCACAGGAAAACATCCGTGGGAACAGCGATTGCAACATATTTTTGAGGGATTAACGAAAGTTATTCAGGATTTTTCTCCTACGGTTGCTGCCATTGAAAAGATTTTTGTTCATATCAATGTTTCAAGTGCTTTAAAATTAGGGCAAGCACGTGGAGTTGCGATTGTTGCTGCAACGCTGAATGGACTTAGTATTGCAGAATATACGGCACGCCAAGTTAAAAAAACGGTGGTTGGAAATGGCGCGGCTGATAAAACTCAGGTTCAGCATATGATGAAAGTTTTACTTAAACTGAGCGGCTTGCCGCAAGCAGATGCGGCCGATGCTTTGGCCGTGGCTATATGCCATGCACAAAATACGCGCGGAATTTTATAAGCAGACAAGAAATTTTTTGGGGAGCTATATGATTGGACGGTTACGAGGAATATTGGAAATAAAAAAACCACCCTATCTATTAATAGAAGTCGGTGGTGTGGGATATGAGCTGCAAGCACCGATGTCTACTATCTATAAGTTGCCTGAAATGGGTAGCCCGGTGACATTATTTACGCATTTTCAGGTGCGTGAGGACGCGCAAGTGCTTTACGGTTTTTATGAAGAGCGAGAACGCACTTTTTTTAAGGCCTTAATTAAAGTATCGGGCGTTGGGCCTAAAATGGCTTTAACGATTTTGTCGGGCATGGATGTGTTACAGTTTATTAAATGTGTTGATAACCGTGAAACAGCATTATTAGTTCGATTGCCAGGCGTTGGCCAAAAAACAGCAGAACGGTTAATTATAGAAATGGCAGGGAAACTCAATGTTGCTGTTTCAGAGCATGAAAGTTTTTCAAGAAAGTTATTTGAAGAAGCGGTCGATACGACTTCGCCAAGAGCGGTTGAAGAAGAAGCCGTGAGCGCGCTGATTGCATTAGGTTATAAACCCCAAGAAGCCACACGTGTGATTGGCAAAGTTTTATTTGAGGGGGCGAGTAGTCAGGAATTAATTCGGCGTGCTCTTCAGGGGTTGGCAAGGGCTTAAAGTTGACTGGAAGGTAATGCTGCATTTCACTTTCGCTTAGTTAGCATATTAGGGCCATGCGGTCGTTTAGGTTTTTTAGTCATGCTTCAATTATAATATTTGATGCTTGAGTGGCTGAGTAACTAAATTTACACTAACTATTTTTACGAGTAGCATGAAGTTGCGTCCATTGTTATACTTAAGTCTAATATATTGGAGTATATAAACATGGGTACCTCCCATCTAGTTCAGTACCAAGGCTCAAAAAGAAATTTAGCCCCCATGATAATAAATTTATTTCCCAATAAATTTAATAGACTTATAGAGCCTTTTGCAGGAAGCGCAGCTATATCTCTTGCTTGCGCCCATTCTATGGCTTCAAATAGATTTTTAATTAATGATATAAATGCGCCACTAATAAAATTATTAGAGCTTACAGTCAATGAACCTGGATATGTTTCTAAACAATATAAGAAAATATGGGATGGTCAGCATGATAATCCATTAGAGTATTACAATCATATTCGAGAGCTTTTTAATGAAACTAATGATCCAATCTTGTTTCTATATTTATTGGCAAGATGCGTAAAAGGCGCTGTTAGATATAACAATTTAGGAAAATTTAACCAAAGCCCGGATAAAAGAAGATTGGGCACTACGCCACAAAAGATGGAAAAGAATATATTTGCTGTTTCTGGGTTGCTAAAAGGTAAAAGTAAGTTTATGTCTAAAGATTATAGAGAAATCTTAAAACTAGCAAATCCTGGGGATTTGGTTTATATGGACCCACCCTATCAAGGTGTATGCAGAAATAAGGATTCAAGGTATTATTCACGCATCCATTATAAAACATTTGTTGAAGAGTTAGAAATATTAAATCAGAACGATATTAATTATGTAATAAGCTATGATGGGCAGTGTGGAAATAAAGCGTATGGTGAGGAATTGCCAAAGAGTTTAAATCTAAAAAGATTATTAGTATCGGCTGGCAGGTCTTCACAAGCAACTTTGCTAGGTAGAGACATGGAAACCATTGAATCAATATATATTAGTAATAAATTAGCCAAACAAATAAATGATTCAGGAAGCCAATCTAAGGCAATCAAATTAAATATAGCAAGGAATGCTAATGAAGAAAGAATATTCTAAGGAGATTGTTGATAGACTTAAAAAGGTAACAGCGAAGAGACCTAAAACTGTAATCGACCATATTTTAGAGCATGGCTTTATAACTTCTGAGCAATTAAAAAATGAGTATGGATATAACCATCCTCCTCGCGCTGTTAGAGATGTAAGAGAGCATGATATTCCAATAGTCACTTCTACGGTTAAAGGAACCGATGGTCGTTTGATTGCTAAATATACGTTTGGAGACTTTGCCAAGAAAAAACTTAGTAAAATGTCTGGTAGAACAAATTTATCTAAGAAAATCAAAAATGAATTAGTTAAAAAATATGGATCGAAGGATTTTATATATGGCGAATTAATAGATGAAACAGGGTTACAGGTTGATCATAGAATTCCTTTTGAAATTTCTGGCGAATCTGAAATAGAGAATTTTGATAATTTTATGCTTCTTTCAGGCTCCACTAATAGAGCGAAATCGTGGAGCTGCGAGCATTGTGAAAATTGGAATGAAATAAAGGAAAGAAAAATCTGCTCATCATGTTATTGGGCATATCCAGAAAATTATACCCATATCGCAATGACAGAAATAGGAAGAATAGATTTACTTTGGCAAGGAGAGGATCTGAAAATATATACAGCAATCAAAGAAAGGGCAAGTAAAATGCATAAAGAAGTGCAAGAGATCATTAAGGATATTTTAGAAAAAGCGATTGAAGAAAATAAGAAATAAGCAAATAAAAATATATAATCAGCATTATTATGTTTTGATGTACTATGTGGAGATAACTTAAAGGACATATTCTTATGATAGAAACCGATCGATTAACAACAGCCGCAGCACGTCCTGACGAAGAACGTATTGATAAAGCGATCCGCCCAAAGTGGTTAAAAGATTACATTGGCCAACCCGAAGTGCGAGAGCAAATGGCCGTGTTTATTCAAGCGGCCAAAAATCGAAAAGAAGCTTTAGACCACGTGTTAATTTTTGGGCCCCCCGGTCTTGGAAAAACAACACTGGCGCATATTATTGCCTCCGAAATGGGTGTGTCGCTCAAACAAACCTCAGGCCCGGTCTTAGAAAAAGCCGGAGATTTGGCAGCATTATTACCCAATTTAGAAGCGAAAGATGTTTTATTTATCGATGAAATCC
>DATLWY010000063.1:0-4407 GCA_035576045.1 Gammaproteobacteria bacterium | reverse complement strand
TTTTGACAGGCTTTTTTGAGGGGTTTTTTGACACCTTGAAAATTCTAATTTTGCACTGTCCAAAAACTCAACTAATTTTTCAATTTCAATTGCCTTTAAGAAATTGATTTTACTAGGGGATTTAGCAGCCGCCCTAAAAGACTAGTTTTTGGACACCGGAAACTTAATAATTTGTTGAAACAATATATTCCGAAACAAGCTCCGACCGGGAGACTCTCAATCTGGCAGCTTGATTAACGGGGTGCATTACAGAAATACACGAAAAATGAAAAACGTAATTTGGAATAATCCAAAATAGGATGTTTCAAAATACATCCATAGTCTGCGGCTGTTTCACGAATCGAACACCTATTCTTCGTTAGAATATAAATAGGCTCCATTAACTGCCTTCTATTAATCAGTATTATTAATTTTTAGGCCAGTTGAATAGGTATTTGAATTGTGGGATTTTTTTGCCCAATTCATAATCGCTGGAGGCAATTAAACATACCATAAGAAAACAGAAGGATTTATACTCTTTTTCGCTGAATTTCGATTTAAACTCAAGAACGGCTCTGTTCAATTGCTTATAGTACCCGCGCTGCCACCCAAGAATGGAGTCCTTATCCTGGGCATATTTTTTCATTTGTAACCTGGCGGCATGAAGAATATCATCTTTTTCCGCTTCAACTATCCGATTATGATGAGGGCGGATAAGTCGCCAGATTTCTGGGATAGCATGTGTCCAGAAGTGCTGCTCCAATCCGTGATTCTTTCCCGTTGTATTTATATGCCCTCCCGTTGTATTTATATGCCCTCCCGTTGCTCCCGAATTGTTCAAATGGCTTTTATCAAGAAAGTGAAAGTATGCTTGGATCGAATATGCATCCATCAAGTGTTCCCCTCGGCGATAATGTTCAATAATATCCGAATAATTTTCAACAGTTAAAGCATTCCCCCAACAAATGGTAATCATATCTACAGGGTCTACCGGTCGCTGCCGTCTCGTTTGAAGAAGGATGCTACCTGCCGGAAGAAAGAAAGGAAGCTGTACTTGATTGGTATAATTCGGATCATTTTTACCACCGTCAGAATGGTAAATACGGGCTATCAATTTCAACAGCAAATCTCTTTCTGATTTTATATGGGCCTTTCTTATTGTTTCGTTTAGTTTGAGAATACATACACCCAGCAAATTCGTTAAGGTTTCTAACGTTGGCGTGCTTGCATCTGCTTCTTGGGTAATCTTATCTTCTAATTCCATTAAGCTTATTGTGTCACTCAAAGAGGAAAAATAGGAATCTTCCTTCAACTCATGGATGCTATAGTAAATTCTTTTCGGTTCCTGAGCCTTAACCGCAGTCAAAGCCTTTATCTTAAGAGGTTTTGGGCATTCAATTTCAATGCTTTCAAAGAAGTTAGTTCCCCGAATATCATCCATTTCAATAAGAGTAAGTGTCGCATCGGTTCGAACTTCTTCTGAAGGATTATTCAATAGATCTGAAAGCAAATCGGATGCCTTCTTCCCCTTAATTTTTAAAAGTGCCTTAGCGGCATACGTGCGCACATTCGAATCCGATTCTTTCATAAGATCAAGCAATGGTTCGACCGCTCGCTCATCCCCAATTCTACCGAGAGCATCAGCGACAATACTAATTTTTGTCCGACTTTCAATACCTCGACTTATCATCAAAACTTTGCACAAGCATTCAAAGGCTTCCTTGTTTCCAATTTGTATTAGTGCTTCAGTAATTTCAGAAAGGAATACAGCTAATCTCCCAGCATTCCAGATATTGTGCGAAGAACTGTTATTTTTTAATGCTTTGCATAATGGTTTAATTGAGCTTACGTCTTTAATTTTACCTAATGCGTGTGCTGCATTGATACGAACTTCTACGCTTGGGTCTTCTAATGCAGCAATAAATGGTTTAACTGTAGTTTGGTCTTCTAAATTGTTAAGTGCGTGTGGGGCACTTAACCGCAGCTCATCTATTTCATTCTTTAGCATCTCCACAAGACGTTCGACCGCAGCAGGTTGTTTTATATCTCTAATAGCCTTTACTGCTTCTTCTCTTAATTCAAGATTTGAACTTTTCGTTAGTTCAATAATAGAAATAACAGCTTCTTCCCCTTCTGTTTGCCTTAATGCCCAAAGGCGAGAAAAAGGTGCAAAAATAGAAGAATCATTAGTTGTGATTTTAATAACTTCTTCGGATCCATCTGAAAGGCGGTAGTATAATTCTCGACCGTCTTTAGAGAGGATTGCTGTGTAATCAGCGTAATATTCATATCTTGGGCCTCTACTGAAGCCATAAAACCCTACTATTTCCGTACGAAAACCTAATATAGAGCAATCACGCTTTACATTATCTCCTATACAGCGATTACTTGTTCTGGGATTCCAATTACAGACTTCGAATGACTTTCTCTCTACAGCATTAAGGATATATTCAGGGATTTCTTCCAAACGGCTTTGCCTTCGGTATTTGTTGAGTAACGATTCTGGAAGATAATCAGCAAGCATTTCATACCGGGTAAAAACTGGAAAATGCTGAATGCGCTTTCGGTTATTGAGCACCCATTTAACGCGCCGAAAATGATCTTCCATTTCCGCGCGCGCGGTTGGAATCAAGCTTTGAACATACCAAAAGACCAGTGATGTAAACCCTTCTTTTGCAAGAAAAGCATCGACAGCACGTTGTTTTCCGATTGTGGTAGTAGCTTTTGAACCTGATTCAAAAAACGCAGCGTTAAAAGCAGTAATATTTATGTCCTGATTGTTCTTGCTCATAGGAAATCTTAATGTTTCTAGGTGAATCAATAATAGAAAACTAACAAAAGCCTTCTTTCAAGCTTGCCCTAAAAATTCAGGCGGTAATATTTCCGATTTAAATCCTCCTTAAGCGTTCGGCCGTAGCAATAATAATTTTCACCGCGTCCACTAGATTGCCCGATCCTTCTTCAACCTTCAGAGATGCGCTGTTTAAGGAGGTTGTATACTGCTCCCTGCTAAGACAAAACGGTTAGGTTGAGAGTATCCTGTCAAAAATGAGGATATATATCAATGAAAAAACGACAATGGACTTCTGAGCAAAAACTTCAGATTGTCATGCAGGGCATCAAAGGCAGAGCGGTTTCGGAAATCTGCAATGAATACCAAATCGGACAATCACAGTATTATTTGTGGCGCGACCAGTTTCTAACCAATGCGGGCAGGTCTTTGAGATGCCACAAAAAGCGCAACAGCAAACCCGCCTCGAACGCGATAACGAAAAACTCAAGGCGATGGTCGGGGAACTGACGATGGAGTTAAAAAAAAGCGACTGGTAAAACATCATCGCTGCCGCTCCGTTTGTAAAACCGTTGCAGATAATCGCTGTTGGAGCAGATTCGGGTTATCAAGTCGGAGCATCCGTTTTGGGGTTATCGAAGAGCTTGGGCATATCTTCGATTTATCGCTGGCTTACCAGTAAATCGAAAGCGCGTTTATCGGCTTTTGAAAGAAAACGGTTTACTGGTTCGTGCCGATACCCGCCTTTTGGCAAAACGTGTGAGCAACACGCGCAAGCCGCGCCCGGAACGAGCCAATCAATGGTGGGGCATCGACATGACCAAAGTGATGACCCGTGACGGTTGGGCGTATGTTGTTCTGGTTCTTGATTGGTACAGCAAAAAAGTAGTCGGGCATTACTGTGGCGAGCAGTCAAAAGCGTGGCATTGGCTGGCGGCATTAAATAAAGCGGTTAATCGTCAGTTTCCGAGAAAGGCGTTGTATTTTCCGGCAATCACGGCAAAGCAGCACAATGAAATCATCAAAGAGTTTGCCGAACGATTGCACAAGCGAGGCAAAACACCGATGCAGATAGTGTGCGCGGCAATGAGAAAATTGCTGCATATCGCTTTTGGAGTTCTCAAGCACAAACGAGCCTTCGACGCGAGTTTGGCTTTTTCTGCTTGACTGTCAAGACAGTATCTACTTTGTTAAAATCCTTGCTTATTAAATTCTGAATTGGAGGCAATAAAAAAGCCCCTCGAAAAGACTGACAGGAGTTTTGTCACTATAATGTAATCAGATTATTGCACCTTCTGCTTTTGTCGTTAAAATCGTTTATGTCGTAAGCTAAACTTTTAACATTCAGGAGCATTGGTAAAAAATCATGTGCAACAATTGTGCAACAACCTATCAAAACTGCTCTAAATACTAAATACTAAGACAAACTTATAAAAAGAAGAAAACCGATAAAATCAAACACTTACAAACTCAGTTAAACTTAAATAATAAAATTCTGAAGACTGAAAATCCGCGTGTCGGCGGTTCGACCCCGTCTCTAGCCACCACTAAAATTAACAAGAAGGCTGCTCATAAAGTAGTCTTCTTATTTTTTTGTGCAAGACTTTTCATTTAATTAAAATGGCATTATTAAAATG
>DATLWY010000062.1:0-7264 GCA_035576045.1 Gammaproteobacteria bacterium | reverse complement strand
TGCTAAACCTATTGCTTCGGCGACAGAAAACAAATCAATGGGCGGTATAGCGCCAAACTCTGGATGATGCCACCTGAGCAAAGCCTCCATGCCATAAATTTTATCATTTTGCACATCCATAATAGGTTGATAATTAAGGCTCAGTTGTTCATTTTTAAGTGCATTTTTTAAATCTGTTTCTAAGGCTAACCAGAATAATGCTGAGTCTT
Organism: Gammaproteobacteria bacterium; assembly: GCA_035576045.1. GTDB lineage: Bacteria > Pseudomonadota > Gammaproteobacteria > UBA6186 > Azoamicaceae > CADEGZ01. The sequence continues at coordinate 7,055 of DATLWY010000062.1, read as the reverse complement.
TTTCGGTTTTTGGTGTAAAGACATTCTTTAATGTACTGGCCAATATACTGGTAATGCTTAGTTTATTTGTCCTGGACGCACTAACGTCCTCTCCTTTACTACCTGTTTCATCTGCCTTCATACCAAAACACCCTCTCTATTAAACGACTTACTGCTCTTGTTGGACAAAATAAGTTCACAGAAGTTTAATTATTTATTCGAAAGTGTAATTACACCTGACGCACTGCGCAGCTTATTAATGATCGGTAGTTTTACGATAAAAGTTGCGCCTTTACCAATCCCTTCACTCTTAACCTGTAAGTCCCCGCCCATTTCTTTACTAGCTAAAGCGCTAGCGTGCAATCCAAAACCATGACCTTCTTTTTTGGTTGTAAAGCCATGACTAAATATTTGTGTACGCTTGTTCTCTTCTACACCTATTCCCGAATCGCAGATCTCAATAGAAACATAACTATCTTTACAGAAGCTATGAATAAATATTTTTTTACCATCGGCTGGGTGTTCGTTAACCGCATCCCGTGCGTTTCGAATTAAATTGATCAAGATTTGAGATAATTTATTTTTATCCACTAAAAAAGAGTCATTGTAATCATAACGACGAATAATTTCAATTTCATGTTTATTAACCTCTGATGCCATAGCCATCATGAGAGAATCTTCTAATAACGTAGAAAGATTAATGGCTTCAACCATGCCCTTGCTTCCACTGATTGATTGTTGAGCGCTAATAATGTTTTTAATATGCCCGATATGTTCATTTAACTTAGAGAGTTCCGACAACATGTACTTTTTATCTTTCACCCACGCTTCCGACAATATATTTAAAAACTCTAGTAAATATTGACCTTGCGGATGATTGGCAAAAAATGGCCCCAGCGCTGATTTGTTATTGTTCATAATTTGAACCGTTTTCTCAAAATTGCGTAATTCCGATTTTTCAAGAATTTCAGTTAAAACTGTTACTAACACATTCACGCTATTCAAAACATTTCCAATATTGTGTAATACACTGGTAGCGACATCCGCCATACCTGCTTTTCTGGCCGTCTGCAGCAGCTGCTGATGTAAAGATTCTGTGTAGACTTCAGCCTCTTTTCTGGTTGTGATGTCTAAACAAGTGCCATGGATGGCAATAACTGGGCCGTCGCTGTTTTCACAATGGGGGATTCCCATTACCTCTACCCAACGCATTTTATCATTATTTGGGATGCGAATTTCCATACTAAAAGTTTCACCACTCTTAACAGCATTATTAACAATTAATTTGAGTTTTTCTTGATCATCTGGATGTATTAAAGTAAAAACTTCGTCAAAATCAGGTGCCCCTAAGCTCGGATCCCGATTAAATAATTTATACATTTCTGTAGACCAAATCCCCTTGTTTGTTCTTATATCTCTTTGCCAACTGCCGAGGTGAGCAATCATTTGAGATTGATTTAAACTGTCAACCAATGTTTGCATTTCCCGGGATACAACTTCCTGGGATCGCTCTAGTGTATAGCGATCTTGATCAAACTCATTATAAGCACGATTAACACTGCTTAAGAAATTTTTCCAACTCTCGATATCTTGTGGTAATACATTTTCCCTCAGCTGGGAACGTTTTAGCTGCCTAATTAAAGTACCATGATAATTATCTTGTTCCATTATTGCTCTGCATAAGTGGTTAGCGTCATGGTTTGATTATGTAAATCGCAAGTACCACCCGTCGCATAGGGAGATAACTCTCCATAAGAATAAAATCCAATTTGCAGCGTTCCCTTTGGAAATATTTCTAAAGTTGCCTCGGCTTCCTCTTCTATGCGCTGCCCTAACAAAAGTCTGCGCCCGACACAACTAATCGCAATTGCGAGCATTGGACCTTTGCCCGCTATATTGCTCGATGCTAGTACAGCTGCATCATTGGCACCCGTCACGAGTCTGTCAAAATTGGCACGCATGAGTTTAGCTAAATATCCCATGGGCATATCCCCAGCAAAGGTTAAAGACTGTTTATCTTCGTCAACAGCCAGAATAGTCCGTACTAATTGCTTTTCGCTATTCGAACCCTCTCGAATCATCAACGGAAAGAGTAGGCCGCTGGCGGGCAAATCTTTTGCGCGATCGCCTAAATACTCCTTGTATAGCGCCAAAGCAGGCTTGTCATCTAATTCGTACAAAACATTGCCTTTTGAGCGCGTAACACGTCGTTCTGGCCCAAAAGTATCCCAACCGCCTTTAGAACCATGCCCAACTGTCAGTTTTTTACCATATAATCCGACGGCGCAAATTGTATTTTCTAGCAGTGAGCCATTATAAATAACCCACGTACGTTTAAAAGCGCTCCCATCTCCCGCAAGACCTCCTGTTACCACTACATTATCGGGCACAGTATCATTAAAGCCTTTAACGAGCTCAGTACCGTTAACTGTTAATCCATCCGAAAGCACCAATATACTTTTTAAATCTTCACCTAGCAATTTTTTTGCCAACGTCGATCCCGCTGTATATGAGGCTTGACTATTATTATTAGCCATAGATTCTATTTTAACCGTTGTGTGATCGAATTTTACAACAGCGACAGATAACGAATCGTCGTTAACAACGGGCCCAAAAATTTCGCCAGCCGAAGAACAACCGGTTATTTTCGCTTCTGGATAAGCTTTAATCAATTCTAAAATGGGTTTTGGATTCTCGATGAACTGTGGCGCTGCAAAAATCAAAATTAATGTGTTGCTGGAGTCTAACAATGGAAAAGAAGGTACAGACCAACTTTTCTCTTCGGTGTAGTTAAAAGTTTCAATTTTCATGATTTTCTCCTTGTTCGGCTTTTTTAAACTGTTGTGCTTTCAACAAATCACTCATATGTTCTGAATTGATAGGCTTACTAAATAAAAATCCTTGCGCTTCAAGACAATTATTTTTTCTAAGAAACTCGCGTTGTTCTTCTGTTTCCATTCCTTCAGCGACAATATTTAATTTTAAATTTTTTGCCATGGCAATAATAGTTTTAACCAAATTCGCATTATCTGAATTAGATTCCGCATTCAAAATAAATGATTTGTCTATTTTTAATTTGTCAAAAGGAAAATGCCTTAAATAATTTAAGCTGGAATACCCGGTACCAAAATCGTCCATGGATAAAGATATACCCATATTTTTAATTTTTTTAACGATTGTCATGACGTCTTCAGTATTATCCATGATCACACTTTCGGTTAATTCTAGCTCTAAATATTGCGAATCAAGCCCCGTTTCTTCGAGAATTTTCTTCAAAATTTCGTCAAATTTTGCTGATTTCAATTGTTTGCTAGAGATATTAACTGATACCTGTATGGGCTTATATCCTGCAATTTGCCATTTTTTATTTTGTTTGCAGGCAATCTTCAAGACCTGCTCCCCCAGCTGACAAATAAGGCCGGTTTCCTCCGCTAAGCTAATGAATTCTACGGGTTGTAATAATCCAAGCACAGGATGCTGCCAACGGGCTAAAGCTTCAACACCAACAATTTCTGAAGTGTTTAGATTAATAAATGGCTGATAAAAAACAACAATTTCATTGCGGTCAAGCCCCTCTCGCAAATCGTTTTCTAACGTGAGTCGAGTCAGAAACTTCCTACTCATGCTCTCCGAATAAAAATTTATTGTATTTTTACCCAACTCTTTTGAGACATACATGGCGATATCAGCATTTTTTATCAGTGCTTCGACAGTTGTTCCATCATTAGGATAGAAGCTGACCCCAATGCTGCCAGTGACAGAAAATTTATGGTCCTCAACTTCAAGGGGCGAAGCAATTTTTGAAAGTATTTTATTGGCAACCAACTGAGCTTGCTCTTTTCCATGTAAATCTGTAAGCAATAAAACAAATTCATCTCCCCCTAAACGACTGACTGTATCCGCTTTTCTAACTATTTTTGACAGTTTTCTTGCAATGGCTCTGAGTAAATAATCGCCCATGCTATGCCCAAGACTGTCATTGATTAATTTAAATCGATCAATATCCAAAAAGACTATAGCGAGAAATGTTTTATTTCTTTCGGCTTCAGCAATAGCTTGATTTATCCTATCATAAAAAAGGCCACGGTTAGGCAGTCCTGTCAATTGGTCAGTTGTCGCTTCTTTGAGTAGCGCATCTTGCATTTTTTTTCGTTCACTGACATCGCGAAAATCCCAAACCCTACCAACAATGATATTACGCACTTTGTGTGGTAAAGAATAGATCTCAAAAGTTTTTCCATTTTTAAGGTCAACTTCAGAAAAGCTGTCAATATTGAGAGTCTCATAATTAGATTTTATAACAGAAATTAATTTTTTAGGGGTTTTTAATTGATTTGAAGCAAATTCGACAATACTGTCAAAATTATTTTTTTGCATAACTGTTTGGGGTATATTCCACATTTCGATAAATTTTTGATTGAAGTCAACCACTTGTCCTGAAACATCCACGACTAAAATGCCATCTGCAGTAGATTCCAAAGTAGATCGAATTAGTGCCAAAGAAGTTTCCAATGCAGCGGTGCGTTTAGTCACTAAATTTTCTAAACCCGTCATATGTACATCCAATTGTGATTGAATCTTCCATTTTCGACTTAAAGAATAGGCTAATTGTCGTACTTCAATGACATCAAATGGTTTTTTAAGAATCAAAAGGTTTTCTGATTCGCCTAATTTTTTGATGGTTTCATCCCACGAATAATCAGAATACGCAGTGCATATCACCATCTGTATATAGGGATCAACCCGCCAAATTTGTTGAATCGTTTCCACCCCATCCCAGCCGGGCGGCATACGAATATCCACAAATGCCACGGCATACGGATTATCGCTTTCATTTTTGACTAATTTTAAGGCTTCTTCACCTTGAGAGGCAAAGTCAAGTTTATAAAGAGGCAATTTTAAATTTGCATTATTTTCTTCTTGAAATAAACTATTTTTTATATTATTGAGTCTTGTGGCAGAAACACTATCATCTTGTTCGCTAGGTAATAATATTTTTCTAAAATCATGATGTATGGCAAAATTATCATCAACGACTAATATTCTCGGTATCCAATCGGTTGCTTCCAAAATAGTATAGCCCCTATAATTTTAATATTTAACACGTCTTTGTAGAAGTATAGACGTTGTTAAAGTATTTATTTGAGGCTAATAGAGGACAGGTTAGCAATAGGTCGTAAAATTTTCGCTTATTAAATAGCAGACTTTAGCCAAGTGGTTAGCACGGGTTGGCCTGCTGAACCCCACTTCATATTTATCAAGCAACCCTAGTTTATTTATCAGTGCCCAATACTATTTGTTTTTCTAAGCAAGAGAGGGCAAGCGCTTCATTTTTCTGCCTGCTTTTGGCCAAGCGTTGAGCACGGCTTTGACCAGTGTTGCCAAAGGAATGGCAAAAAACACACCCCAAAACCCCCAAACCCCTCCAAAAAACAAGGTGGCAACAACAATCGCAACAGGATGTAAATTAACGGCTTCCGCAAATAATAACGGCACTAATATATTAGCATCTAACCCCTGCACGATGAGATAAACCAACGTAAAATAACCAAACTGCGAACCCCAACCCCATTGAAAATACGAAACCAATAAAACAGGAATGGTAATCACAATTGCGCCCACATAAGGAATTAATACCGATATTCCCACTAAAGCAGCCAATAAAACGGCATATTGCAAACCGAAATACCAGAACACGCAATACGTTGCCAGCGCGACAACTAGAATCTCAACAACTTTTCCGCGAATATAATTACCAATTTGGCTGTTCACTTCTGTAGAAACTTGGCTTAAAACCCCTCGCTTGTGTGGCAAAAATCCAACTACCCATTGCACAAGTTTGTCACGATCTTTCAAGAAGAAAAACACTAATAAGGGGACCAATACTAAATAGACAACTGCTGTAATAACCGCTGTAATGGAAGATAAAGAAATAGATAGGACTGTTTTTGCAGAATTATGCGCCTCATTTAATAACTGACCAGAGAAAATATTTACTTGTTCTTGTGTTACAAATTGCGGGAAGCGCGTCACTAATTCTAAGATCAGTTGCTGTCCCCTTATTAACATATTGGGCAAATTGCTAAAGAGAGCGATCACCTCTTTCCACAACAAAGGCAATAAAATCAAAAAGGACATTAAAAACAATCCCAAAAATCCCAAAAACACCACAATAACCGCTGCGAGTCTGGGAACCTTCAGTTGCTGCAGGTGGATAACGATCCAGTCTAAAAGGTAAGCAATCACAATACTGGCTAATACCGGGGCCAATATCTCACTCATCAAGACAACCAGCCCAAATCCAAACATTAATACAAAAAACAACAAAACAGCTTCGGGATCTGAAAAATATCGATTAAACCACGTACGCACTATATGAATCACAAACACCTCTTTCTTTTTGCCAATCTTAGGCGGATATTCCAACTGATATTTTAAATTCTAGCAGCCTATTCGATCCTTTGTAATCATTACATAAAATCAAGTAAACCGACAAATTTTAATTTTGCTCGCCTATAGGGTACAATACACGGCATGATAGACAGCGATACAAACATCCACTTAGAAAACTATTCTCCTTCTGCCGAGCTACTTAAAAACCGCGTTATCCTCGTCACTGGCGCCTCTCGCGGTATAGGACGCGCTGTTGCTAAAATATTTGCTGCACATGGCGCTACTGTCATTTTATTGGCACGAATGGTGAAAAAATTAGAAATGCTATATGACGAAATTGTAGCGGCGGGACACCCCGTGCCTGCTATTTATCCTTTTAATCTGGCCAATGCGACACCTAAAGACTATGAAGACTTGCGACAAAACATTGAGCATCATTTTGGCCGACTGGACGGCCTATTACACAATGCTGCCGAACTGGGCACTTTAACCCCGCTCGAACATTATCCCATTGAACAATGGTACCAAGTGTTACAGGTTAATTTAAACAGTGCGTTTTTATTAACACAGGCAACTTTGCCACTTCTAAAGCGCTCCTTGGATGCGAGCATCGTGTTTACAACGGCCAACGAGGGCTCAACAGGTAAAGCCTATTGGGGTGCTTATGGCGTCAGTAAATTTGC
>DATLWY010000061.1:0-9567 GCA_035576045.1 Gammaproteobacteria bacterium | reverse complement strand
ATCAAAAATAGAAAACGGCTACGCTGCGGTTTAATAAAGCGCCAAAAGAAGCTTGGCAAAGTGTGCGGTAGCGTAGACATCGCATTTCCTGTTGAGGATGAAATAAGGGGTTAGAAATATCAACTTTAGCAGTGTTTTTAGTTGACCACAATGCTATTTTTTTATACAGTATTCAGATGGCTATTAAGTACGTTAAACGATGGTCACCCAACGAACACTCCCTGTGATCGTTGGGCGTAGCCGGGCATCAGTGCCCATTCCGTGCATCCCTGCACTTCTTAAGATTCCGTGTACTACTCACTAGAACTCAGTGTATATGGCGACCTGTTTAAAATAAACCCTTTCGAACCCCATTTTATGTAAGACTTTTGCTATAGCGGTTGCGAGATTTGTCGCTCATCTAAAGTTAAGCGGGCAAGTTTGGGTTGCGGCAAATTATTCTTAACCTTTAAATGTTGGGAATTTTTCTAACAAAATAACTTTGCAATAGCTCAAAATAAATATTCTTCTGTCGTCCTCCTAATCAAGCTCTGGCTAAAATTAAATGGGGAGCCTTTTTCTGAAATATTGAGTGATTTGTTACTCAAAATTTAAAATAACTTTCTGCTGGTCAATAATTTTTTTAAAGCCTTCATCGACATTTTGAAGATCAACAATATCTACTTTGTAGGGTAAATCAGATTCTTCAAAGGCATGAAATAGCTCGCTTTTTTCTTTGTTTTTTAGCTTTCGTTCCACATCAATTGCGATATCTAAATCTGACGCTCTTCTCACCGTTCCCTTAACACGAGAACCAAAAACCCAAACTTTTGCATTTTTAGCCAGTGTATTTCTTAATATATTTTGTACAATTTTGAGATCAGAGGCACAAATATCAATTGCGTTATTCAATGCTATGCCTCGAACGTTGTTTGAGGTTGGCTAATAAAAATTGTGCGTCTTGTAAAAAAATGGGGATGTTTTCAAAGACAGCTTGTGCCTTTTCTTCATCATAAGTATGGCTCGTTGTTCCACGTTCTCGTCGAAATTCTTTCCAGACGGCAAGCTCAGATTTTAATAATCCCTTTTCATATGCTTTTCTAAGGAGTTCATTAAAGGTCATTTCATCAATAATGCCGGGATTAGCCTCTGTTAAGCTCAGGTAACGCTTAACCATTTTTAATGATAATTCATAGCTAAACTCAAAAGCTTGGATTGCCCCTGCGCGTAAATGTAAGGCAAGCCGTTCATCCGTTTTTGCTAAACGAGATGTACAATATTTTAATGCTTCCTCAAGCTGTGCTAGCGCTTTTTCCAATGAAGTAAGATCGAGTAGCATTGATTTATCCTAAATTCATTTCTCATGGATTTCATATTATCAAACTATAAGATTTGTTACAAATCCCCAGCTTTGCATTGTAGTGCGGTAATAGCGACTAGGGCTGCGGTTTCGGTTCGCAGAATGCGAGGTCCACAGCTCACCGTCTGAAAACCTCGTTCTTTGGCATAAATGAGCTCTTGTTCGGTGAGCCCTCCTTCAGGACCAATGAGTAGCGCTACAGACCCAAGAATAGGAAGCGTGTTTAATCCACCGAGACTTAAGGGATCGAGGCCTAAGCGTGTCTTTTCATCTCGATTCAAGACCCACTCCGCGATCGGGATAGGGTGTTCAATAGCGGGAACCACTGTTCTACCACATTGTTCTGCCGCGTGGATGGCGATTTTTTGCCAGTGCTCGGTCTTTTTTTCTAAGCGATCTTGCTTAAGGTGCACGACGCTGCGTTCTGAAAAAAGCGGTGTGATTTTTTTAACACCCAATTCGGTTGCTTTTTGAACGACAAAATCCATTTTTTCGCCTTTAGAAATCACTTGACCCAAATGAATTTCTAACACGGATTCCAAATTTTTTCTTGTTTTTCCTAAGATTGTTACACTGACGCGATTACGTTTAATTAAGGTGATAATGCTTAAATATTCAAAGCCATCCCCATTAAATAAAATGACTTTCCTGTCGGTTTCTGCGCGTAAAACAGCGGTTAAACGATGGCAAGCGTTAGGGTCTAACTCTATGTGATCACTGATTTGTAAAGGTCTGTTTTGAAAAAGACGGGGAAGTTTCATAGCCGAAGTTTAGCAGAGGTTCTTTTACGAGTACAAGGATCTTTATAACATTCGGCAAGCCCTTATTTGAAAACAACAATTACAGTTTTGCAGCTTCTCTTAGGGCCTCGGCCATATGGGTTTGTTCCCACGTAAAATCGGGTTCTTCTCGACCGAAATGACCATAGGCAGCTGTTGGGGCGTAGATTGGCCTTAATAGGTCAAGCGTTTTAATAATTTGGGCGGGACGAAGATCAAAGAAGTCCCGGATAATATCGCAAATGGTTATATTGGGAATTTTACCCGTCCCAAAAGTTTCTACCCCAATAGAAAGGGGCTTTGCTATACCAATGGCATAGGCAATTTGAAGTTCTAATCGATCAGCAATGCCCGCGGCCACGAGGTTTTTTGCAATATATCTTGCCATATAAGCGGCAGATCGATCGACTTTAGAAGGATCTTTACCCGAAAATGCGCCACCGCCATGTCTGCTCATACCGCCATAGGTATCAACAATAATCTTTCTGCCGGTTAAGCCACAATCGCCCATGGGTCCACCAATGACAAATCTTCCACCCGGGTTTACCAAAAAACGTGTTTTTTTAGTGATAAAATGCGTAGGGATAATGGGTTTAATAATTTCCTCTATAACTGCTTCTGTTAATACGGCATGACTAATGTCTGGAGCATGTTGGGTGGAAAGCACAATGGTATCTGCATGGTTCGGTTTGTGATTTTCGTCATAAAGAAACGTGATTTGGCTTTTTGCATCAGGCCTTAACCAGGGTAGCGTGCCATTTTTTCTCACCATCGTCTGTCTCTTCATTAAGAGATGTGCGTAGAGAATGGGTGCAGGCATTAATACAGAGGTTTCATTGGATGCATATCCAAACATAAGACCCTGATCCCCTGCGCCCTGTTCGTTATTTAAAGCGCCTTCTATGCTTTCTGCAATATCGGTAGATTGTTTTCCTATCGCGTTTAAAACGGCACAGGAATTTCCATCAAATCCCACATCCGAATGCGTGTAACCAATATGATTAATGGTTTGGCGCGCTAATAAGACAAGATCGACCCATGCCCGCGTGGTAATTTCTCCGGAAATGAATACCATGCCCGTTTTAATCAAGGTTTCGCAGGCAACGCGTGCATTTTTATCTTCGGCCAGAATGGCATCAAGTACAACATCAGAGATCTGATCTGCAATTTTGTCCGGATGTCCTTCAGAAACCGATTCCGACGTAAATAAAAAGGGCGTGCTCGTAGGGATATGCTTCATAATCATCATATTTTCTTCTAAAGTGGCGTTACATGCTTAAAGAATAGACTATCCTAAATTATTAGGGGGCGTTATGATTGATACCAAGTACCATCAAGTGATTCGTGATCTCTCAGAGAAGATTGTAGCTGCACAGCGGCCCATTCGCATTTTAGATGCTTTAAAATGGAATAGTACCGTTGAAGAAGCCTTTTTTAAAAGTGGTTGCAAAGAACTGCCCAATGTACGTGGACCAGAATTTTACGAGCAAAATCCTCTTAAGTTTGATCCTGATAAAAAAATTGATGAATTTAATCAAATCGAAAGAGATATTCGGCGTGAGCTTGGGCAATTTAATAGCGTTGGTGCCATTATGCAACGGATGTGTCGCGAATATTGCACCGTGGTTGAAATGTTAAATGCACGAGGAACACCGCATTTTACGCGTTATGCACAACAACTTTATGGAAGCGCAGATGACGCTTTTTATGCGGGAGCGCCTACGTTAACCGATTTAGCGATCTTAATTTCGAATACATTGTCTTGTATCGAAAAGCAAACGGGGTCAGAATTAGATGAAAAAAAGTATACAGGGGATGAGGCTGTTACTATTTTAGGACAACGATTATCGTTGTATTTTGAGGATGAAAAAGAGAAAACACGTGTTAAATTAAGCGATGACATTATTGCGGATGCAGCGGCGGGTGCAGAGTGTATAAAATTAAGAAAAACTGCCCTGTTTAGTGACAGAGATTTACGTGTATTAGAAGTGCACGAAGGCTGGGTGCATTTAGCCACAACATTAAATGGCATGAGCCAACCGATTTGTACTTTTTTAAGTAAAGGGCCGCCTTCTTCAACTACCACACAAGAAGGATTGGCAATTATTATGGAAATTTTTACCTTCTCTTCACATCCCGGACGAATACAAGCTGTCACTGATCGTATTCGTGCGGTTAATATGGCAGAAAAAGGGGGAAATTTTTTAGATATCTTTAATTTTTTTCGTGAGCAAGGGCTATCCGAAGCAGAAAGTTACACACGAAGCACACGTGTATTTAGAGGCAGTACAGCCGATGGTGGTCCTTTTACCAAAGATTTGGTGTACAACAAAGGTTTTATTCTTATTTATAATTACATTCGATTAGCCATACAACGCGGATTATTGTCGCGTATTCCCTTGCTATTTTTGGGTAAAGCAACATTGGAAGATCTGCATGTTTTAAGTGATTTAGTAGAAGAGGGCATTGTTGTTCCCCCCAAATATGTGCCCCCGCAATTTAAGGATTTAGCTGCCTTAAGTTCGTGGATGTGTTATTCATTGTTTTTAAATCAACTCGATCTAAAACGATTGGCGCAAGAATATAAAGAAATTTTATAAAAAAGAAAGCCCGAGGTGGGGTGCTTAATTATCGTAATTCCTGATAGAATAATTTAATAGCTTAAGCTTATTAGGAAGTATTGTGATTAATAAAAAATACCATCAAGTGATTCGTAAATTTTCAGAAAGGATTGTCTCTGCAAAAGAACCTGTTGAAGTTTTAGATGGGGTAAAATGGGGCGATACCGTTGAAAGGGCTTTTTTTAAGAGCGGTTGTAAAGAACTGCCTCATGTACGTGGTCCAGAATTTTATGCGCAAAATCCTCTAAAGTTTGATCCGGACAAAAAAATTAATGAGTTTAATGAGATCGAACGGGATATCAGCCGGGAGCTCGGGCAATTTAACAATGTTGGCGCTCTTATGCAGCGCATGTGTCGCGAATATTGTACTGTTATCGAAATGCTGAAGGCCCGAGGAACACCGCATTTCGCGCGTTATGCAAAACAGTTATATGGGAGTTCAGGTGATACTTTTTATGCAGGGTCGCCCACTTTAAATGATTTGGCAGTGTTGATTTCGAATACCTTATCTTTTATTGCAACACAAACTGAAATGGGGTCAGATCAGAAAATTTATACCAGTGAAGAAGCGGCTAATATTTTAGGCCAACGGTTGTCGCAGTATTTTGAAGATGAGGGAGAAAAAACGTATGTGAAAGTAAGCGATGATCTCACTGCAGATGCAGCTATGTGCCCCTGCAATTTAAAGATTTAGCGGCTTTAAGTTCGTGGATATGTTATTCGTTATTTTTGAATCAACTGGATCTAAAACGATTAGCCCAAGAATATAAAGAGATTTTGTAATCCAGTAAAACGGGTCTAAAAGAAGAATAGCTTAAGACAAAAATGCTTGCGAAAATTGTAGCAACACCAATCCATAGAGATTTTTCAACAGGCAATTCAGAAAACACCAAATATCCCACCAAAACATTGATAAAAAATTTGCTAAACCCAATGGGTGTTAAGAAGGTTACTTCCGCTAGCTGATAAGCTTTTGCAAACGATAAATGGGCGCCAGCCGCCAATGCGCCTAATAGGATTAACCAAGGCCAATGAGTAATACTTGGGGTTGTCCATTCATAAAGTGCAGGCACTAAAGAAACCGGGGCCATCAGTAATAAAAGATAAGTGGCAAGTACCGTTGGCGTTTCCCCTAATGTTGTTAATTTTCGGGTTAATAATTTGCTGATAGCAATTGCCAGTGCTGAAGAAAGCGGTAGTAACGCAGCAAGTCCGATAGCATGCACATTTTCGCTGAGTGCGAGATCAGGGCGCGAAATAACAAAAGCGCCCGTTAAACTTAATATTATCGCTAATAAACGTTGGAGATTTATTTTTTCTTTAAGCCAAATGGATGCCGCAATAATGCTCACAATTGGTCCTGTAAAACCTAATGCAACGCTTTCTGCGATTGGCATCGCCTTTAAAGAAAGATACCATAAATAAATGCCTAGAACAGAGGCAGCAATGCGAGTAAGGTGTAGTCCAACGTAGCGTATTTTAAAGCTACCGACGCGTGCTTTCAGTATCCATGGCAATAAAAATAAAGTGCCAAATAGATTTTGAAAAAACTGTATGACGGGCACAGGCAAACTTTCGATACCTGCATCTACACCCCCTGACCAATGCCGCACAACGGCGTTAATCCCCGAAAAACAGGTATGAGATAGCATTATCCAGAAGGCACCTTGCCAGGCTGCGGATGGGGTAGACAATTGTGCTGTAGATGTTTTATGCATGGGATTATTGTACAGCGTAAATGAGGTTAATTAAACAACTATAAGTAGTTTAGATTCGGTCTGTACACCATGTTTAGCTGTAAATGATTGTCACTGATCGATCACCGAGTTATTTGACGGTATAAAAAAACAGTATTTTTAAATTTTCTTTTTATACCTAATACAAGTTTCCAATAAACGGATTTAGATCTTTCCATAAGTTATCATTACCTCTTTAAATTCATTAAAAGTTCTACCAACAAATGTAATTTTGTTTCGGGATTGTTTGATTGGGTTCTTTCGTTTTCTTGTAACAATTTTTTTGAGTTTTTCAATGCCACAGGGAGTTTTTCAATTAATAAATTAAATACATTTTCGTTTGTCTCAGAATAATCCGGAAGATATTCTTTTTTTATAAGAGACTTTAAATTGTCTGCGGGCGTACGAGTTCCTGTCCGCTGAAATTGTTGAGTAGTGTATGCAAAATGCAAGAGTATCCAAATTTCAAAACAAGGTGTAGAAGTAATGGCCTCATATATTGTATTATTTTCCGGATCTTTTTTTGAATTTTGTCCATTAATTTTATCAATGGCTTGATGATAAGTAGTGTGACTGTCTCGGTCAAAAACACAGTACACGTGATCGATTCCAGGATTGGATTTTACATGTTTTATAGCTTCATCTACGAGAGTAATGGGGGCTGAGCCTTTCGGTTCTATAAATAGTATATTCGCTATATTTAGACGATAGTGGCTACGTAGACCTTTAAAGTAAAGGCGCTCTGTTTTTCCCTCACACACAATGAGATAAGTACTATAAGGTGCTTTTTGTGGCTCATGGCGCGTAAGAATGCGTGGGGTTTCGCGTTTCGTTTGAAAAATTTTATTCGATCTCATGCGCGTTCCTTTTTAGAATTATTCGAAAAAGTCAAAAAATGGCAGCGCACCATAGCGTCCCATTAAATACCCCTTTTCGATTGCTTCCCCTTTTCTTGGGCTGAAATCAGTTAATGGATATAATTGTGAGGCTTGTTCAATATTTTTTTCAATAAACCAGATTTGATCTCTTCGGAAAAGCTCGTTCGTATCTAGAAGGGAGGTGTTGTGCGTAGAAAAAATTAACTGCGCATTATTTTGATTATGTTTAGAATTATGCATAAGTTTTATCAGAAAACCTACCATTTTCGTATGCAAGCTGCTATCTAGCTCATCGATAATCAATGTTTTTCCTTTGCTTAATATTTCAAGAAAGAATCCCGCATAAGAAAATAATCTTTGAGTTCCGTGCGATTCTTCACCAATATCAAAAGCAACAGCCTGATTATTTTTTCCGTGATGAATAAAAGTAATGATAGGGATGTCTATTTCTTTTTCTGGTTCTGTAATAAATTGATGTTCGGTTCCAGGTTGAAATTTCCACTGAACTTGAACCTGTTTTCTTTTCTGCATTTCAATATGAACATCTTTAATCCCTAAATCGGCTGCTTGCAGAAAATCAATGATTTTAGATTTTTTGTTTTTTTGGAGGTGTTCCAGTGTAATTTCGGGAGAGATGGGTATATTGGGGAAAGGAAGAACGATAAGTTGTTCTGCAAACCATTTATAAATTGGGCGCAATTGTTCACTGTTGAGATTAACGGCGGTAGAAAGAAAAAGTGCATTTGTCCGGGTAGATTCTTGCCAAATTTGATGCCGGTGACTTTCTAATAAATGGGGGCCGAAATACCAGTTATCTTTATTTTCGCTTTCGTTATATTCTCTTTCAAACCAACATTGGGGTTTGGCCGTTTTGTAAACAATTAACCATTCTTTGACAATTCGAGTGGCATTTGCGGCAAAGCCATATTCATAGCGTATTCCATTATCAATAAAAGTAGTTTCTAGTTCGGATGGTTGACTAAGTGTTGCCGCGTTAAAGCGGAATGGTGCTATATTGAGCGGCTGGCCCTCTCTAAGTTGAGTAGCGGAAGCCTCCACCATATTTTTCATAAAAGCTAATGCGAAAATAAGATTGCTTTTACCGCTTGCATTAGCACCATATAAGACTGCAGAGCGTAATAATCTAGGGTTAGCTTCCAAACAATTAGAATTTTCAAAGGTATCGTCTTTGCTTGCCACCATGCTTAACACAGCGGGCTCTTGAAAGGAGCGATAATTGGTTACTTTAAATTCAACTAGCATGAGAAATCCCCAGCGCAAAGAAAATTATGTTAATAATTGCACATTTTGTACAATAAATCAATTTATTTTTTCTATTTATGGAATTTTTGTCTAAAAATCTGTTGTAAATGCACAGCTCCAGCTCTTAATCATAGGTCGGTCGTCCACAAGAAGATATAGTACATTTCAATTGGTTACAAATGTTACAATTCCCCTCTTAAATTCTATTCCTGAATAAGAGGATTCGAGACAATGCCCTCTCCATTTGAACTAGCCAATGCTATTCGTGCTTTAAGCATGGATGCAGTCCAAAAAGCCAATTCCGGCCACCCTGGGATGCCGATGGGTATGGCAGATATTGCCGAAGTGTTATGGAACGAATTTTTACAACACAATCCCAAAAATCCTGCCTGGGCAAATCGTGATCGATTTATTTTATCGAATGGCCATGGTTCTATGTTGCAATATGCGTTGTTGCATTTAACGGGATACGATTTATCGATTGAAGATATAAAACAATTTCGACAATTACATTCTAAAACGCCCGGCCACCCGGAATATAAATTTACACCCGGTGTAGAAACTACCACGGGCCCATTAGGACAAGGATTAGCCAATGCAGTTGGCATGGCGCTTGCAGAAGCGATTCTCGCCAAAACATTTAATCGTGAACATCATCTGATTGTTGATCATTTTACCTATTGTTTTGTGGGTGACGGTTGTTTAATGGAAGGCATTTCGCACGAAGTGAGTTCTCTCGCCGGCACATTAGGATTAGGAAAACTGATTGTATTTTGGGATGATAATGGCATTTCGATTGATGGAAAAGTTGCAGGTTGGTTTTTAGATGATACGCCTAAGCGTTTTGAGGCCTATGGTTGGCAGGTGATGCGCGATGTGGATGGCCATAATCGCGACATGATTAAAAAAGCAATCATAGACGCTCAAACACACCCTAATCAACCGACTTTA
>DATLWY010000060.1:0-10873 GCA_035576045.1 Gammaproteobacteria bacterium | reverse complement strand
GGTTATTTTTGGTGCAAAAGATCCAGAATATCAAAAACGCAGAAACTTATCGGCAGAAGCAATAGCATTATGTCGTTTAATTTGTCAAATGACCGAACCGCTACAAAAAAGGCCAGGCATAGATGCGGTATTGAAAAAGATCCGCGAAATTCGATTGGGCCACATTAAAAAGAGAATGATACATTTTATGCCCGCTTTGGGCAATGACTACAATGATATATTAAACAAGTTGTACAGTAGAAGAGGAAAACTCAGCAATGCCACTCACGCGCTGGATGATTTAGATATTCTTTTATTGAGAGCAGTGGATACAAATGAAAAAAATAGACCACTGATTAATGAAATGAAAGAATATTTAAAAAAATTAAATAATACGCTAAATCGAAAAAAGACTTTGAACACGGAAATTCAAGAGCATTATCTAAAAAAACCGAATAATACACAGATTTTAGCAAAAAAATTGCAGAGGATAGAAAAAAAATTGCGCATTAAAATTCAAGAATGTTTTTTCGAGCAAGAAAATGTAGCGCCTGAACCTCAGAACGGTACCTTAAGTTCGCTTGCAAGAAAAAATAAACCCATTGTCCACGAGAAATTGCCTTTGTTTCCCTCGTCCGGCATTTTAGCTGAAAAATGCTTGCGGCATGCAGCTCAGAGCAACTAACAAGAGTGGTTGCGTATTTATTTAATGCTTTTATGTTTGTGAAGTGGACGGCGGAAGTGCGGCTGCGGCCGCATTTTTCTTATAGCGTTCATGAAGTTCTGTGATCAATTCTTCTACAACACTTTGGGCGTTATCATCTGAAATTAAGCCGGTTTTGTCCTTGATTTGCCCCATTCGTTCCTCAACTACGCGGGCGGCCGAGCCCGAGGGGTACATGCTGGCCAAAAATTTTCGCGTTTCGGACGCGCCAATTTTTTCGTATAAGGCATTTCGAATTCTGGCGTCTTCTGAAGTTGTATTAAATGCCCAGAGTTCAATAGGGCCAATGGTGCTGGTAATTAATTGTGTATTCACGCCTTGTTTGGTAGAGAATTGCGCTAGGAAAGTGGCACCGCCAGCGCGGGGGCCATGAACACGCGTTTCTAAAGCCAGTCGTGCGGTATCCGATAAACCAAAAACTTTTGTAGAGCGCTCAACTGCTTGTTTTGGGCCTGCATCCATAATAAAAACAGAAGTGGCAAATTCCACCATAACGGGATCAAAATCTTCCAAGGATTGCGAAATTAAGGCGACTTGTACTTTCCATTTTCGACCTTCGCGCATATCGACGATGACTTGATCGCGAACGGCTTTTGATTTAGAAGTACGATGGAACTCGTCGAATACAATACGTTTGGGATCTTCTCGAATCTCTAAAATCCTTTGTTTATGATGTGCTTGATATAGTTCGGGCAAGTCTTTTAAGACATCTTCAGTCAGGTAATAATGGCGTGCCAAAATATAGCGAGCCAACATGTACATAATGGCGGTTTGCCTATCGGCAGCCTCACCGCCTGTTTTTGCGACTTCATCGAGATCTAAAGATACAACACGCGCTTCCCCTAAATCAAATGCGGTTGGTTGCGATAAAATGGGATATTCGCGAATAGCACCCGAAACCATACGTCCAAACCCATCTATAATGGGTTCGCCGGTAGGTGACTTAATAGAGCCATACAGATCAGCTACTGTTTGGTTACGGCAAATAGAAGCGGCATCTGCTAATAAGGGAGTCGCATAACGTTGTGCAATACTGGCCTCGTGCGTGTGCCCTGCTGTAAAGAGGGCATCGGTAATTTCCCACCAGGTGGTGCGGCTATCGACAGTAATATTTAATTCTGGTAGCGCTTTATCTACCAAGGGTTGCAGGTTAGCTGTGTAGGGGCGCGGATTGCCTGTATCGGCAAGCGATTTATAGAGTTCATCGATAATCATGCCCGACATATCCGTAATGCCATCGTAAGCATTTTCTTGGCCAACCGGTGTTGCGAGTAAGGTTAAAAAATTCACCAAAAAGGCGCGTTCTTGGGGGGTTGGAAAACGTGCACCCAGTTGCGTATCGAATGGATTAATGGCCATTTCAGGCCGCATGCGCATACGATGATATGCGGCTAAATGTTGTTTATCTTTGGGTAATGCTTCTTTAATTAAAGAAACAAGACCACTTGAAGAGGGACCTATATCGACAATGGCAATATTCGGTAGGCGTCGTATACCGCCGGAGAGGCATAAAGCAAGGTTTAAAGCATTTGATAAAACCGATTTACCCGAACCTGGCCTTGCATATATTAAATCGATCCAGGTGGTTTGTTGAGTGGAACCTGGTTGATAGGGCCAGGGTTTTCCATCTACCGATCGAAATAATACCGCCCCTGTTGCCCAAGGAGAAGCAGGGCGTGTAAAGGGCAGCATAAACGTAACATCCGACAAGGGGGCAACCGAGGCCGTTGCAATACTGTTTGCAGAAATCCCTAATGCATTAGACATCATGCCTGCAAACGGATCGCCCGATATCTCAGAAGTTTCGCAATATCCCCATCCTTGAATGGCTTTAGCGAGTTCTGCGACACGTAAACGCAGTAATTTTTCATCCCCCACTTTTGCCCAAGTTGAGGCCGTAACTTGTAGTTTGACAATAGCATCGTCTGTATTGACTTCTAAAGAGCGCAATAATTCAACAGCGTTACCGATTAAGCGGTTATTGCTATGGGCAAAACTTAAAATGGTTGCCAGCGTTGATTTTAATCCCAAAGATTGTACGCCACCACCGGCGATTAAAAAGGAAATTCGCCATGGAATTTGCGCATTTAGAACACGGCCAAATAAAACACCGAAGGCAGAGATTTCCTTTGGAAATAAATCAATAGAAACGGTACCGTAGACTCTGTCACCTAAACGGGCGGTGCGAAGGTTTAAGATTTCGCCATCCCGTGGTATTAATTGTTTAGCGAGGGTTGGCCAAAGTACATCCGATATATCTCCCGCAAAATTTTTAGTTTCTCTAACGGGGATCACATCGCCAGGCAGGTACGGTTGCCATTTGGGATCTGTAAAATCGAAGTCAACTGATTCGCGAATAGCATGGCAAGCGGCATGGACGTCTAGCAATTTTGTGAGTAAACCCATGCCATTAAAGTCATTCACTAAAGAGCGCACGAGAGAATCATGGCCATCTCTTAATTCGGGAATGGCTCGCATAAAATTTTGTGCATTTCGAATAAGGGGTATTTTTACCGTTTTAGCGCGTTCTGTACGATCTTTAATCGATTGTTCTTGTTGCGCCTTTGTTAAACTAGAGGGGAGCGACCACACGACGATATACATGGATTCTGAAGCGCAATATCGACGGAGTTCTTGAACGCGTTCGGAGAAAAGATCGTTTAATGAAAGGCCGAGTTGTTGAGCTGTTTGGCGTGCTGGGGCGAGAATCTCGTTAAGGTCTCGGGTTATGGTGTCTTTATCGTGTTGGAAAAAGACTTGAATGGCGTGTCCCGGACGGGATAAACAGGTTTGCAAAGAATGCGTCAAGGTTTCGTGCATTCGCGTAAATTCATCGGGGCCTACTAAGAAGGTGGCACCGTCGATCTTTAAGATTGAAACCAGCGATCCATCTCGGCCCACCAACGTTTCTTCACCATCTGCCGTTTCTAAATCACAATAGGATTCCGCCAGTTGGCCAAGAGATGCGCTGAGCCATGCCAGTACGCCATCAATGCTATCTAATACAGGATCAATAATACTCATCGGTAAATTATAGACCTCCTATAGACGCTGTGCAAAAATAACTTTCCCTTTTTTCGATGGCTCAACTTGCTACGCCCAAACATTAGCTCGCTTATTAAAAGAAAAAGTTATTTTTATATAGCCAATCTATTTATAACGGAATATTTGCAAAAACCGTGGACTTCCAATATTCCGTTTCGGTTTTATAATACTTGCGCGTTGGTAGTAATTTGAGTTCAGAAAAAATCGGGTGTTTCAGTTGTACTGCTGTTAAACCGGTATCAATAACCGTTTGGCCAAAGATAATAGGGTTTTGAGTATGGGGCCCAAAGACCTCTTCCACAGGTTTAGCACGATCCATTAAGCTTAAGTAAGCGGCCTGTAATTTTCCTTTGTAAGGAGAATCCCGCAACATGCTGCAAAAAAGAGTACGGGAAAAATGATTAAGATCGGCTTGGCTGATTTCGGGCAAATAGATAATCGTACCGCCGCTTTTGCCATCGAGTCCGACAGAATCCAAGAAAAAGCACTGTGCACAAAAGTGGCAGGCAGTTGCTAAATTATCCAGCTGATTATTATCGTAATTTTGATCAATATTCAAGACTTCTTGAAACTGTTTAATCTGAAAACCACAGTAGCGGCAGCTAAAATCATCTCTGGCAAAAACTTTATCTCTTACAACAGCAAACGCTTTATTCGCCTTTCGGTTCATAAAGCGTTGCCAATTACCACGTTCTGCACGGAGCGCCAGAGGGAGTAAGTTCATTAACTTCCGCCTAATCCACCTCCACCGGGTGCTGAGGAGGTAGCGCCAGCGCCAAACAGTGAAGCGCCTGCAATGTCTAAGATTGTCGGCAAGAATAACAAACATGCAGCAACGACAATCATAACCACGGGCTTACTTAAAGGCGTTTGTTGCGGATTTTCCTTATGGGTTTTAAATTGCAAAACGCCCGCGAGTGCAAAGCCTACGCCTGCAACGTAAGCAGTTACCTTGAGCAGTTTGGCAATTGCAGTTGCTTGCGTTGTAACCGTTGCTGCGATCGAGGTAATATCTCCCCCGGCTGCTAGCAAAATGGCTGGGGTAAACGCAGCCAGCGCTGCTACCGTTGTGATGACTACATTACGCTTTAATTTCATCATGGCCTCCTACTTTATTCATAACATCTCCATACACTCATTATGTACCAAAAATCGTATTACTGATAATATTGACCGCAGCAATAAAGTTTATCGCAACGAGTCCACCTAGAATATGCGTGACGCCTTTGGCAACACTTCCCTGTTGTCCGCCCTGACCTCCCGATTTAGATAGAATAAACCATCCTTTCACAAACGACAAAAAGCCTACAAATTGAATGTATAATACCAAGGTATTCGCCATAGAAGCCCATTGTTGCGCAAAGCTGTCGGTGGGCAGATAACCTAATAGTTCTGCACCGGAGCCTGCGTTGCTATAATTAACACCACCGCTACCAGAGCCAAAAATAGAATCGCTGGCCCCAAAAAGAGAAGTCATGAATGTATCGGTAGAGGTGGGCAAATAAATTAAGACCGCTCCGACGCAGAGTTGTATCAAAGGGCCACCCAATTCACCCGGTTGAGCCTGCATTGACATATTACCAAATTTTTTCATCATGGTGAGCGCGTGGATAATCATCCAAACACCCCCTATATAAGAAAAGAGCAATACCAGCGCTGTTAAGGGAACAATAATCTTGCTGACATTGGTTAGAATGGCTTGTAAATCTGGAGCAGCGTATGCGTTTTCAGAAACGAAATAAAGCAGGGCTCCCAGGGATACCCAGCGCCTAACGGAAAGCAACGCCCGAGCTTGTGAGAACCACCCCATTCGCTGCGTCAATAACAAGGATTTTGCCATAATTACCAATTGAATCTCCTTCAGCAACGGTTACTATTTGGCCTTTAGACGACTTAAGCCATGCGCGACCTGGTACTACGGCATGAACTATATATTCGGGTTCTGCAATGGTGACCTGGCCTTCCTTTTCTACACGTGCTTGTTTCCCCTTCGACAAAGAAGCTGGATTTATATCGAGTCCATCTTCTCTTAGAACTTCCCTTACGTGCCCCACTTCGCTTTTTACCGTGCCTACATCTTTAGACAAGGTAGAAGTGGTATTTGTTAGAGCCAGCAATCTATCATCCATTGTGCTGATGGATTCGTTGAGCTTATTTAAATTATCGGATACTTCTCGACTATAAGCATCTAAGTATTTGACTTGGCTCAAAATAGAGTCAATTTGGGTATTCAATTTATTAAGAGCCTCGTGAAGTTTTGCGGCTTCCGCTGCTTCCAAAGGCATATTTTTTTCTGCTTCTAGCGGGTTTGAGGTTGTTGCAATAGGGGCAGGCGCAGGTCCAGGTGTAGGTACAGAAACGATTGCAGGGTTTGGCTCAGCAGACGTAACTCCTGAAAAAGCTGCTGCAAATTCATCCGATTGTTTTTTTATTTCCTCGGGTGTTTCGGTTACATTTTTAGGCGTAGGCCTTGGGTTAGTTGTTGACCCAGGAACAGGTTTTTTTGTTAATGTCGCCGTATTCAGCGGATTTTTAGAACCAAAAAGCTTGGGGCTGTAGGCTCTATAACCCATAATCAGCGCACCCATGACAACGATGGCAAAAATAAAGCCAATAATTTTTTTATTGCGCCCGTTTGAGGTTGTGATTGCCATGGGATGACTTTGGGTTTCGCCTTCCCCAAAGTCGAACTCTTCATTAAAAGTCTCGTCCACTTGCCCAGCATCGGGCGATTTGCTTTCATCATTCATAACTGTCAATCCCTATTTACATATTATTGCGAGGCTGTAACATCCGATAAAATCAATAAACCTATGCCTGTTCCTGCGTTAACCGTAATGGTATTGGGTCTTGTAAAATAAGTGGAGGTTGCATCTCCAAATTTTTTGCCCACTTCTCCTAATGCGGCAAAAACTTCTTTCCTGCCACTTATTTGCGGTGTGGTAGTGGTACTCGCCCCTGTTCCGCTATTGGTTTGTACAGTTCCTGAAGAAGTAATCACTTTGGCATAACCGTTCATAAACGATGAAGCAAACAATGTGCCGTATCGTAATAAATAATGGTGATCCACCTCGGAAGCTAGCGCTGTTCGTGCGGTATCCGTATCAATGGCGACACCTTGAATGGGCAGGCTTTTTGGTAAATTGGGCGTGCTCATTGTGGCAAAATTAAGTGTTACTTTTTCTGGGCGATCGTTACCGGGTTGTGAAGACATTTGTGTTGTGCCAATGATTTTAGCGCCTTGAAATTCACCTTGTACGATAGTTGCCATCACGGGACCTGGCTCATCGGTATTAACAGCCGTGTCTAAAACGGCAAATAAAATGGTTCCTGCCTTAATCAAAACCTTGCCGGTTGTGCTTTCGCCTTTTCCGCCACCTTTAGCTCCACCGGCGGCGGTACTGCCACCGGATGCGTCTTCGCTGGCTTTTTTATCGCCTTGCACAAAAGCTTGTGGCGTAATGGCGATCCAGTCATCCAAAGCCTTTTTGGATTGTGCTTCCATACTTGCCATTAACGCAGCCAGTTGTTTTTGTTGCATTTCGCTTAATTGTGTTTGTTTTACCCGCTTTTTTTGTTCTTCTTGTTGTTTACGTCGCGTCTCTTCAAGCGCCTGAAGACGTTGTTTATCGGTTAAGAATGGTAATTTTTTTCGGCTTGAATCAAGAATAGTGTTTAAGTCTGGTATTTTTTGCAAGAGTTCTTTGGCAAAGGCGGGATCATTTTCCATTAAGGTCGCTACCATATCGGGGTTGTTTCGCGCCATGATTTTTGCAAATTCAAGATCATCTAACATTAATTTTTTAACCATTTCGGGATTTTGTTGTCCCATCAGGTCGGCAAAAGCCGCATCGTTTTTCATCAATTCTTTAACGAGGGTAGCGTTGTTTTTAGCAAGTGCTCGTGCAAATTCAGGGTCCCCCTTCATGAGTTCTTTAATCATAGTAGGATTGCTTTTGGCCATTAATTTTGCAAATTCCGGATCGTTTAGCATCATTTTTTTGACAAAAGCCGGATTATTTTGAGCCAATTTTTTAGAAAATTCGGGATCGCCTCTACTTAGATCCTTAACCATGTCTGGGTTTGTTTTTGCCATTATTCCGGCAAAATCTGGATCGTTCATCATCATGTTTTTGACTAAATCTGGATTTGTTTTTGCTAATTGCGCCGCAAATGCAGGATCCGACTCCATGAGTTTTTTAATCACTTCGGGATACGTATCTCCAATCATTTTAGCGAGTTCGGGATTCTCTAGCATCAATTGCTTAAACATTTCGGGGTTTCTTTCAGCCAATAATTTTGCCATGGCAGGGCATTGCATTAACATTTTTTTCGCAGCTTCTTTGTTGTTAATAATGGATTTGAGTGCGAGCTCTAGATCAGGGGGGCACGCAGGTTTAACCGATGGGGTCGTCGGTGCTGGACATTTACATTCACCGGCTTTTAAAAATTCACCTTCAATACCAAAAGATTCTTTTTTGGAGAGTAAATCATTGTCTCTATTGCCGATAATCGTTGCAACGGCACTTCCGCCTTTCTTTTTGGCTTGTTCTGCAATACGTCGATTGTCTGCTTCTTGTAGTTCTTGGTATTTTTCGGAAGTGGCCCCACCCGGAATAGCGGTTATTTGTGGTATTTTGGTGGTACGAGATTCATCCGTTTTTAAGGGGTTAGGTTTTCCGGTTAAAAAAATAACCGCAACAATAATCACAAACAGGACGATGCTTAGCAATAAGATAAGCGTTCTATTTTTATTAGAGTTTAATTTATCTAACCATTTTTTTGCCATGTGCTAAAATCCTTTAAGCTCGATTTTAACGGTTCTTCCGTTCTGTGAGGCTAAAATTAAAGGGGTGTTAGCCATTTCATAAACACGGGTACCATCTGGGCTGGATACGGTAGCGCTCCAGGCTGGTGATAATACGGTTAATTGTGTTCGAAAAATCAATTTACCTTTCGATAACCATGCGCGACCATAGCCACCACTCACAGCTAATTCTTGGCTGCCAGGGGGCGGGACACCGTCTAAGACACTTAGCAGGCTGGGTGTGACTGTTGGGAGTCCATCGCCAACCAGGGGCATTGCGGCATTGGGTCCTCGGCCTTGAACCTGACAATCGACGCGATAATCCACTTCTTTTTGTCCAGAAACCAGTGAGAGCATAACGGGAGTATCTAATCCCGCTAATCGTATGGCTAAGTTAGCGCTGCTATAGGCTGTTGTGCTTTGAATAAATAGGGCATTGCTTTTTCTATCCCATTGGATATTAAAATTTTTCGGGTTTCCCAAGCTGTAGTCCGAAATGGGCCATTGCTCGCCGGTCGAGTCTACAAATATCAGTGACGAGACAAAACCTGCAGATAACCGTACCACCGGCGGAGTTACGCCCGGGGATAAGTCAATCGTGAGTGTTGAAGAGACAGGGCGAGGGGGAGCACTCGGTGTAGTTGCAATGGCTTGTTGGGTTTTATCTTCTTGTTTTCGCATCTGGATAATTTGCGCTGGCGTTAAAGGTGATATTTTATCTAACAATTGTTTGAATGCTTCATCACGTAAAGTGGAAGGCTTATGGTCGGTGGTTTCTTCAGTGGATACAGTGCTCAATCCGCCGCTTTCTTGTAATGCTTTTTTGTCTTGTGCTTGCTGAACCAATGCATTTAATTGTGCGTTGGTCACTTCGGCAGCCAATACGGGGCTGCTGATGTGTATAAAACATAAAAGAAGTAACGAGGTAAGCGAGCGAAACAAGGGAACATTATTTTGTGCGCGTTCCACAGCGGTGAATACTACGCCATTCGTATTCACAATATCCTTAGCTTGTGTATTAACGAGTAAGTTCAGGACCGGCCTCCCGCGCGATGTATTGGGCAATCCCAATGCCTTTTGGCGCATCTTGAGTTGATACTTGAGTCACTAAGACCTCAACGACTTGGGTTCGTGTCTCGTCCACATTTGCGCTTTGGTAACGCACAATTAACGGCACTTGGATTCTCCAGCTATGTTTATTGCCTATTGCTTCTTCAGTTAAGACAATAGCGGGACCGATCGCAACTGCGGAGAGTATTAATTTTTTTTCTTGAATGGTTGTTAGGGCGCCTGTTTCTTGCAATGAGCCCATAAAACTCTCAAAACCATCTGCCGTAAAATAATCTTTCATCGCATTTAATTGGTCTTTATAATTAAAAAAATCGAAGGTAAAGGTAGAAGTTGCTGCCAATGTTACCCAACTTAGTAAAGCTTTAGTGGAAACATTAGGCCTGTCTAAAGCGCTTATTTCAAAAGTTTCTCCGTTGGTTAGACGACCAAAAAAATGCGCAGGAGAACGCGTTGCAAATTGAAAGTAGGCGAAGCCCATTAAACCAAGGTGTGCAACCAATAACGAAATAATGATCGATAAGCCGTATTTTTGCAACATAGTCAGTCAAATTCCACTTAGATAAATCAGCGAATTTCCACATGCATCAATTGCATTAGTATAGCAGCTGTAATCTTATTGATAGTAATTCAGTATGCGTGAAATAATAAAGGAAGGTGACTATAAATGCAAGCAACAATGTTGCTATACTGAACCTATTAAATTTGTTATCAGGAAGTGCCATGGAGCGTCACGGTCTAGAACGGGTTTTAGCCAGAAACCAATTTTATTGGGAAAATTATCGGCGTTTAAGCAAGATTTTTGTTTTGCTGCTATTGCTAATATTCGCTTTAAGTGGATTTGTTTTTTATCAACGTGTTGCATGGCCAAAGCCCAAATATTTTGCGACAACGCCCGACGGTCGGCCCATTTCTATTGTGCGCTTAGATGCGCCTTTGTACACGGATCCTGCATTTGTATTAAATTGGGCGTCGAGCGCCATACTCGCCATTTATGCATTAGATTATGTGACGTGGCGCTATACCTTGCAAAGCATCGACAGTTATTTTACGCCAAAGGGATATCAGGACTTTTTGGCGGCGCTTAAAATTTCAACCAATCTAGAAGCGATAAAAGCCAAGCGACAGGTCGTCTCGGCTTTAGTAACTGCGGCTCCCAAATTAAATCGTCAAGGGCAATTAAGTGCAGATGTTCCTTATAGCTGGGATCTACAGATGCCGCTTACCATTGTCTATCAAAATTCTGAAGG
>DATLWY010000059.1:0-62292 GCA_035576045.1 Gammaproteobacteria bacterium | reverse complement strand
AGATCAGATGACGATTTTGAATCAATGGCAGATTTTAAGAGTAGTTGATGATCACGTTCTTTTAAAGCTGTCCTTAACCTTCTTTCTTCTTCTATATCCAAGTAACGCACTTTCGCCCTATCATCTATTTTAAGTGGTTTTAATTTTGCTAGAGGGTTAATTTCTAGCCAATCCCAAGTAACGGCTTTAGAAAGTACAGCTTTTAGAGTTACAATATCCCGATTCATCGTACTTGCTGCTTTTCCATGGCTCCGTTGTTCGGATCGCCATTTTTCCAACATCCAAGGCGCGATGTTTTCTAGCGGTATATTCATTAATTCAGGAAAATTAGCATTTAAACGCTGGATCGTTTCTTCACCTGTTTTACGTTCTGATCTAACCCATGGAGCGTATTGATGTTGGATAAAACCTTCAAGCGTGCGGGCTTTTCGCTTCTCTTTTTCAAGGCGTTCTTTCTTTTTTTCCGCCTGTACATCTGAACCCGCAACTGCTTTGGCTGAAAATTGTTTAGCTAAATCTCTTGCTTGAGTGACGGTAATTGCTCCATGACGGCCTAATCGATAACGCTTTTTAGTGCCATCTGTAGTTCGGTATACTAGATAGTAGGTCGACACGCCGCTCGGTTGAACACGCAAAAGGAAGCCATTGACCTCAGTGTCTACAATTTCATATGGATTTTGTTTAAGCTCAATGGTTTTGACAAGGCGTTCAGTTAATTTTTCTCGCATCTTAATCCCCCTTAATGAAGCCTCTGTAAGTCCACGGTAAGTCCAGCAGTGAAGCACAATCAGGATTTGTTCATGAACATGGAAACACAAAGGTTAACAAAAAATATAAACTAAATCAATAGATTGAAAGTGGTGGCTGGTGCAGGTTGGTGTATTGAAGTGCTTAGGAAAGTTGTAGGGCACTGCCCTTTCACGGCGGTAACAGGGGTTCGAATCCCCTTGGGGACGCCATTCTATCGTGCGGCTTATATCGCGCAGCAGCTCATTTCGAATTCGAAAGGATGTTCGAGTTGTTTAGGGCGACCTAATTCTGTGTAAGTTAAAAAACGGACATTGATCCGATGCTTGTTCCCACTGACTTCGGGATAGGCGCCTGCATCTAGAGGTAGCGCAATCCTGAGTAATTGGCAGGGGTTTTGTGTATCCAGCGAGCGTTGAAAAAAGCCCTGTTCTGCTGTTTGGCTTTCAAAAAAGGCGCTATTACGAATCAATGCTAGCAAAACGGAAATTCCATTTATTAAAGGCTGTATTGCGGATACCCATCGAGATAAACACTCGGCTTTTGTGGCCATGGATTGATTTAGCCAGTAGTGGTAGCTCGGAATATCGAACCCGCAGGTTCCGCCTGTAATGACGGTTCGCTGGCGAACACAATTTAATAAATCATTATCTTTAATTTCAGAACCTAATCTTCCCGGTAAAAGCTGAATTTTTTGTTGTTGCGTAGTTAATTCTTGCAAGGTGCGATCCAATCGGTCTCTATCAACGCCAGAGGACTCTAAAAGACGCGAAAGCCCGCTGATATGCCTATCTAATTCTTTTAATACTTCGGAGCGGATATCCGTTCTATCAAGTATGGTTAAAATTTCGATTAATGCGGTGACAGAGGCGTGACTCTCCCAGATAAAACGGCCACCTTGAAAGTGAGTAACCTGAGAAAATAAATGCTCTAGCCTGAGAAAAGCGCGTATGCGCTCATTGAGTGGCTGTTCGTATAAAATTGAATCTAGCATACAAGGCACTATAACAGATGTTTCCAAGGGGTCAAGTCTGGACACAGACAAATTATTTCTGGCTCTTGTGTTGAATAATAGTACCCATATTAATAGCTTGTCAGTGCCGAGACTTGATCTCTTTGCCCCAGAGATTATTTAGATAGCTCAATATAGTAACGATGAAGCGCGAATACTTTGTTTTTAAGGGCTTCTAGCCCGTCAGTATTCTCAATCACATCATCTGCCTTTTGTAGCCGCGTATCTCGGTCTACCTGAGTTTGAATCATTTGTTGAATAACATTGACGGGCGTTGCATCGCGTTTTTTTATCCGTTCTATTTGAAGATTTAATGGACAATCCACAACTAAAATGCGATCAACAATATCTTCGAAATGTGCTTCTATGAGTAATGGAATATCCACGATGATATATGATGCTTTTTTTTCTGTTCTGGCTTTTTGATAATAAGAATATTGTAGAATTTTTTCTTTAATGCGTGGATGTAATAATGTTTCTAACCAATGACGGTTGGCTGTAGATTCAAAAACAAGTGCTCGTAATTTTACGCGATTCAGGGTGCCATCTTTTTGTAAAATTTTTTCGCCAAAATATTGCACAACTTCTTTTAATAAGGGTTGATCAGGTTCTAATAATTGTCGAGCAATCTTATCTGTATCAATTATCAATACCCTACAATCATGAAAATATTGTGCAACGGTTGATTTGCCAGCTCCAATCCCTCCCGTTAGACCAACAATCATAAGACAAACATTTTAAAATAAAAGAGATTAAACTGCGAATCCCAGAGTAGCGCTAAAAATCCGGCAATGGCTAGGAAAGGTCCATAAGGGATCGGAATATTTTTATCCTGAGCACGAAACACAATCAACCCAATACCGAAAATGGAACCTAAAAGAGAAGAAATAAGAATAATCATGGGTAACGATTGCCAGCCAAGCCAAGCGCCTAGCATTGCTAACAATTTAAAATCGCCGAATCCCAAACCGTCTTTTCCGGTGATCCATTTATAACCCCAAAACACGGCAAACAAACTCAGGTATCCACTGATCGCGCCAATAATGGCATTGGTTGGTGTTGCAAATACATTAAATGCATTGATGAATAATCCGAGCCATAAAGTGGGCAATGTGATTGAGTCGGGTAAAATAGTATGTTCAGCGTCAATAAATGCAAGTGAGACTAAAGACCAGGTTAACAATAATCCAGAGAACATTGCCCATCTCACTCCAAACCGTGCTGCTACTACAACAGATAAAACAACGGTTAGTAATTCAACCAAAGGATATTGTATGGAAATTTTTTGATGACAGTGGTGACATTGTCCCTTTAGCCACAAATAACTTAAAAGTGGAATGTTATGAAACCACGCAACAGGCGTCTGGCACTGTGGACAGTGAGAAGCCGGAAACAGTAACGTACGAAATACCGAAGGTGTATTTTCTGTTAGCGTGTCCATCATGCAGGGTACTCGCACGATAACCACATTGAGAAAACTGCCCATCAAAAGACCCAGCAGACCCGCACCAAATAGGAGAATTGCTGGGTATTCTGTAGATAACGGTAATAAACCCATTTTTTTAGTTCTCCAGAAACGCTTCTTGGTAAGCTATAAAATAGATCCCATTTTGAAAATAGGTAGATACATGGCTATAACGAGCCCACCCACAACAATTCCTAATATAACCATAATTATCGGTTCTAAGAGACTTGTCAATCCGTCAACCGACGCATCGACTTCTTCTTCATAAATGGAGGCGATTTTACCGAGCATATCTTCTAGCGCGCCCGACTCTTCGCCTATGCCGATCATTTGTATTACTAAGTTTGGAAAAATCTCCGTTTTTTTCATAGCAACACGCATACGTTGTCCTGTAGAGATCCCCTCTTTAATTTCTAGAATAGCTGTGCGATAAACAACATTATTAGAGGCTTTGGCAACCGACTCTAGTGCCTCGGTTAAAGGAACTCCGGCGGCTGAAGTGGTTGAAAGTGTGCGTGCAAAGCTTGCAATCACAGTTTGTTTTAAAATTTTTCCAAAAACGGGTAATTTTAAAGAGAATCTTTGTAGGATATGTTGAAAAGGGATATTCGTTTGATAAAGGTGTACCAATACATATCCGAGGATAACCATGGCACCAAAGATATAAAGCCCATAATTTTGCAGGACATCGGACATGTTAAGCACAAACTGCGTAAATGCGGGTAGCTCTGCGCCATATCCTTGAAACATGTCTTTAAAGGTGGGCACGACTTTTATTAATAAAATAGCGGAAACCACGCCTGCGATAATAATAATAGCAGTAGGATAATAAAGCGCTTTTTTAACTTTTCTTTTAAGAGAATCCGTTTTTTCTTTATAAAGCGCAATCCGATCGAGCATTGTATCGAGCGTCCCGGATTGTTCACCGGACTCTATGAGACTGCAATAGAGTTCATCGAAATATCGGGCGTTTTTCCTGAGTGCTATCGAAAATGCGCTGCCGTTTTCGACATCCAGTTTGATTTTTGTAGCCAGTTTGCCGAGAGCACTGGTTGGCTCCCCCTCTGAAATAATAGCCAATGATTGCGCAAGCGGGATTCCCGCATTTAACATAGTTGCCATTTGGCGTGTAAATAAGGATATTTCTTCAGACTTGACCTTTTTTTCGCGATTAAAAATCGAAATAGATTTCTTTTTTATTTTAAGTACATTAATACCTTGCATTTGAAGTAAGGTTCTTGCACGTGGGAGTGTTGAGGCCATAATTTCACCTGAAATTTTATGATTTTTTTTGTCGAGGCCTTCAAATTGATAAATTTGTGTTTTTATATCACGTGTCTTTTTCGGGGTAGAGGATTTTTCCATAACAAATCCCTTCCTTAATCCTTCGTAATACGAGAAAGTTCTTCGAGGCTAGTTAGCCCTTGTTTAACTTTATTTAAACCGGATTTTCGCAAATCCCACATGCCTGCTTTAACGGCGGCTGCGTAAAGATCAATTGCATTACCCCCAGCCATAATAATACTACTAATTTCTGGGGTGACGTAAAGTACTTCATAGATACCAATACGGCCTTTATAGCCATTTTTGCATTTGTCACATCCTTTAGGTTCAAAAATCTGTAAATTCGAAACTTCATCTTGCGAAAAGCCTAACTGTAAAAGCGCAGGTTCAGGAATAATGACAGGTGTTTTACAATGTTTACAGAGTAATCTTGCTAAACGCTGCGCAATCACTAATGTAACGGAAGTGGCAAGATTATAGGCTGGAATACCCATGTTAATCATGCGAGTTAAAGTGTCGGAAGCGCTATTTGTATGTAGTGTTGAGAGCACCATATGACCCGTTTGAGCGGCTTTAACAGCGATTTCAGCGGTTTCGAGATCTCGAATTTCACCGACCATAATGACATCAGGATCTTGTCTTAAAAAGGCGCGTAATGCAGCAGAGAATGTTAAGCCTGCTTTTACATTCACGTTTACTTGATTGATTCCAGGTAGGTTAATTTCCACAGGATCTTCACAGGTAGATATATTGACTTCATTTGTATTAAGAATATTGAGCGCGGTATAGAGCGAAACTGTTTTGCCACTCCCGGTTGGGCCCGTGACTAAAACCATGCCTTGTGGTTTATGAATGGCTTTTATAAAAAGATCTTTTTGTGCGTTTTCGTAACCCAATGCCTCTATGCCGATT
This sequence comes from Gammaproteobacteria bacterium, assembly GCA_035576045.1. Taxonomy (GTDB): domain Bacteria; phylum Pseudomonadota; class Gammaproteobacteria; order UBA6186; family Azoamicaceae; genus CADEGZ01. The sequence goes on along the minus strand of DATLWY010000059.1, from coordinate 56,872 downwards.
TTTGCACTGTTGGGATCTAAAACACGCATCACAACTTTTTCACCAAATAATGTTGGGCAAGTACTGACGCGAAAATCGATAGTTCGATTGCTAGAAATTCGCATTTTAAATCGACCGTCTTGAGGAACTCGTCTTTCAGAAATATCTAAACGCGCCATGACCTTGAGGCGTGCTGAAAAGCGATTTGAAATGCTGACGGGCGGTGTAGCATTTTCATAGAGTATCCCATCGCGACGAAATCGAATACGATATATTTTTTCATAAGGTTCAAAATGTAAGTCCGAAGCGCCTAAATTAACAGCGTCTAAAATAACCTTGTTGATAAATCGAACAATAGGCGCATCTTCTGTATCAGCACCTAGGTTTATTTGGGAAGAGTTTTCAGTTTCATCTCCATTTAAAATATCTACGCTTTCTAGGTCAACATCTTCTAAACTGTCAAGTGATTTTTCCGAAGAAGCGGACAGAACTTTTTGAATTAATTCGTTAAATTGATGTTCTGCAATCAGAATGGCTTCAGTATTTGTATTGGTTTTATATTTAATTTCATCCACTGCTTTAAGATTTGTTGGATCAGAGATGGCAACGTAAAGACGATTACCTCGCCGAAAAATGGGTAAAGCATGGTATTGTACAACAAGATCTTGGTTAATAACATCGCTGGGAATGTGTTGAGTATCAAACGCGTTAAGATCAAGAAAAGGTATGCCAAACTCGTTGGAGCACGCTGCGCCGAGGACATCCGGATCGATGTAATGGCTCTCAACTAACGCAGTAATAAAAGGAATTTTCTGTTTAATGGACGATTCTGTAATGCTAAAGGCAGTTTCTTCGTTTAGTAGCCCTATTTGAATTAACTTGCGAGCGAGCCCCCCGAGAGGGACTCTTTGACTTGTTTCACTCATGATAAGCTCGTTTATGGATAATCGATTGTGATACTGAATTAAGAATGCAGGAACTGTGCCAAAGGGAGCTTCTAATAGTATCGGTTTGATTTTGTTGCGAAAATATTATGGAATAATAAAAAAATCCGCCTAAAAAACGTCATATAATATAAAATTTAAAAAAGTGAGCGTCAGAAATTTGACAGATCCTTCGACCCTATGTGTTTTAAGGTTCGATAAGACCTGTTTGATTTGCAAGCAATATTAATTCAACATCCGTTTTGATATTCAATTTTTCGTAAATATTGTAACGATAGCTATTAAGTGTTTTAGTGCTAATAAATAATTTTTCTGCAATAGCTTTATGGCTAAGCCCGTTGTTTAGCATCAGTACAATATTAAATTCACGAAGGGATAATTGTTCAAAAGGCGAAGGAAGTGCGTTAGAGGTATTTTTTAAAGCAAGTTTATGGGCTATTTCCGGATCTAAGAATTTTTTACCGGTCGCAACACTCTGAATAGCTTGAGCCATTTTTTCTACAGTGGCACCTTTGGTTAAATATCCATGTGCACCCGCTTTCAAAAGATTAGTCGGGAAAGGCTCTTCGGTACAAGAGGTTAAAGCGATGATTTTAATATCAAGATAAGTCGACGCTATTTTTTGGGTTGCAGCAATACCGCCTATGCCGGGCATTCGGACATCCATGAGAATAACATTCGGCTTTTGTTGTTTGGCTAATAAAATAGCTTCTTCACCGCTGCTGGCAGTGGCAACGACTTCAATGTTTGGCAGATCCGAAAGCAATGCTGCAATCCCGCTGCGTATTAATTCATGATCATCGACTACTATCACTTTTATCATTTCTCTCATCCTTAATCTTTCAATTATATGCTAGCCATCAAACAAAAAATCGGTTTAATAATTTCCCACAAAATTATGCTGCAGGCGAATTTCATCTTGACATAAAAATATAATCTGCGCAACTAATTTTTTGTCTTGTCATTAAGTAATTTTATAAGGAGAGAAAAATCAGCGTATGAAAAATAATCCAATGATGCATCCAAATCCAATGCTCCATACAATACTTCTGAAGATAGCTTTATCGCTTAGATAGCAAGCGGCGTAAAGGCATCTGGTTATCACAAAAGCAGTGGCTAACGTGTCAATTGATGATTGAATGGCGTGCAATTGATGAGCAATGATAACGCCGGCTGCAAAAGCGGGCGTTATCTCAAAACTATTGAGCTGAACCCAATGTGCGCGCTTGCGCCATCCGGTTGTATGTTCTAGATATTCGCGTGGCGTATGATTATTAAAAAGGGGGCCGGTCTTTGCTAGAATCGTAAAAAGATAAGGAAAAATAATCATCAAAAGTACGCAGCCGTAGGCGATGGTCATATTTATCCTCTCTCTCTAAAAATAGATTAATTATCCGAGCTTAGCCGAGATTGTCAATGGGTAGCTGAAGCGCTTATAGCCCAGTGATCTATATAAAGGCCATTTATCGCAAGAAGGTCAGGCAAGTAACTTTTCGATAAAAAAGTCCTGAAAAACGCATTGAAAACAGGCAGAGTATTCGCCATAATCGAGCCATGAATATTCTCTGTGTGATCCCTAGTCGCATTGGTTCAACGCGTACACCTCGAAAGGCATTATTGCCTATTCAAGGTAAACCGATGGTGCAATGGGTGTATGAAAACGCGAGTCGTTGTAAAGTCCTTACCAAAGTGGTTGTCGCAACCGATAGTGAAGAAATTGCCGATGTTATTCGTTCTATCAATGGCAATGTGATGATGACTGATCCGGCGTTGCCAACGGGTAGCGATCGTGTCGCGTATGCGGCAAAGCATTATCCTGAAATGGATGTAGTTATTAATTTACAAGGTGATGAGCCTTTTGTTAAACCCAGAATGTTAGAACAGCTGATCAGTCCGTATCTAGCGGGTGAATCCCCTGATATGACGACTTTGGCGCATCCATTGTACGATGTCGCTGATTTTAATAATCCGGGCGCTGTCAAAGTTGTCACTGATCTCCAAGGTAATGCGCTTTATTTTTCGCGTTCTCCAATCCCTTATTTTAGAGAAGAAGTGAGTACGCCGATTTATCATCATATAGGCATGTATGCCTATCGCCGGGACTTTCTTTTAAATTATACCCAATTACCGCAAACGCCACTCGAAAAAACGGAATTGTTAGAACAACTACGCGCAATTGAGCATGGCTATAAAATACGGGTTTGCATAACAGAAGACCGAACATTGGAAATCAATACGCCCGAAGAATATGCGCAAGCCCAAAATTTTGTGTACACCGAATGAATAAATTCTGACTAAAGCCTTTTGTGAGGTAAAAACCCACCGACTTGAGCATCCCACAATGCTTTGTACAAACCATTTATGGCGTGCAAAGCTATAAATAGGAGATAGAAAAGCATTATAATGAACCGCTGTCTTTATAATCAGATAAAAGAAAGTTGGGGCTTTTTTTTGGGCAAGGCAGGGGGGTAAGCGCTAAACATTTCTAGACAAACCCGAAGCGTGTCAAGTATGCTACGAAATTCTCTAATAGACACGTTGATATTATAAAGTTATGAAGCCAAATTTTGATAGTGCTGATAATATTGTTCAAATAAGCGATTTACGCTTTAGTCGTAATTCTAAAATTATTTTTGACAATGTTAGTCTCTCTGTACAACGCGGTAAAATCACGGCTGTTATGGGTCCGAGTGGTACAGGTAAAACCACGTTATTAAGATTAATTGGCGGGCAATTAAGTCCCGACGCTGGCACAGTGATGGCCTTTGGTGAAAACATTCCCGAACTTTCTCGCGATGGCCTGTACAAGATTCGACGGCATATGGGCATGTTGTTTCAAAGCGGTGCTTTGTTTTCGGATATTTCTGTTTTTGAAAACGTCGCCTTTCCTTTAAGAGAGCACACGCGGCTGCCAGAATCCATGATTCGCGACCTCGTTTTAATGAAATTGCAGGCGGTAGGATTAAGGGGAGCCAGCAACCTAATGCCTTCAGAGTTATCCGGTGGTATGAGCAGGCGTGTGGCTTTGGCAAGAACGCTTGCGATGGATCCCAGTTTAATTATGTTTGATGAGCCTTTTGCGGGACAAGATCCTATCAGCATGGGGGTATTGGTTAAGTTGATTCGTTTGTTAAACGATGCTTTAAAAATGACCACCATTATTGTTTCTCATGATGTTCAGGAAACAGTCAGTATTGCGGATTATATTTACGTTATTGCAGAGGGTCGAGTGGTTGGAGAAGGTACTCCTAAAGATTTAAAGCAGCACGGAACGGATTGGGTAAACCAGTTTATGCACGGATTACCAGATGGACCTGTTCCCTTTCATTATCCCGCAAAAGCATATGCTGAAGATTTGTGGGAGGTTCGCAAATGATTTTTTTAGATCGTGTTCAAAATCTAGGCCACACAGGTTTACATTTTATAGGCAATATAGGTCGTGCGACGTTAATTTTATTTCATGCATTAGTTGGTAAGCCTGATGGACTTCGTGGGTTCAGGCGATTAATTCAACAGCTGTATTTTGTCGGCGTGCTTTCTCTCTTGATTATTGTTCTTTCCGGCCTTTTTATTGGGATGGTCTTGGCATTACAAGGCTATAATATTTTGTCTAAATTTGGTGCAGAACATGCATTAGGACAATTAGTCGCATTAAGCTTGGTTAGAGAATTAGGTCCGGTGATTGGGGCTTTATTATTTGCTGGGCGGGCGGGCTCCGCTTTAACAGCCGAAATTGGATTAATGAAAACAACAGAACAATTATCTTCTATGGAAATGATGGGTATCGATCCACTGAATCGTATTATTGCCCCACGGTTTTGGGCCGGTCAGATATCAATGCCCTTATTGGCCTTAATATTTAATTGCGTTGCTATTCTGGGTGGCTACACCGTCGGTGTAAAATGGTTAGGAGTAGATGTAGGTGCTTTTTGGGCAAACATGCAGTCCGCTGTCAATTTTCACGATGATATAGTAAATGGGATTATAAAAAGTGCTGTATTTGGCACTGTGATAACATGGATTGCGGTGTTTCAAGGGATTGATTGTTTGCCAACCTCTGAAGGTATTGGTAGAGCGACAACACGTACGGTAGTCTATTCATCGTTGGCTATCCTTAGTCTGGACTTTTTCTTAACAGCTGTTATGTTTGGAGTGACTTAATAATGATCAAATCGAGAACCGCAGAAATGACCGTTGGTATATTTATGATCGCAGGTATACTTTCTTTATTGATGCTTGCATTGCAAGTAAGTGGTTTAAGCTTTTTTCTAAAAGATGATCCTGGTTATAAAATAAAGGGAGAGTTTTCTAATATTGGTGCATTAAAAGTGCGCGCGAAAGTAGCGTTAGGTGGGGTGGTCGTCGGGCGTGTTGTTAAAATTGCCTTAGAACCGGAGACATTTAATGCGACCGTGTGGATGACAGTTGACCCTAACCGTGTGGATAATTTGCCGATTGACACACAAGCCAGTATCTTAACAGCGGGCTTATTAGGCGATAATTATATTAGCTTGACGCCAGGCTTTGATGAATCACAATATCTAAAAGAAGGCAGCACAATATCCATTGGTAATACAAACTCTGCCGTCATCTTAGAACAAATATTGTCAAAATTTTTAGCAGGCCAAGCAAGCAAGGATAATTCCGCTGACACTTCGTCCAATAATCCTTTAGGAGATCGCAGATGAATATGCAAAAAGTTGTTCAACAAAAATTGAAACATTCAGTTCTCTTCTTAGGTACTTTATGGTGTCTGCTAAGCGCATCTGTCGCTTTTTCAGCCACACAAGATCCTATTTCGACCTTAAGAACCGTAACAGAAAATGTGATGCGGGAGCTTCAAACGCATCGCCAAGAAGTGCGAAAAAATTCGAACAGATTATATACTTTAGTTGATCATCTGATTATACCCCACATTGATTTTCCAGAAATGGCGCGTTGGGTCGTCGGGCGCAGTGCTTGGAAATCGGCCGATGATGCAACAAGAAGCGCGTTTATCGCCGAATTTAAGACAATGGTTGTTAGAAGCTATGCGCGTTCACTATTGGAATATACGGAGCAGAAGATAGAATTCTTACCCTTGCGTGGGGGAATAGGAGATAAGCAACGTATAAAGGTTTTAAGTTTGATTAAAGAAAATGGTAAAGACTCTGTTCATATGGATTATAATTTGATTCGAGAGGGAGACGCTTGGAAAGTCTACGATATTATTGTAGAAGGTGTTAGCTTAACGCAAGGCTACCGGGCACAATTTGCAGAGGATATTAAACAAGGCGGACTTCAAGCTGCTATTGATAGAATGCATAAACACAACACGCAACCTAAACGTAAGCGCTAGCATTAAAAGAGTTATCCTATGGAATCCCTGGAAAATAATATCCCCACCCTTGAGGTAAAAAATAATACCCTATTTGTTTCGGGTGCAATTGATTTTGATAACGTCGTACTATTATGGCAACAGGGCGCTGCTTTAATCGATAATCTAAAAGAGTCGAAAGAACTTAAAGTCGATTTGAAAGCGTTGAAAGAAAGTGATAGTAGTGGGGTTGCTTTATTGACCGGCTGGGTTCGTATATCACAAGAAAAAAACAAGACTATCCAGTTTATTAATATGCCGGGCTTCATGCAAGATATTTTACAAGTGTGTGGGTTAGAGGATGTGTTACCAGTATTATGGGAAAATTAATTATTTCAGGTGGAGCATCTTTAAAAGGTGAAATTCGTATTTCTGGGGCTAAAAATTCCGTTTTACCCATTTTAGCAGCATCGTTATTAGCAGGAGAGCCTGTTGAAATAAGCAATGTTCCGCATTTAAACGATGTAACCACGATGATGGAATTGTTGGGTCAATTTGGCGCAAAATTAACCGTTGATGAAAATTTAACCATTGAAGTCGATGCTCGTTCGGTAAATAATTATCATGCCCCCTATGACTTGGTACGAACCATGCGTGCTTCGATTGTGGTGCTTGGGCCATTATTAGCACGTTTTGGAGAAGCGCTAGTCTCCTTACCCGGTGGATGTGCAATTGGTTCCAGACCTGTTGATTTACACGTACGAGGTTTGCAAGCAATGGGTGCTGAGATTTCTATAGAAAATGGCTACATTAAAGCCAAGGCATTGAGGCGGCTTCATGGAGCAACTATTTTATTTGATACAGTGACGGTGACAGGAACAGAAAATTTGATGATGGCAGCGACATTGGCAGAGGGCACAACTGTTCTTAAAAATGCAGCACGAGAACCTGAAGTTCAAGACTTAGCCAACTTTTTAAATGTATTGGGGGCAAAGGTATCGGGTGCTGGTACAGACACCATTACAATTGAAGGCGTGCCTGCGCTAGGAGGCGGGCAATATCGTGTGTTGCCTGATCGCATAGAAACGGGCACCTATTTAGTTGCAGCAGCGATTACCAGAGGTTCTATTAAAACAAAAAATACAAAACCCGAGTTGTTAGAATCCGTCCTACAGAAGTTATCAGAAGCAGGCGCGGATATTCAGCGCGGCGAAGATTGGATTTCGTTAGATATGCATGGCCGCCAACCAAAAGCCGTTAATATTAAAACAGCGCCTTTTCCAGGTATTCCAACCGATATGCAGGCGCAGTTTACCGCATTGAATGCGGTTTCCGAGGGAACAGGTGTGATTACAGAGACCATATTTGAAAATCGTTTTATGCATGTGCAAGAATTATGTCGGATGGGGGCAGATATTAGTATTTCAGGAAACACGGCTATTTGTCGCGGTGTTTTTGAATTAACGGCGGCGCCTGTTATGGCAACCGACTTACGTGCATCGGCAAGCCTAGTCTTGGCTGCGTTGATTGCTAAAGGCGAAACCATTGTGAGTCGTATTTACCATATCGATCGGGGTTATGAATGTATTGAAGAAAAACTTATGCAGTTGGGTGCACGCATTTCACGTATTTCAAACTAATACTTGTTTAAGGTTGGGTATGCTATGAAAGAACCAGACATAGACTCAGATACACTTCAACTAGAATCCGACATTGTAGAACCCGTCCGTCGCCGTGGCATTTATTTATTACCCAACTTATTGACAACGGGCGGATTATTTGCAGGTTTTTACGCAATTGTATCGGGTATGAAAGGCCATTTTGAGCCAGCGGCCATTGCACTATTTGTGGCAATGATAATGGATACATTAGATGGGCGTGTGGCACGCTTAACAAACACAGAGAGTGCATTTGGCGCCCAATATGATAGTTTGTCGGATATGATTTGTTTTGGCCTTGCACCTGCTTTAGTCAGTTATAATTGGGGATTAACACATTTCGGAAAATTAGGATGGCTTGCCGCTTTTATTTACACGGCTGCGACAGCATTGCGGTTGGCGCGTTTTAATACGAAATTAGGACAAGCAGATCCGCGTTATTTTATAGGATTACCCTGTACGGCCGCGGCGCCTGTTGTTGCAGGACTAGTGTGGTTAGGAACTGATTTAGATATTTCTGCTCGGCGAATTAGCTTGATTGTTGCGCTAATCTTGGTGAGTTTAGGTGCTTTAATGGTTAGCAATCTACGATATTACAGTTTTAAAGAAATTGACTTTAAAGGACATGTGCCTTTTTTTGCTGTTCTAGTTGTTGTGTTAATTTTTAGTGTCATTGCTTGGAATCCGCCTTCGGTTTTATTTGTTGTGTTTTTTTTGTATGCCCTATCAGGACCTGGCATGTGGTTAAAAAACAGATACAAATCAGGAAAATCCCAAGGTCGTGCGTGAGCAAATACTCGATGCCATGGGTATTCAGCAATGGTTGCTAAAAAAAAAATCGGGTTCACTTTTAGTTTCTGATAATCCACTTTTTTGCGCCGCTTGCTTGGTTTTATTACCTGAAAATCCTTCTTTAAATCTCGAACAAAAAAAAATACTCACAGGTATGTTAAATGTTTTGACTTTAAATGCCGAAGAACTCTGTATAGCCTCGGTGAAAGGTGATTTAATGCATGATCAAAATCAGATAATAGGTCAAGAAATAGCAAAATGGTCGCCTTATAGCGTATTGATTATGGGCGAAAATTTTGCGCAGCAGTTGTTAGAAACTGATCGGTCTTTGGATGAATTACGATTGAATTTTCAGTCTATCACAGGTTTAAATGTGCTGGTTCAAGTCACTTATCATCCGGAAGCGTTATTGCAATTTAAAGAATTAAAAACTAAAGCCTATCGCGATTTGTTGTGTTTGAGAGATCAAATTTCAAGTGTGAGACTCGAGTGATCATTATACGTAAAATGCAACAAGCCGATGTAGAAAGCGTAATGGTGATAGAGCAAGAAGTTGTTGATTTTCCATGGACTTACAGTATTTTTAGCGATTGCATAAAAGTCGGATATGGTTGTTGGGTGTTAGAGGAAGAGGATGAAGTCCTTGGTTATGCTCTGCTTTCTATCGCGGCAAGCGAAGGGCATATTTTGAACCTCGTGATTAAATCTGATAGACGGCATCAAGGATTAGGGCGTCGATTGCTGATGCATCTGATAGAACAAGCCAAAACATTAAAGGCAACATCTGTTTACTTAGAAGTTCGCCGTTCAAATGAAATTGCTTATGATTTATATCTAAAAACAGGTTTCATGATTATTGGGGAACGTAAAGATTATTATCCCGCCTTAGTAAATGGTCGAGAAGATGCATTAGTATTGGAATTGTCTTTTAAAACATAAAAAATAAGCAGTCATTTAAGTTCCTATTTTAAAATAATAGCCCTAACCTAATACCGTATTTTTGATTCGTTAGGCTGCGCTTTACTTGCGCTGATCTTTTCAGGTAAAATAATAAAGAAACCTAATTTATTCATATTTTTTAAGGAGAAAGAAATGAGAAAGGCTAAAAGAGAATTGAAGAGAGTCGCAGAACAAGCTAAGGGTCTTGAGCCAGCAGTTCGTCATAGTGTTCAAAAAGCAGTGGTAAAGCTTCAATTAGATTCTGAAAGAGATTGGGCGAGAGATGCATTAACCAGCGCTGAGCAGGGGCTTACAGAAATTAATGCGACGGTTCGAACGGCTCTCGCCATTCAAGCTGAGACAACTCGGCGCGTGGAGGCTGTGCGTGATGCAGGTGAGCAAAAACATGTGAGCGAACAGATTAATATTATAAACGCCACTGTTACAACGCTTTTAAATAGTCAAGCAACAATTGTTGCGCAAGAAAAAATTGCACGTGAAGAAAGGAGCAAGGTTTCAAGCATCCCTAACGAAATGGAAAATCCTACAGAGGGCGAACGCCAAGGTAAGGACGCTTGCCGAAAAGCACAAGATGCGGCTAAAACGATTGTTAATATGTTGGGGAATGTAAGAAATGATTTGAGCACTATCCAAGCAGCACAGCAAGCAATACCCACACTAAGCCAAGAGCGGAAAGCGGCAAGCGAGCAATCTCAGGTGGTTGAGGTTGCTCAGCCTGAAGTTCCGGTAGTGCACCCGAGTGCCGCAGCGCCGCCAGCTTATCCTGAAGAGGGTGAAGGTTTTGTTTTGGTAGCTGTTCCGGAAACCCAAAATGCTCGCTTAGCCGAACTCACACGGCAAAGGCAAGCGATAGAGCAAGCGATAAATGCGGAATTAGCCGCAGGGGACGGTCGGGGGCTGAACGCGCCAGCGCCTGTCACTATGCTGCGGGACGCCGATCGACAAAATCTGCAGCCTGCGCAAAATAACGCAGGGACCGCTGTTGGTGCTCGTTTAGCCAATTCAGGCTTCCTTGTTTAGTCAGTTAAGGCCTCCTTTAAACGCCCCTGGCGCAGGGGATCAGATTGAAAGTATATATAAACCTTTCAATTGACCCCTGTGTTTAATTTATAACAATATAATTAATATCCTTTCCTTCATTATTCAAAAATGGTCTACCTTTAATAGAGTGGAATAATAAATCGGGGGAGAAAAGCGTGATGAAATATAAGGAAAGGGGATTTTCGTTAATTGAATTAATGATCGTGGTTGCCATTATCGGGGTTTTAGCGGCTATCGCCGTTCCGGCCTACCGGAACTATATCTATAAGGCTAGGTTTAGCGAGTTATTGTCGTTTGCAGATAATGCCTCTCGCCAAGTCAGTGAATTTCTTATTGGAACAGGAGCGACGGCTGTTGGTGGTACAGTTTGTGCAAACATGACCAACAAGGGCTCTACAACCACTACAACCATTACGAGTGCGTGGGCTATTGCAGATACCTGTATCGTTACTGTGACTGGCCAAGCCGCTCAATTTGGCGGCACAGCACCTACTGTTACCTTTACGCCACAAATGCGAACGGATGGTTCGGTTACTTGGACTTGTAATTCTGCCAGTACATTTGCTCCCGCTACTTGTCCAGCGGCAGCTACTCCGCCAGCATAAGGCGCTTGGTTGCTGATAGCACACTGCTCTTAGCAACTGTTCTAGCATTGTTGCTTATTTAATAACTTGCCCAGCCGCTTGCAAATCCGCATGGTACGAAGAACGTACCAGCGGACCGCTGGCGACGTGTGTAAATCCCAAGCCTTCGGCATACTTTCCGAGCGCATGAAACACAGCGGGCGTTACAAACCGTTCCACTGGCGAATGGAATTTGCTGGGCTGTAAATATTGCCCGAGCGTTAATCGATCACAATTATAATCTCGCATATCACTTAAAACGGCTTGAATTTCTTCATCCGTTTCTCCGAGGCCCAGCATTAACCCCGATTTGGTTGGAATAAGCGGGAAGCGTGCTTTAAATTCTTTGATTAATTTTAAAGACCAGGTGTAATCAGAACCCGGACGGACAGCTTTATAGAGCCGTGGTACGGTTTCTACATTGTGATTAAAAATATCGGGTGGCGCTTTACTCAAGTTATCTAAGGCGATTTCCATTCGTCCTCGAAAATCAGGTACTAAAATTTCAATTTGAATAGTGGGGCAGCGATCTCGTATTTCTTGAATACACTGGGAAAAATGTTCAGCACCGCCATCGCGGAGGTCATCCCTGTCAACCGATGTAATAACAACATATCGTAAATTCATCGCAGCTATTGCTTTAGCGAGGCTTTTAGGCTCATCTAGATTGAGTGGATCAGGGCGACCGTGCGCAACATCGCAAAAAGTGCATCGTCGCGTACATTTATCGCCCATAATCATAAATGTCGCGGTACCGTGTGCGAAACACTCATTCAGATTGGGACAAGAAGCCTCTTCACAAACCGTGTGAAGATTATGTTCTCTCAATAATGCTTTTAGTTCGGCAACAGCGGGTGAATGGGTTGCTCGGATGCGGATCCAATCGGGTTTCGCTAAACTATTTTCGCTGGGCTCAATTTTAATGGGAATGCGAGCCATTTTCGCTTGACCCTTTTGTTTATCTGTTGGATGTGTTGTTGTCATTAATTTAAAATCCTTCAACTTTTTCAGTAATATTAGTGTAGTCGAGCTGATGCATTAACTGTGTTATCAATTGTGGGCCAACCTCGATGGTTGAAACAGAATGATTAAAATCGCGCATTTGCACTACCTTTAGATTGGGATAGCCACAGGGATGGATCCGGTTAAAGGGTTCTAAATCCATGCTGACATTTAAGCTTACACCATGATAGCTATAACCGCGACGAACCCGAAGGCCAAGAGAAGCAATTTTGCATTGATTGACATAGACACCGGGCGCTCTGGCTTGAGTTGTTCCTAAAATGTTATGTTGAGCGAGTAAGGCAATGATAGTGTGTTCTAAGTGGGTTATTAATAATTTGATGCCCAAATTTTTTCTTTTAAGATTGATTAATACATAAATCACTAGTTGTCCGGGTCCATGGTAAGTGACTTGTCCGCCGCGATCACTTTGAACAATAGGAATTGTTCCCGGGTTTAAAATGTGCTCTGGTTTGCCCGCTTGTCCTTGTGTGAATACAGGGAAGTGCTCTACCAGCCAAAACTCATCTGGCGTAGAAAGCGTGCGTTGATGAGTAAAATCTTTCATGCACTGCCAGGTTGTGTCGTATGGCATTAACCCCAATTTCCGAATAATAAGATTAGTCATGTGGTGTCTTTATAATACCATGAGTATATTGGGATCTTGTGTTAATGCACGATAGATAGCATCCAGTTGTTCCTGATTTTGGGCGTTGATTGTGGCGGTGATAGATTCGAATTTCCCGCCCTTGCTCAGTTTGGAAACAATGGCGCCTTCTCCGAGATCTGGTACGTGTTGATTCAAAATAGCGACAACAGCACCTTCAAAAGTGTCATTTGCAAGTCCCATTATTTTAATGGGAAATGGAGAAGGAAAGTTTATTAATTTCTCTTGCATAAAGATCCCACATTGTGTTCCAGATTGGGCCTGATTTTCCGTTTCCAACGGGATTACCATTGAATTCGACAACGGGAGAGATCCCACGACCGGAGCCTGTTACCCACATCTCATCTGCGTTTAATAATTCTCGTTCCGATATTTTGGTTTCGCGATAAGGCATTTTATTTTTTTCTGCCAGGGATAAGACACACTCTCGCGTAATACCACTTAAAAGCTGAGGTGTCTTAGGCGGTGTCATTATAACCCCATGGCGCACGATAAAGACATTAGTGGTTGTGCCTTCTAATGCATAGCCGGTATTCATAATAATGCCTTCGTCACAACCCTCATCTTTGGCTTGTTGAAGCATTAAGACATAAGCAATTCTAGCTGTTGTTTTAATATGGCAATTTTTCCAACGAATATCTTTTAGCGCGATGACTTTGATACCTTTAGATTGTTCTTCTTTTGAGGGATAAGTTTTTGAATAGCTATACGCAAATAGGGTTGGTAGAATAGGATTTGGAAATTGATGATCACGAATCGTGTCTACACCACGTGTGACTTGAAGATAGATTAATTGATCTTTTCCGCCATTTTTTTCAACTAAAGTTTCAAGGATCAATCGTAGCGAAGCTTTGGTGTGTAAAAAAGGTAAACGGATGCCAAGAAGACTTTTATTTAAGCGATCGATATGGGCTTCGAGACAAAAGGGTTTTCCATTGTAAACAGGTATTACTTCATAAACACCGTCCCCAAATAAAAATCCGCGATCGAGCGGAGAGATATGGGCATCTTTTAAGGGAATAAAATGACCGTTTAAGTAGGCAACAGATGATGTCATTAAGGCTTAACTTTTTCTACAAGAGATAGAACAGATAAAGCGACATTATCATATAATCGATTGATAAACCCGGCTGTTTCAACATCGGTTAATGCAACAATTGGACATTCACTAATTGTTTTATTATCTAACTGCACGGAGAGAGTGCCCAGTTCAGAACCTTTATTAGCTGGTGCTTTAATGACTTTTTCTACCGTAATAGCCGCTTTCAAATGATCATATTGTCCTTGGCCTATTGTAACATAAAGATCTTCTGCAAGACCTAAATCAACTTCTTTTTCGCGCCCATTCCATACGCGCGTTTTTTTAAGTGAAGTGAGTGCAGGATAAAGTTTTCGAGATTCATAGAATCGAAAACCATAGGCTAATAATTTATTGGCTTCATCAACACGTGTTGAATCACTCTTTGTGCCCATCACAACGGCAATTAAACGCATGCTGTCTTTTTTTCCAGAAGCAACAAGGCAATATCCGGCAGAATCGGTGTGGCCTGTTTTGATTCCATCTACTAAGTTGTTGATCCACAAAAGGCGATTGCGATTTTCTTGTTTGATATTTTTATAAGTAAATTCTTTTTCAGAGTAAAGTGCGTAGCTTTCTGGAAACTCCCGTATCAATGCCTTAGAGAGTATGGCCATATCACGCGCGCTCGTATAGTGATTTGGATCGGGTAAGCCAGTTGAGTTTACAAAATGGGTGTTTACGAGACCGAGCTGTTTCGCATAAAAATTCATCAATTCAGCAAATGCAGATTCAGAACCTGCAATGTGCTCGGCGATCGCAACGGAAGCATCATTGCCAGATGCCACCATAATACCGCGTAAGAGATCGCTGACGGGGACATCCGTGTTGACTTCTACAAACATGCGTGAACCGGGCGACTTCCATGCTTTCTCGCTAATTTTGACGGTATCCGTCAGGTTTAATTTCCCATTTTTGAGGGCATGGTCGACAACGTAAACCGTCATCATTTTCGTAAGACTTGCAGGCTCTACACGTTGTTCGACATTTTGTTCTGCAATAACGTAATTGCTTAAAGGATCAATCAGTATAAATGATTTAGCTTGCAGTGCGGGGGGGGCAGGAATAACCAAAGTGGGTTGGGGGAGCGAAGCTAGATCGGCGAAAAGCGCAACAGGGCACAATAAAGAAGCAAATAAAACAATTACCCTTGATTTAAATTTAAGTTGCATAACAGTAAACTCCACTGACAAACATTCCAGATCTTACACCCTATGATTTTAGACTATTACCCCTATTCTGTATAGGTTTTTAATAGCTTTTCCCTCTTTTTTGCTGTGTTTTTTTCAAGAGGGGACTCGCACAAAAAGCCTGCTGTTTTGTAGAGATTTTTCCGCCGTGATCGCGGGGATCTATTGATTCAACCTCTACGCGAGCCGTGCCTTTTCCGAGTACCCCGAGTTTGGCCGCGGCGACATAAGACAGATCAATAAGCCTATTGCCATGAAAGGGGCCATGATCATTCACTTTAACGATAACAACTTTTCCATTTTCCAAGTTTGTGACCTTTACATAAGTCGGAAGAGGTAGCGTGGGGTGTGCCGCCGTCATGGCAAACATATTATAGGGTTCGCCGCTAGATGTTTTACGACCATGAAATTGTGTACCATACCAAGAAGCGTTTCCACGAGCACGATAACCTCGGCTGGTTGACATAACGCTATAGCGCTTTCTTAAAGCAACGTAAGTATTTGTTTTGCCATTTTTAAAACGATTGCCTCGTCGGCTTAGGGGTTCGATTTTGGGTATCGCATCAGGTGTTCTTAAAAGATTTCGTGGAATATGTTTAGGCGGTCCATCTTTTTTTTTCTTAACAGGTTTGCTACAACCCGACAGAGTTATTGTGACACATATCAGTGTTAGAAGAAGACATTTCCAAAATGCAGTGCGCTTATATTTACCCATTTTATTTCTTATCCTTCTTTTAATATTCGAATTTTTTGACTCAATTGATATACTGCCATAGCATAATGCACACTATGATTATATCGCAAAATGACCTTAAAATTATTAAGTCCGATCCAATGTTCTTTATCCTGATGGGCATTTTTTTGAAGTGCAATCAGCTTGCCTTTCTGTGAGGTTTTGGTCTTTCCTTTTAGGTGCAAGTTCGCAATAATTTTTTCATTTTTTTTCCATCCATTTTCTTTCATGTAATTGGCGACACTGCCAATCACGTCTGCCATGTCATGGATTAAATCTCTTTTTCCTGTGCCAGAAAAATCCACAGCATATCTTCTATAACTACTCGGCATAAATTGTGGTGTTCCCATTGCACCTGCGAAAGATCCACGAGTTGTAATGGGGTCAAGTGAGCCTTCATTCACCAGTAATAAAAAATTTTCTAATTCGCCACGAAAAAAGGCCGCGCGGCGTGGATAGTCAAAGGCCAGTGTTGCTAAAGCTTGCAGCACGGGATAATTACCCGTGATTTTGCCATAGGAAGTTTCTAGTCCTAAGATCGCCACAATTATTTCGGCGGGCACCCCAAATTTTGTTTCGGCTTTTTTTAACAGCACCTTGTGTTCTTCCCAAAATTCTGCGCCTTCTTTGATGCGTTTTTCAGTTACAATGGTATCTCGATACCGATACCAAGGAAGCGCTTCATATTGTTTAGACATGAGACGCAACACTTTATTTTCTGATCCAAACTGACTAAAAATGGCGTTTAGGTTTTTTTTGTTAAGCCCATGCTTTTGGTGCATGGTTTGAATAAATTGTTGCACCTCTTTTCTATCTGCGAAAGAAGCGATTTTATTTTGTTTGGGGGATTTTGCAAAGTCAGCCGCTGCATAAGCAGACACAGAGATGAAGGTGAGTATACAAGTAAAGAGAAACCCTTGGAAAAATCTGAATCTGTTTGATAACACGGTTAATCTCCTATTTTTAGTCTCTGTTCAAAAATAACTTATTTTTCTTAGCCTCACAACTAGCCCCGCTCAGACAGTCGCGAACGGCAAAAACAAGTTATTCTTACGAAGAGCCTTATTTTGCTAATAAAGTTCTATGAGTATGGATAGACATTAATATACCAAAACTTGCCATGAGTGTTACGAGGGAGGTCCCTCCATAACTCACTAAAGGTAGCGGAATCCCAACGACGGGTAATATGCCCGTTACCATGCCTATATTAACAAATACATAAACAAACAATGTCATGACGAGGCTGCCTGCCAGTAATCGTCCAAACGTATTTTGAGCTTGTACGCTAATATAGATTCCTCGGATGATAATGTATAAGTACAAAAGTAGCAAGATAAGACATCCCACTAACCCAAATTCTTCGCTAAATACGGCAAAGATAAAGTCAGTTGTGCGTTCGGGTAAAAATTCTAAATTGGATTGAGTGCCATTTAACCAGCCTTTTCCATACAGGCCACCCGAACCAATCGCAATTTTTGATTGGATAATTTGATATCCGCTACCAAGAGGATCGCGTTCTGGGTCCAGTAACACTAATACGCGTTGGCGTTGATAATCTCGCATAAAAAACCACAGCGGGGGTAGACACAGCGTGACGAGGCTCGCAAGCGAAAACAGTATTTTCCAGGAGATCCCCGAAAAAAAGATAACTAATAACCCACTGCTTAAAATCAATAAGGCCGTACCCAGATCAGGTTGCTTAGCGATCAGTAGCACTGGAATGAGAATGAATGCTAAAGGCATGAAAAGCATAGAAGCTTTAGGCGGCAAGGTATTATCATTAAAATATTTTGCGACCATCAGGGGAACAGCCAGTTTCATTAACTCGGCGGGTTGAAAGCGCACAAACCATAAATCGAGCCATCGTTGTCCACCTTTGCTAATATGACCCATAACCAAAACTGATATTAACATCACTAATGCAATACCATACAACCAAGGCGCAATGCCACTAAAAAACCGGGGTGGAATTTGCGCAATAAAGACCATAACGCCGCAAGCCAGCATTAGGCGGAATCCTTGTTTTTGGATGACATCTGTTTCTGGTTTTGCACTATATAGGATAATAATGCCTAAAGCGCTAATTAAAATAATGCCGATCAACAATGGCCAGTCAAGGTGAATTTTAGATATAAAACTCCGTTTACTCCGAAACATTTTCTTCCCCCGAATTTTCCTCGCCACCTACTTCGCTTTCATCATCTCCATCATCAATTTCCTCTGAAGTTACAATAGCAGATTTGGAATGAAAGTAACTATCGAGAACAATACGCGCAACGTCTGCGCCTGTTTTCTTATATTTATTTTCAACTAAAACGGCTAAGGCTATTTGGGGTTTTTCGACGGGAGCGAATGCAATAAACCAAGAATGATCCCTTAAATAGGCTTTAATTTTATTCACTTCATATTTTTCATGTTGTTTTAAATTAAAGACTTGACTCGTACCCGTTTTACCAGCAACCGTATACGTGAGTCCATGGCTAATACGATTAGCAGTTCCACCGGGTTGTACCACTTTTTGCATGCCCTTAATGATAATATCCCAATTTGCATCTTGCTTTAAAGTGATTGTAGGTATAGTTTTAGCATTTTGTTTTATAGGTGTATGGGTTTCATCAACACCGATCGCCATCATAAAGCGTGGTTCAAAGCCCTGACCGCGATTCGCGAGGATTGCGGCAACTTGTGCCATTTGTAAGGGAGTTGCAAGTAACATCCCTTGGCCAATACCGATATTTAGTGTATCGCCTGGATACCAGTCATCTTTATAGACACGTTTTTTCCAATCCGCATTGGGCGCGAGCCCAGAGGCTTCACCGGTGGTATCAATATTTGTGATTTTTCCAAGGCCAAAACGTGTAAAGATATTATGGAGATGCTTAACGCCTAATTTGTGGGCCAGCGTAAAAAAATAGGTATCGCAGCTTTGTGCGATGGCTTTTTCCATATCCACGGTACCATGCCCATGGCGCCTTGCAAAATAAATCCAATCTCTATACATGCGTCCTACACCGTTTAACTTGTACCAACCGGGATCAAATATTTGAAACTGAGGGGTAACGGTACCTAACTCAAGTCCTTGCAATGCAACCATGGGTTTAACGGTCGAGCCGGGTGGGTATTGACCACGAATGGCGCGATTAAATAAAGGTCTATCCGGAGAGTTTTGTAAGGCAGCATAGGTTTGTACATCAATACCCTGCGTAAAGAGATTGGGATCAAAAGCAGGGTTGCTCACCAGTGCGAGTACTTCGCCATTATTAGGATCGATGGCAACAATGGCACCTTTTAAATCTTTAAGCGCTTCCGTTGCAGCACTTTGTAAACGATTATCTAAAGATAAATATAAATCCTTTCCCGAGACGGGGGGAATACGATTTAATACACGAATTGTGCGCCCTTTAGCATCGGCTTCGATATGTTGATAACCGGTAACACCATGCAGTGCGTCTTCGTAGAATTTTTCTACGCCAATTTTTCCGATATTGTAAGTACCGCGATAATTTGCAGTATTAATTTGTGTCAGATCTTTTTCGCTGATAGGCCCTATATAGCCCAAAGCATGTGCTAAATTTTCTCCAAAAGGGTAATGACGAATTAAGCGTGCAACGATATCGACACCTGGAATACGGTGTTTCTCAACGGAGAATTTGGCCACTTCTTCTTCTGATAGTTTGATGCGAATGGGAATGCTTTCATTTCGTCGTTTGTATTTTAATTGTTTATAAAATTGCTGTCGCTCTGTATCAGTGAGTGGCATAATGTCATTAATCGTTTTTAATGTATCATCGATGTTAGGCGTTCGTTCGGGTGTTAATTCAAGGCTAAAGGCAGGCATATTTTCGGCGAGCAAAACGCCATTACGATCAAAGATAAGCCCGCGAGTTGGGGTAATGGGCACGATGCGCACTTGGTTATTTAAAGAGAGCGTCTTGTACACATCGTGCTGAGATATTTGTAAGTAGACTAAACGAATAGTTAAAGTTGTCAAAACAATAAAAACAAGAATAGCAGCGATGATAGCCCTGCTTAAATAGAGTTGGCTTTCTTTAAAGTGATCTTTTAGGGTATGTATATTTCGCAAAGCATGCACCATCTTCAAATGGGATAAGACGATACCATCATGCCAAAATTGCTTGAGTTTCTCAATGGCAATCGAGAAATGTCAGATAAATTCCTAAAGTAGATGGCAAGCCGCCACAAGTGGCGGCTCTTTTAAGTAAGGTTTAGCCTATGTATTTAACACACTCCTAACTGGCTGTGTATTTTGTGGTTGGGCTGTATTTTGCTGCTGATTATACAGTGCACCGCTTTTTTTCGCGTCACGTAGTTGAGACATCACTGGCGAAACCGTTGTTGAGATTTCGCTAGTAGCTGTAGTTGTTGTAGTTGCCGCTCTTGTAAGCGTTCCAATTGCTGCCTGCATTGCTACCTGTTGAGATTCGCCGCTGTCTTTGCAGTCCTCTGTTTTCTTAGGTGTCGGACCGATAGCAAATTCCGCACGTCTTCTTGCAGAGTCGGGAGTATCAGGAATCGTGTCTATAACACTCAGAAGATGATCCAGTAGTAAGTGTCGTTTGTTGGGGTCAGGATGATCAGGCGTATTATGCTGATGCGTTAGCATTAAGAAATCACAACCCGCGCTTTGTGCAGCAAGAAGCCTATCAAGTCCACTGCCCGAACCCACTGTAGCGCCTGCCATCGATAAGCAGTCACTCATTACAACGCCATCAAATTTATATTTTTCTCGAAGGAGGCGCTTGATCCAAATATCAGAAAAGCCTGCAGGATGATTGGGATCAACGGCAGGACAAATGAAATGTCCAGGCATGACTGCGCCTAATTTACGTTTCCGAATGTTCTCTCGAAAAGGGAATAAATCCTTAACTAGTTCTTTTATTGGCCTGTTATCTACCGGCGTTTCTGTGTGTGAATCTGCAAGACAAGTGCCATGTCCAGGAAAATGCTTAGCCGTTGCGTGCATGCCTGCAGCGTTCATCCCTCGGATAAATGCTTCTGTTAGTTTAGCGGTAATGAAAGGATTTTTGTGAAAGCCACGTTCTAATTTACCAATAACATTACTGGGACCGTCTAAATCCAGTACAGGTGCAAGGCTACAATCCACCCCGCAATCCCGTAGCTCGGAGGCCATTATGTATCCGTTTTCGTAGGCAGATTTAAGTCCAGCTACATTATCTTTGTCGTATTCAATACCTATACTTTTAGCGCTGGGTATTCTTGTAAAAGTCTCTTCAGGGGATATTTCTCCCTCCGACTTTACAAATCGCCAAATTTTTCCGCCTTCATGGTCCACCATAAAGATGAGGTTTTTATTGATTGCGCGACAACTGGCGATGAAGGCTTTTAAAGCTGTTTTAGGATTTGCGCTGTCTTTTTCCCAATTTTCGCGGAATAAAACAACACCTCCGACGTTGGGGCTAGCCAAAAGTTGAGATTCTTTTTGCGTAAGTTTGGTACCTGCAAAACTAATAATCACAGGGCCAATTTTTCGAGTGCTAAGTTCTTGCGCAACGGTTGAGGTGGTGCTTGACATAAATCCTCCGGCTTATCTTAAAGAGTGAATAGATAAATTTCTAAAATTTAGTATAAGTATCGTATCACATATTTCGTGAAAATAATAAAGTGCGCGTTTGGTTTCTTCAACCATTCCCGCTCAACTGGCTTTAATAGCTGGATTTTATTATTTTTTCAGTAAGTCATATTTTTTTCAAGATTTTAAATATTTTTGGAGCGAGAGTATCGGTCGCTTTTTTCCTTTCAGACCACTTGACCTGCCGCCCAGCCAGTAGACCACGCCCATTGAAAATTAAATCCGCCCAACCAACCAGTTATATCGACAACTTCACCAATAAAATATAATCCCGGAACTTCCTTGGACTCCATCGTTTTAGAAGAAAGTGCGTTGCAATCAACACCGCCCAGTGTGACTTCTGCGGTACGGTAACCTTCTGTTGCGTTGGGTTTTAATGACCAGGCACAAAAGTGTTTCGCGGTAGCTTCGAGATCTTTTAAAGACAAAGTTTGCAAGGTCTTATTGGCCAGTGTGGGATCTAAAAAAGACTCCACAACGCGTTTAGGTAGATACTCTCCCATTAGCGTATGAAGCTGCTTTTTAGGATTCCCCTGTTGCGCTTTTTTCAAGCTTAACAGCAGATCGATTTCCGGCAATAAATTAATAATCACGGCTTCGCCGGGTTGCCAATACGATGAGATCTGTAATATGGCGGGGCCACTTAAACCGCGATGGGTGAATAAGAGGTTTTCAGAAAAGATTCTTTGGGCGACACGGACAGTGCATTTTACAGAAACGCCAGAAAGAAGCGTATATTTTTCTTTGTCTAGTGAGTGTAACGTAAAAGGGACTAAACCGGCACGTGTTGGCCATACTTTAATATTAAATTGTTCTGCTATTTTGTAGCCAAAGGGACTTGCGCCTAAAGTAGGCACAGACAATCCACCGGTTGCAACGACTAAGGATCGACATTGAATCTTACTCTGAATATCGGAATTGCACTGTATCTTAAAATTTTGTTCTGCTGGGTGTTCTATTTTATTCACTGTTGTATTTAAGCGAATATCAACCTGCGAATCTCTACACTCCTGTAATAACATGTTTAAAATTTCTTGCGATTTATTATCACAGAAAAGTTGCCCTAATGTTTTTTCATGAAATTTAATCTGATGTTTTTTAACCAGGCGAATAAAATCTTGCGCGGTATATCGACTTAGTGCGGATTTACAAAAATGCGGATTATGTGAAATATAATTTTCTGGAATAATATTGAGATTAGTGAAATTGCATCTGCCGCCGCCGGACATCAGAATTTTTTTGCCAGGTTTGTTCGCATGGTCTAACACTAAAACAGATCTTTGTCGTTTCCCCGCTTCAATGGCACACATTAACCCTGCGGCGCCTGCACCCAAAATAATGACATCCCAGTTTTCCATTAAATTCAGTGGCTCTTAATTATTGATTTTGTAAGGAAGTATGTGCATTGAAAAATGTTAACACAGTTTGCTTCCTAGATACCAGCGATAAACAAATCTTCCTCCATCGTCTTGTATATTAAAAGGATTAAAATTCACATAAAATAACGATGAAAGCATTTTCACGATTTTAAAAGACTGTTATTGTAATCAGGTTTTTTGTGTTGATATCTTGAGATATTAACTTAAGGGAGATTTCGAAATGACTTGTTTAAAGTGCTTACTGCTTAAGAAAGAAGCCTACTGAATGGACTTTCAATATTCAACATTATTTAATGCGCCATTGTCCTTAGCCACTTATGCCTTGTTAGCCTGTGCCATTTTATCTTTGTGGATAGAGCGCGATTATTTGGTTTGGGGCACTCTTTTGGCAGGTGCCACGGTATGCGGAATAATCAGTAATCGGCTACAGTGGCCTGCATTATTATTTATCATGTTATTTGCGGGGCTCTGTTATTTTACTTTTCACGCAAGACATCGTAAATTAAAAATAACCTGTAGCATATTTGTTTATATCATGAGTATTTTGCTTTGGTATCATAAGATCCCTGGATTTTCGAATTGGCAGGCCGTGAATGGCGCATTGTTAAGTGCAAATGCTGTGCCATTTTCAATGTATTTAAATTTTGATAAACCGCTTATTGGGATTTTGATATTAGGCTTTGGCACTTTGCCGTTATTAAAATCCAAAAAAGACGGGTACGGAGTCTTCATTAAAACAGCACCTATAGCTATCATAGGGACTTTTGTTATTGCAGCATTAGCCTATGCGTTTGGCTATATAAAATTTGAACCCAAGTGGGGTAATTTCTTTGTTGTGTGGTTTATAAATAATTTATTTTTATCTACAATCTCAGAAGAAGTGTTATTTAGAGGATTTGTTCAAAAATATTTGTCGATTGCCTTTAAAAAAATGCGATTTGGCAGTGGGCTTGCGCTATTGTTGGCTTCGATATTATTTGCAGTTGTACACACGGGTGGTTTGACTTATATCTTATTAGCTTTTGTTTCGGGAATTTTATATGGCTGGGTATATATTAAAACCAATCGCATTGAAGCGAGCATTTTGACACATCTTTTTTTAAATTCTATTCATGTTTTATTTTTTACGTACCCAGGTCTTGCAAGTGTTGCATGAAAAAATAGAAAAAAAAATGATAGATTTATCCACTTTCAGAAGGAGATTGACCTTGAAGCTGCGTTCTTGTTAGAATTTTAATACGATTCTCTAAGGAAAATGTTGGAAGTTATGTTAATGAATACCGTTCGTAGCATCGCTGTTATTATTTTTGTAATGCTGGGTTTTTTCACTTCTGTAGAAGCCCGTTGGGCAACTCCGGATGATTTAGATACCATCACAGAATCCTATAATCGAATCTTGCAGATCAATCGAGATGGCACGACTGTAGAAACGATCGATTTAACACTGGTCGCCACTAAAGAAAGTGGGAAAGATAGATTGGTTTCTTTTCCTTTGGTTTATAATGCACAAAGCTCTAAATTAGTCGTTTTAGAGGCTAAAACCATTTCTAATGGTATTGAATACCCTATTGATTTAAAAGAAATAGAAGACAAACCCCTTGCGAGTAGTCCACAGGGTTTTGATCAACATCGACAATTATTAATTGCTTTTCCAGAAATTGCCTTAAATGCAAAAATTTTTATAAAATACCAAACCACCGTTATAGAAGTGCCCGTGCCAGGGTTTTTCTCGACGGAGTTTGTTTATGGTGCAGATTCCTATTGGAAAAATAGCAACGTAAAGATTACTTCGGTACTTCCTTTTTTTGTAGAAGTGAACGATCCTGAAAAGGTTCTTACTGTTACACAAAAACAGTCTAAGAAACAATATGAAATGGATATTACCTTAACAAAACCTACTATTAAAGTAGCTATTGATGAACAAAATATGTCGCTGGATCGAAAATTAATGCCTTGGGTGACTATTTCTACGCTGAACCAATGGCCAAAATTGGGGGCACTGCTGGTTCCACAATATGAGGAAAAAATTAATCAAAAATTGCCCCCGCTTTTCGAAACAATTGCTAATGAGGCAGAAAAAAAGCCAACAAATGTCGAAAAAATTAACGCAGTGACATCAAAATTGTCTGAAGCAATTACGTACATGGGGGATTGGCGTACAATTAAGGGTGCCTATATCCCTAGATCTTTAGCAGAGATTGTTAAATCAAAGATTGGCGATTGCAAAGATTTTTCTGCAGCAACAGTGGCCATCTTAAGACGCTTAGGTATTTCATCCAATGTGGCTTTGGTTTATCGTGGCTGGGAGCCAAATGAATCGCCAAATCATCTTCCGACTTTACATCAGTTTAACCATGCTTTTGTCATGGTAGAAGATAAGGATAAAACACTGTGGATAGATCCGACTAATTTTAGTAGTTATGCACAAGGGATTTATCCCGATGTTGCTAATCGGGATGCTTTAGTTCTTAAGCCATTAGCACCTACTCTTTTGCATACACAAGCACTTGATTTAAAAGATTCGAACATGGCACTTTCAGAAAAAATTTCCATGCCACAAGAAGAATTTGATATTGCTA
This sequence comes from Gammaproteobacteria bacterium, assembly GCA_035576045.1. Lineage (GTDB taxonomy): Bacteria > Pseudomonadota > Gammaproteobacteria > UBA6186 > Azoamicaceae > CADEGZ01. The sequence continues at coordinate 31,340 of DATLWY010000059.1, read as the reverse complement.
AAGTTGAGGGTCAATTGTCACTGTCAGGCACTGCGGTGCTGCCTTTGACGGGCGCTGATCTCAGATTCTCTAAGGAAATCATTAGTCGTGCGATTATTAACACAGTAGCCAACGAGAGTCGTGTGGTTAATTGGCATGTGGATGATTATAATTTAGGATCGCGTATTGTAGGGGATGTAAAGTTTAATTTTAATTTGACAGAAAAGCACACACGCTTAAAGACAACCGCAGGCAATGCATTTTTGCTGCCCACTGCCAACCAAATTACGATACTCTTAACTAAGACAGAAGATCGTGTGACAGATTTATTATTTTATAATCCTGCGACTTATCATAGGCGGGTTCTATTGCCTCAAACATCGTTGATTGGCCCTGAAGCTGTTTGCCGGGTTGATAGTCCCTGGTTTACAGGAATGCGAAATGTTGCCAATACTTCCACTGGAATTGAAGTGACAGAGGAGTTGGTTGTTAAGAAAAGCAAGATTTTAAATGCAGAATTAAAATCAGGTGAATATGCAAAATTCCAAGGAGAAGTATTTAATTGTTTTGGTGATACAGCCTTAGTATACAAACATACTGAGTCTTAATAAAGTTCAATCTAACTAAGGAGGGTAAGAGTATGCATGATGCTACTGATTTAAATGGTCCGCTTTTTGAACAAACAGAGTCGTCCATTAGTAAAGAGCACTCATCTATTGTTGATCATGTGTTTCTGAATTCATATTCTAATACGCCTCAAGTTTCATCTATAAGTGCAGAGGAAGGCAACGGGCATGTATATCACTTAAGCGACACGCCTGAAGGTTCACCTACAAGTGAAGCGGCAGACGACGGGCAAGTATATCAATTAGCCAATTCGCCTCAAGGTTCGCCTACAAGTGCAAAGAAAGAGGAGCAGCATGTATTTAATCCTCCCGCCAAAAGCCGGAAAAATAATTGGCTTGTAAGTACTATTTTAGGCGAGATACCGATTGTTGGTCATTTCTTTCAAGAAGCTAAATGTTCCAAAGTGCTTTGTTCTTCCAGTAAATCTGTCCTTGAGTTGGCAGCAGGTGGAGGTGCAATGGTGCTGGCAGCCGTCGAACTGGAAGAGGATGTAACAGCCAGGATTTTTACCTTAGCAGCTACTATGATGTTTGGTAAGGCAATGGGCGCAATCGTTTACAATATGCTTGCTAATGGAACAAGCGCGCTTCGCGAATGTTTTTCAAGGCATAATGCCGCCCGGGCTTTATCAATTGCCGGTTGGGATGATCATTCATTAGATTTAGCTTCATCTACTGCTGGTAAACGAGGAAGTGGATCCGTAGTCTCAAGCCAGAAGAGGGGAAGCGCCTCTTTATCTTTAAGTTCAGTGGATTTAACGCCTCAGGATGGAGATCATGATCTGGGGAATTTCTTAGGATATAATCCTTACCCGGAAGATGAAGGGGCCTTGGTTGAAATTAAAGAAAGTGCGGCGCCTTGGAGAAACCATTGGTTTGTAAAAAATGCTTTAAGTGAAGTGCCAATAGTGGGCCATTTCTTTCGTGTGGAGAAATGTTACGATGCATTTTATTCAGCGGGAAAATCTGTTGTTGGGTTAGCAGGCGGCATGGCGGCAATAACATTAATGCCGATCCCCGCTGAAGAGAGCTTAGAAGAGCGAAGTGCTAAATTAGTCGTTGCTATGGCGTGTGGGGAAGCTGCAGGTAAAGTGGCTTATAATATGGCAAATAGCGCAATAACAAATTTTTATCAGTGCTGTTTAAAACAGAATACAGCATGTCAAGAAAAGCGAAGAGGCCCTATGGCGCGAGATGTTAAAATTTCCCTGCATTAAAATAAACTGTTTGAAGGGTTAAAAGGAATAATGCTATGCCACCAGTTAAAGCTCATTTGTTGCAGCACGCTGAAGAAACCGAAGGTTTTACTAAATCTCATACTGAAAGTGTTTCATCTGAGGGAGATTTTAGTAATGATGTGACAGAGTATAGTTCCCATCCTCCAATTTTTGAGGCTATTTTTTATAATAGTGATGATGAGGATGCGTCTTTAAGTGAGATGCGAGGCAAGAATTGGCGAAGAAATTGGTTTGTAAGGACTTTTTTAACGGATATCCCAATTGTGGGTTATTTTTTTCGTGTTCCTAATAACTGCACTAATACCGTGTATTTTTCAGTAAAATCCGTTTTTAAGTTGGCTGTTGGCGCTGCTTCAATGGTTTTCGTGCCTGTGGAGCAAGCAGAGAGTGTCGAAGCTAGAATTTTTAAATTAACCACTGCACTGGTGATCGGCAAAGCTGTGGGGGGAATGATTTATAACACGGTAGGTATCGGGATGAGAGCACTTTATGAGTATTGTCTAAAAAATCATCTTATATCTTTGTTGTCTGGTGACAATGATGTTGAAGTAGAGTCTGTAAATAACTGTGAAAACGAGAGCGCGGTTAATAACGAAGCCAAGGGTTGGAGGAATAATTGGTTAGGGAACACAATTTTCACTGACATACCCGTTATCGGCCATTTTTTTCGTCATGCTAAATGTCGGGATGCGCGCTATTTTGCAGGTAAATCTGTTTGTGAGTTGGCTGTCGGCGGTATTGCGATGGCTTTAGCGCCTGTTGGGTCCGAAGAAACGGGCAGGGAAAAGGCGCTAATTGCGAGATTTGGAGCAGCGGTGGTTGGGATGTATGCAGGTGGTGTGGTTTATAAGGCAGCCGGCAGCGCGTGTAGCTGCCCGATGATACTTTATCGTGCCTGTTTAAAACAGAAAGAACGGTTGCTAGCCAGAACAATCGAAAAAGATGACATTTTTACGGCAACCACAGGGTCTGGCATCTCTTTACAGGGATCCTGAGAAAAAATTGTGCAAGGCGTTTTGTGATCTTTAACAGTGAGTTTTAACTATGATTTCGAAAAACGCGATCGATGAGTGGCGCAAAACCGTCTTTTGGGTTTTAGATGAACTTGTTGCACAAGATCTCTTGCTTTCTAAAGTGATGGTTGATTTATATTCTGATCTTTTTATTCAAGAGCATCTCGTGTTAAAGGGAAGCGCTGCATTACAAAAACTTTATTTTGATAGGCCCTATCGATATTCAAAAGATCTTAATTTTGTACAAATCAGTCCTGGGCCTTTCGGTATTATATTAGATCATATTAAAAACAAATTGGATTGGCTGGGCAGGCCCACTTTGAAAATAGGAGAAGGCAGAATAACGCTCTATTATAAAATTTCTTCCGAAACGGCTGCAAATAATCAAAGTCGAATTAAACTCGAAATACACACTTTTAAACACGATCCAATGCGAAGGGTTATCTCAAAAAAATATGCTATTGAAAATCCGTGGGCTACAGGAGAAGGAACTGTTACGACGTATTGCCTAGAAGAACTGTTGGCTATTCAAACACTTGCATTATATCAAAGAAAAAAAGGGCGGTATTTGTTTGATTTATATTATGCCTTACGTCAATTAAATCCTAACCCAGAACAGATTGTGCGGGTTTTTTGTTTCTACTTAGAAAAATCGGGCCGATTAGTGACGCGTGCCGATTTTGAAGAAAATTTGTTTAATAAGATCACTAGTCAAACCTTTTTGAACGATATTGATGCGGTTATTCCAAACGAATTTATGACAGGGTTCGAAGCGGTAGAAGCAATACAATATGTCCATAAAAATTTGATTACAGTATTGCCTGGAGAACCTTGGATCGGTGATCTGGCTGGGCGGTTGGGTAACTTAATATAGGAATATAGAAAGAGTATAAAAAATCAGGTTTATGCTTGCCCTGCTTTTCTAAATTTCTGCCAATCGACGGTTTTCTTGAGCGACCCAGCGCTAGTGGCCCAGCGCTTTCTATGATGGCCACCAACAATTAAGGCAAATATCATCAATAAACAAATTAACATGTTTTAAAGTTGCAGAGTCTGGTATAGGTGCTGGGTTTCCTTCTAAAAGTTTAACAATGTAAGTCAAAGTTCCTTTTTTAGGATTGTACGTAGGCTCAATTAATTGAACAAAAAAGTTTAGGTGCTCATCAGAGCCTGAATCTTCTATAAAAGCATTGATAGCAGCATTCGGTGGGTTTTTTGTAAACCCATTTGGGTCTGAATTTTTCCAAAGATCTAAAAGTTCCCCTAGTGTGATTAATTCGACTTTTCTGATAGGTCTTTGTGTAAATGCCGTAGCATAAGGTGATACATCGTATAACGTTAATTTAAAAGTGCCAGGCTTATCGACATCATTTTTTTCGATGATGGCTTTATGACTAGATTGAATAATCAAATAAAATTCTTTTTTCAGCTCCTGGTCATTGGTTGTACTTTTGTTTTGTATGCATGATTGTCCGTCCGTGCATGCGGATAGAGTACCAGTTGCGGCAGCTAGTAGGGGGTTTAAAAATAAAAACAATACTGTTACGGATAATCCCATTGTTTTTTTTATGTTTTTAAATCTTAGGCTCAATTGGCTTTTTTTAAGTGTCATAATATCCTCCCCATTATTCTACCCATCTCATTTTAGTTAAATTCAAATCTAATTTTCGCTCCAATAACTTGAAGTATAGACAAAAGTAGAAAATAAAGGGCTTAATATTTCGTACACGCATAAGAAAAGTATGAAGGTTCACAAGCTGTAAATTAAAGCAGCTTTGTTTATTTATAACATAACGCAAGAGCCCCAGCACCCGCTTTTTCCTTTATTATTAGCAGGGTAGCGTTGGCGTGTATATTCATCGTTCTGCTGACGATTTTTATTTCTATGCAGAGTTTGCATCACCAATGTTTCCTTTCCCGGGCCTTTTTCCTCGGGATATTCTCCATGGGCTTTAAGACCTTCTTCCAACAGCTTGACTTCTTCATACTTAAGGGTGAGCACATTATCTTCACCGTCAGAACCCATTGCGCCTGACCCAACGCGCGAATCTGCTAAAAGAGGTAAATTACTCCCTAAACTAAAATTCCCATCATCCCTAGACTGCAATCCACGTTCGTTGATAACTTGCTGGATAATAACTTCTGGGTTTCCTTCATATAAGACAGGAAAACTCCTCGCAAAACGAGCCATCATAGCCATAGAAGCAAGCATCAATCCCGGGAAAAAAGCTCTTCTAAAGTTAATTTGAGCTTCTGGTAAATTATCAGTTAGAGACAAATCAATGGCTAAGTTTGTAAGTAATACGGTGGTAAATCCATAGAGTACGGCCGTGTTAATCGTTTCGCTAATATTGACATAAACATCACTTCTTCTGCACAAGCGGATTGGAGCAACTCTGGTATAAGCAAAAAACAAAGCAGGCACCATAGGTAAAAGTTCCAAAAGAATTCTGCTTGATCGGGTAGAGAAATCAATTTTCTCGATCCTATTCATTATTTTCACAATATCGATGCTGATAATTTGATTAAGCCCACAATAAATTGCAAAAGAATTGATAAGTTCAGAATTAAATCTGACACACCTAGAAAAATGTCTCTCTTTAAAATGCGGGTTAAGGGAATTATAGACCCAGGATAATAGCGCTACAGTAATAGGAACAGAAGCGACCACTTTTAAAAATCTTTCAATATCAATACCGCCTTGTTCCCCCTCTTTGGGAAACAGTTCTGTATGCGCTAAAATTGCAATTCCTAGGCTCTTGGTTAAAACGACTGAGCTTGCGGATAAAGCTTCTAATATTCTAACCGGCGTATTGACTAAACGTTGCGGATTTTTTAGCGCATAAACGCCGCAAGCAAATCCTATTAATCCTAAGCCAGGCTCAAACCACATAACAGTAGAAAACGCTTTAAAATTATTATCGACGCGTAAAATTTGTAATACAACAGCTATGGGGACTTGCGAGAGCAATAATGCTTTTACAAGAGGGTTTGCGTTCAGTAATGCAGAAGAAGTTTCACGATTACGCGGATGGCAACAAATGAAACGCCGCTTACCTTGTAAAAATTCCGCACGATGAACTGTAAATTCAATATGGCTTTGAGTCACGGCTTGTAAAGTAAGTGGATTAATCAAAACTTCGCAAAAGCTATTTCTAGACTCATTTCTTGCGACCGCATCCAATCGAGCGCCCAAGGAGATTTGGGGGGGAGACAATACTGTTTGCGTGAGAGAAAGGTTGTTTTCATCTAAAGTCATATTCAGTTTTATAGTAATTGCTGAAATGATATTTTCTAGTTTTTCAGTGATAGATGAAGCTTCTAAAATATTATAAAAATCGTTTTTTTGGCATTTTCCTGCATGAAGCGCAACAAAATATTGATGAAATATAGGATTAAGCTTTCTTACCGCATCCGTATTTGTTGAACCTATATTTACTTCCTCTGAATTCGGTGCCTCTATTTTAATCACCGCTCCAAATTCATCTAATATTTTATCTTGACCTAAAATCTTAAATGCGGCGGCATCTCCTACAACTTTAAGCGATTTTTTGATAATTTTAAAAGCTGTTTTTACATAATTTGAATGTTTTTCAACTAAAGATTGTTCTTCCATTAGGTGCTTAGATTCCTTCACAGAATCAATCGCTTCCTCTACTAAAGGTTGTTCGAACTCCACGCTTGTTTGTGTAGGATTTAAAGCAAGCTCTATGCTTTTAAAACGCGATATTCTTTTTTCTAGCGCTTGCACAAATGGCGTAATGTCGTACTTTTTTGAGCGAAAGTTATCTGTAATAAAGCGAGAATTCATGATGATCTCAAAGGGAAACGGCTTTAAAAAAAATAAAGTAAGAAGGTCAGTGAATGGTTCCTTATCTTGTAACTCGAGGTTTTGAAAAACAACTTCGAATTGCTCCTGAGCGTTTAAAACCCAATTCGTAGCGAAAATATTGGGTTGGAATATTGCTGAAATATAATTAAGCCCTTGTTCTTTTCCATTAGATTGTTCCTCAGCTAGAGGGTCATCTTTTAATTTTTCCGCAAGGCTTCTAAGCTTGTCTTCAAAAAAACCCTGAAGTACAATTTCCCCGTAAAGCTTTAGTAAGCTTGATATAAAAAAAGCGCCCAAAATTTGTTCTGTTTGTGATATGGTAAGATTTTTACCTTTAAGCGTCTCGTCAAAAAGGCAGATCATTACCTTAAAAAAATCGTCGCCAACGAATTTTCTAGCTTCGTCTACGCTTAAAAAGTTGCTCGATTCTCTTCGCCATGATCCGTTAAATGTTGACATTCCTGGACAATATCTTAGAATATTCTGGCAAGATTTAAGGAAATTCGGAAAAAGTTTTGCTAAAAAGTCTTTTTTCCTGGCCTCTAATGTTGTTTCAACTGCTTTAAAAAAAACGAGAGAGTAACCTGTTAATTTAATACCTTGTTTTTTATTTTTATCTTTTTTAGCATAATAGAGTTCACCTTCTGGATTTCTTATGAAATCTTTTTCTGATGAATCGCTTTGTGCACCTTCTTCTTCTGGATCTGATGAACAATCCAGCGATCCTTCTGGATTTCTTATGAAATCTTCTTCTGATGAATCACTTTGTGCACCTTCTTCTTCTGGGTCCGATGAACAATCCAGCGATCCTTTAGAGACTCCTGTCTTAGGCATACTTCCCTCTCCTTCCTTTTATGTGAATATTCTAACATAAATTTTTTATGTCCCGCCTTTTCGCCAATTAACTGAAGCAATTAAGGGTGCATACAAGTCTTCTTCAAGCGGGATAGATACAGATTTTATTTCTTCTTCTGTGGGCGGCCGGTCTTGAAAAACAATTTTCTCGGTATCTGTAATAAGCGCTAAAGGTGTTTGTTCGTTGCCTTCGCCCATTAAAAATACAGCAGCTGTCGCTAAACTGTCTAAAATGTTCATGTAAGTGCAACGTAAGGGGCGACCATAAATGTCAGGTTTTCCAATGTAATTATATAATGGTTCGAATCCGCACCAACCTAGCGCAATGCCCGTTACGCCCCGTCGAAGCGGGGTTGTATGGCTATCGGTAATCAGAATGCCCATTGCATTGCAGTGATAGACTTCTTTTAATGATTTCCAGAGCATTTCTGCTTCTGCTTGGATATTCAATGGATATAGAATGTAATGATCATCGCTATTGGATTCATCTATGCCAGCAGTTGGGATTAAGATACCATTTTTGATAGTCAGACAGACGCCATAATTTTTAATATAATCGCCTTCTAAATATAAATCGGCTTCTTGCTGAATCAATTGAAATTTATCAGCAATCGCTTTTTTTGAAATAATTCTATTTTGGCAGACGCTTAATATTTTAGAGGTTATTACCAGCACACTTTTTTCGGGAATATGTGGAATATGTTGTGTAATAATCTTTAGGAGAGATTCTTCAGGTGTAACAACGTGCGTTGTGTAGCTTTTTATTTCCATAAGTTATCCTATTTTCTCACAGTATCTCAGTTTGTATTCAGGCTCGCTTATTCCTTATGCGTTTGATCAACGACGCGCTAGAAAAGCATCTAAACTATCTGCAAACATACGGATCTCTTTTTTGCTAAGACCCGCAGATCCCCCTGTCATTACACCGGCATTTCGGAGTTCAGTATTAAAGTTACGCAAAGAAAGATGTTGCTTCATGTTTTTAGGCGTGTAAAGCTTGCCGCGAGGATTTAAAGCGGTTCCACCTTTATCTACAGCTAGATCTGCTAAGATAATATCTGCCGTAATAACAAGATCGCCTTTTTCCATACTGTCTACAATTTTCTTATCTGCCACATCAAAACCCGCTGATACTTGTATTTTTTGAATAAAAGGCGACAAGGGGGCGCTTAAAAAATTATTTGATACTAAGGTAACCACGATTTTTGTGCGCAAGGCGGCTCGAAATAAAATTTCTTTAATGGCATTCGGACAAGCATCTGCATCAACCCATACACGCACGAGCATCACCTTTTATATGAGAGAAAGTACCAGGAATTCGCCAAAAAATCAATCAAAAAGAGTCAAAAAACCAACCCGATCACATTTTCTATTTTCTAAGTAGTTCATGGGATAGATGCCTATAGCCGATAACGCTTTTATGAATGAAAAAATGAAAGGCCATAGAACATACAAAGACCTTATTCAGAATCGAACCCAATATTTGCCATTGTCAGGTATTGTAGGTGTTGGGACTGAATTCTTAAGTTATGGCCTTAAGCTTCCCGTTATAGGTCGGCTCCTGCAACACTCCTTTACGGTTGTTTGTTGTGCGATCGGCCGCCTACGCTACAAAAATGATTATAATAGGCTGTTCGACTTACTTTTAGATTGTTTATCCCACAATACCTTTAGAAAGCGCGAAGCTTACCGTTGGTGGTATTTGATGCGCTTTGCGGTTGCCATTGCTCAAGAGCGGCAAATTAATTGGTTAATACGCGATATTGGATTAGAAGATAATCTTATTTTATTAGGCAGTCTTGGCCCAAGGCCTCTAAAAGGGTATGATGTAGCGTATGCCTTTGTGGGATATTCGCTTTGGATGTTTGAGCGCGGTGATGTTTTAGGGTCTATCAATCTGATTCAAATTGCAGAACGAGCAGATGAGACTTGGGGCTATCCCGCATATTTATATGGTTGGTATGGTTTGTTTACACGGGATGTTGATTCAATAACGCATTTTACGCGTGCAGTGCACATTGATTGGAGCTTTTTACAAAGAATGAAACATGATAAAACCTGTAAAGAACATCCAGACGTATTGCATGAAGTGCAAAAGAGAACCCTTGTTGCAAAATGAATTCTTTTTTTTTAAAACGATTAAAAATGTTAGATTCTCCCGATTGGCTTCTGAGCTTATCGGGCATAAAACGTGGATTTGAAAAAGAGTGTCTCAGGGTAAATAAACAAGGGCTTATTAGTACGACACCACATCCTAAAGTATTAGGATCTAGTTTAACGCATCCTATGATTACCACCGATTTTTCGGAGGGCCTATTAGAATTTATTACACCGCCCACTGAAAATTTGCATGCGCCTTACACCGTACTTAAGGCATTACACATATATACGAACCAAAATTTAAAAGATGAATTATTATGGTCTGCAAGCATGCCTTGCACACTCCCTAAAGAAACAGAAATCCCAATTGCCGAATATGGTTCTTCTAATTTGGGACGGCTTAAACATATTTATAGACGGGGTTTAGCATTTCGTTATGGTCGAATTATGCAAACGATTTCAGGTATTCATTATAATTTTTCGTTGTCGGACAATTTTTGGCAAAAATATCATACACATTCAGGATCAATGTTGAAAAAACAGCACTTTATTTCGGAACAATACTTGGGCCTTATCCGAAACAGTTTGCGCATTGGTTGGTTATTGCCTTTATTGTTTGGTGCATCGCCTGCAGTATCGACTTCTTTTTTTGCAGAGCATCAGCCAGATTTAGAAGTTAATGGCTCGGATACCTATTTTGGGCCTTTTGCTACTTCATTACGGTTGAGTGATTTAGGGTATCATAATCGAGAGCAAATGGATGATAAAATTTTGTATAATACGTTTTTAACGTTTTTGGAAACGATGCGAAAGGCTGTACATACATCCGTGCCTCGATATCGTCAAATAGGTGTTTTTAAAGACGGTGAGTATAATCAACTCAGTGATTGTGTTTTTCAAATTGAAGACGAGCACTATGCATTAGTGCGACCCAAGCGCGTTTCTGGCCGCGAAGAGCGGATGATGTCTGCGATTTTACGTGATGGGATAGAATATATCGAAGTGCGTGCTTTGGATATTAATCCGTTTGTACCGATAGGTATAGAGCAGGACACTGTCTATCTATTGGATGCTTTTTTAATCTATTGCTTATTAACGGATAGCCCGTTACTCACAGATGCAGAAAACCAGCAAATTGAGTATAATCATAGTCAGGTTGTAAAACGAGGTCGTCAGCCAAAGTTGAGCCTTCTCGATGAGCAAGGCAAACCTCGTGAATTAGTGGATTGGGCTATGGAATTATTGACATCGATAGAAGCCGTGGCAGTATTGTTGGATAAAGCCTATGGAAACCAGGTCTTTACAAATGCATGTCAAATTGCAAAAAAACGGGTGTTAGAGCCAGATACTTTGCCGTCTGCACAGGTATTAAAAGATATAAAAGCACACGGGGGATCTTATTTTGATTTCGCGAGTGATTGGTCTTTAAAACACCAGCAGTATTTTCGAAACCAACAGATGGGTTCTTCAGAATTGAAAGCTTACGACACATTGGTCAAGGATTCTTTTTTAGCGCAAAAAGAACTAGAGAATACAGACATCTTATCTTTTGACAAATATTTAAAATTATATCTTGCAACCTAAGAGGATTGACAGCATGAAATTTTCGAACATAAAAAGAATAGCCTTACTATTACTCATGTTTTTATTAATATTAGATAATGCTTTTGCAACAGATCAACCGACCCTGGGTAGTATTGCAGATTCACTGGTTGTCGGAACCGATGCAGTAACACGGCTGCTGCACTTTGCTAGCATTGTTGTGGGGTGTTTTTTATTCATTATGGCGGTTTCCTTATTTAGGGCAAATCGATTGAATCCCAAATTTGTTCCGCTAGAAAGGCCGATTATCTATATATTCTTAGGGCTAATTCTAGTTGCCTTGCCCTTCTATGGTAAAATATTTATGCCAACGGGCAGCACACTTGATTTAAAAGCGCAAGAAGAACGGGCCATGAGCATACAATCGCAAGATATCGATGCGCCTTTAGAGTGGGGGAATGACTACGATCATTAAACCAACGTACACAAAATAACTATAGTTTTAAGTCTTTCTGTTCTTCTATCATTGCTTGCATGGTTTCTTTGCGCTGATGGATTTTATTTGAAATAGACTTGTTATTCTGTGCATAATCTAAAGCCAAATCCAGTTGTTTAAAAGCTTCTTTAAATTCGCCCCTTGCAAAGTGCCATTCAGCTTGTGAACGGTGCAGCTCGGTTTGTTGATGAGCCAGGCTATAAGAACGTGCTAACATTTGGTGCAGCATTGGATCATTAAAATGCGTTTGACGTTGAGCGACAAGCAATTTGATAGCAATCTCGGGTTGTTTATTTTGCAATAACAGTGTTACGTATTGTAGGATAATTGCATAATTAGAGGGATAAGCTTCCAACAAGCGTTTTGTGCGACTGAGTGCGGAGTCGAGGTGACCCGTGACTTGCTCTGCTTCTGCAAGGCCGAGTTCAAGCATCCATTGATTTGGATTTTGTGTGTTAAGGCTTTTTAAGCGAGTTAATCCTATCTCTTGTTGCTTGGGACTTTTCAGTAAAGACAGTGCATAAGCATATTCTGCAGCTATTTTGTTTTGATATCGGCCATTGTCTAGCTTTTCTTTGAGGCGATGTATTTTTTTATGTGTACTTTCTTCCGTTGCGACTTCAAGGCGTGCACGAACCAAATGAAAAAAGAGGCTATCAGTGGCCTGCCTCTTTTTAAAGGTAGCAGCGCGATTTTGCGCATCTGCAATACGCGAATCATATATGGGGTGAGTGAGTAAATATTCGGGCGGTCTTGTTTGATATTGGCTATTTTTTTTCATGCATTGAAAAACACTCGCCATCGCATTGGGATCAAATTCTGTTTGAGAAAGCATTTGAATGCCCACACGGTCGGCTTCTTTTTCATGTTCTCGCGTAAAATTAATCATGTTCTGCATATGACCTGCCATTGCAGCAGTTGCTAAATGTATGCCTGCATCGGGTGCGCCCAACGCACCGACTGCAATAGCCGCTAGTATTTCTGCGGCAGTTAATGGCATCATTTGGCGACTAGCATCCATGATGCGTGCTAAATGTCTTTGTGTAATATGGGCTGTTTCATGCGCAAGAACGGCTACTAATTCGCTTTCGTTATTAACGCCTAAAATCAAACCGCTATGGACAGCAATGTGCCCACCAAAAAATGCAAAGGCATTAAATTCCGGCGTGTTGACACCAAATATATCGAGATTGATGTGGCGCAGATGGGGTTGAGATGTAAAGTGTAGCGCTATACCATGCAAATATTCGTTGACGATGGGATCTGCAATCAAAAAATCGCTGCCGTGGATTTTTTGCATAATCATATTGCCAATGACTCGTTCGTTTTTAGCTTCTAGGATGGTTTCGGAAGATGCGCCCATATCCGGGAAATTTGTTTCGATTGCAAAAACTATGTTAGAAAGATAGATTATGACAACTATAATTACCTTCCAAGTTAACCTAATCAATAAAGAGGTTATGTGGTTTAAAGAAAAAACATTAAATAAATAACGCATCTCTAGATAATATCAGTTGTGCTGCTTTTATACCACTCCGGATTGCGCCTTCAAGCGTTGCAGGGTAGCAAGGTTCAATATAGTCGCCCGCAAGCCAAAGGTTCGCGAGAGGGGTGGAAGCTTGGGGTCGATAATTATTGATCCCAACATCACATGAAAAAGCAGCCCGCTTTTCTGTTACAACACGATAATCGATTGGCGTTGTATGAAGCGTTGGCAATACTTGGAGATTGGAGCATACGCTTCTGATTTCTTGTTGAATCTTAGTCACTAATTCAACATGAGGCAGTAAAGTATGCGCGCCGCTGCCCGTGATAACAATACTTAATATATCAGGCTGTCCTGCAAAGCGTCGGTCAAACATCCAATGTAGCGTTGAATTTATAAAACCTATCATGGGTTTTTTAAGATTAATCGCATTAGCGTAGCGTAAATAAACAGTGGTAATTGGCTGATAATGAAATTTTAATAAATTGGTTATTAATTTTTTACAGAAATCCGTAGCTTCTGAATTCGACAGTAGTAATTTTGCCGCAACATGCGGGGGCGTCGCCAGTATAATAGACTTTGAATAAAATGTACGTGTTGCGGTTTGAACACCTTTGCATACGCCATTTTCAATGATTAATCCTTGGACGCGCTGGTTATAAAAGATAAAACTACCGTTTTCTTTAATATATTTTATAATCGGATTTGGTAATAATGCGCTGAGATCAACTTTAGGGAATAGCCAATTGGAAGGAGATCCCGTATCGTCTTGTTTGATACTTTTCTTGAAGATATCGCGTAGAATTTTTACGAACACCTGTGCGGAAGCCTGATGAATGGGTGTGCTTAAAGCAGCAAGCGCCATGGGCCCCCATAATTTTTCCATGAGAGAAATCGGTTGTTTGAAATTCAGCAAAAGTTCATAGACCGAGCTATCTTGAGAGAGATAAAAGTTTTGATGATAAATTGTACGATAAAACGCTATTGCACTTAAGCGTTCTTTCAATGAAAACCCCTGAATTTTTAAAAAGCTGAGACACCCCTTTAATAGTGACATACGCGAGGGTGCTTTTAGGTAAATGGTTTTTTGGGCGCCTTGTAGGTTAAGCATAAACCATTCAAAGGGTTTTCGATCGAATACAGCATTTTCTGGAATATTTAACCATTTTAAGAGACTCAGTATTTCTGTGTAAGCACCCATAAATAAATGTTGTCCATTATCGACCGTATCAGATCCAAATGGAATGCTGCGTGCCCGGCCACCCGCTTGTGGAGCGGCTTCTAATAAAATAACTTTATGTCCTTGTCGGGTGAGTGTGAGCGCTGCAGCGAGTCCTGTCCAGCCAGCACCAACAACGATCGTATGAGCAGATGATTCAAACATGCATATTTTTTTTAGACAATTTTAAGGTTCTTTGTGTTTTCCAAGCAATCCAAAGCTTACGTAAGGGTGTTAAGCATACGCGTTGATTTAAAACTTTAAAATGTAATTTTTCAATTTCTTTAAGAAGTGCGAAATAGATTGCAGCCATAATCATCCCACACCGTTGATGGTGTTTATCTGCTTCAGGCAAGGCAAGTAAAGCTTTTTCATAGTAGGATCGCGCCCGTGTTGCTTGGTAGGCCATCAAATTTTGAAAATTCTGGGTGTATTTTTTTGCTAAAATATCTTGAGGTGTTAGTGAAAATTGTGCGAGTTCATCTTCGGGTAAATAAATTCTGCCACGGTTTGCATCTTCGCCTACGTCTCGAATAATATTGACTAACTGAAAAGCGAGCCCTAGATTTTTAGCATACTCGAGTGTGCTGGGATTTATATATCCAAAAATTTCTGCGGCTAATAGCCCGGGTGCGCTGGCAACACAATGGCAATACAGCCGCAAATCTTCAAAAGTTTGGTAGCCTTGATAAGACAGATCCATATTCATACCCTGCAAGATTTCTTCGAATAAATGTTTTTTAAGTGAAAAGCGGTCTTTAATCTGTGCAATGGCTTTTCCCACGGGGTGTTCAGGTTGACTCGTAAAAACACGGTCGATTTCTGTATGCCACCAAGCGAGTTTTTTCTGCGCAATTTCCTTATCTGTACATTCATCCACTATATCATCGACTTCTCTACAAAAGGCATAGACCGCCATAATCGCTTTTTTTTGTTCAGTGGGCAAAAAAAGGAAGCTATAATAGAAGCTAGAACCGCTTTGAGCGGTTTTTTCTCGGCAATATTCCTCGGAATTATTCATCCCATTACCCTAACAAGGGTGGGCCGTATTTGCAAGGCGTTAGCTTTAGCTATTCATCACTATTTGGCCAGGGTGCAAATGGATAAGGCTTGGTATTTGTGTTAAATGAGATAAAACGCACTATCTCGTACAAATAAAGATTGAGATTTTTTCCGAAATCCAATAAATTCTTATTAGGATTTTTGAGGAAAATACCGTAGAGAAATTGAAAAATTGAAATAGCAACGGTCAACATCCAAACGATATAACCAATAAAATAGAATAAAACAAAGCATAACGCTTCTAATAGTTTCGCTCTCGTATGAGGATACTTGTGCACACTTGGTTCATTTTTGGCCGACATAGGGCTACTCCTGTTTTGTGACTTTTCATAAGTATACCTGAATACCATTTGAGTTTAGCTTATTAAACCATGAATTTCCATAGAAAAATTGCTCTAAAGTGCCTCTTAAATGCAAGTTTAGGGCAATTCTGAAGGCATCTAAGCTAAGGATCTTTTGTAACGTGAATTTCAGCAAAGTCTAATTTTGCGGGAATCTCTAATCCCAAACGATTTGCAACTGAACTGTTAATAAACGCTTTAAGCGTGCTTGGATTGTGTGTTGGCATATGCTTTGGGTTTTCTCCGTTTAGAATTTTTGCGACCATACTACCAGTTTCACGCCCAATATCGTGATAATCATACCCCACTGCCGCTAAGACACCGCTTTGAACCAGCAAGGGATCACTGGTAAAAATAGGTAGAATGACCGGCAGTGTTGGTGACGACTGGGAAGCAATGTTAACAATGGTTTGGATGGCAGATACGAGGGTATTATCTTGCGGAAAGTAGAGTGCATCCACTTTACCGATTAAGCTTTTCGTAGCATCTGCAACGTCCTGTGTTTTATTCACAGTGACTTCAATAAAATGAATGTCATTTTTCTTTAACAATGTCTTTAAACGATTAATAGTGGAGACAGAATTTGTTTCTGCCGCGTTATACATTAATCCGAGTATTTTTAACTGTGGCATTAAGGACTTTATCAGTTCAATCAGGCCCTCTAAATGTGCAGTATCTGTGACGCCCGTTATAGAACAATCGCTACAAGCTTCTAAACCCGCCGCTTTAGGGTCACTCACTGCACTAAACACGATGGGAATTTTTGAAGCGTGTTTTTTACCTTCGTAGAACAGCGTTTGTGCAGAGGGTGTGGAAATGCCAACCGCTAGATTAATCTTCGAACTCATTAATTTATTGGCGATTTGTGTTGAAGTGACGATATTGCCTTGTGCATTATCGTATATCACTTTTAAGTTTTTCCCGGCTTCATATCCCTCTGCTTTTAAAGCGGTCAGCATACTTTCGCGTACAGCGTCTAGCGCAGGATGCTCTACGATTTGGCTAATGCCGATTGTTTTTTGTGCAAGAGGCTCGGCTATTGAGATACTAGGACAGGTGATGAAGCTTAAAAGGAAAGTGAAGGCAAGAGACAGAATCTTATTTTTAGAAGATTGAATTAAGTTGTTTGACTTTCCACTGCTACGCATGATGTGTTCTCCAAGGGTTTCAATGTTAAGTTTCGAATATCAGTTTCAATAGGGGTAAAGCGACTAAATCGATAGCCAAATGCGTAAAAGCGGTTGAATAACATGAAATTTCTCCTTAAAAAAAGTTAAAGCATGAACCCATGCCAGTTTGGCATTCTGCCTTATTTTAAAGCTGTCAGCAAGATCTTTGGCCAATGCCAAAGCTTAAGCGTGGGGCGTTCGTATATACCTGACCTCTTTTTTAACTGTTGAACGATAGTATTGGCTGCATTGATAATAACTCGAATCTCAAATCCAAATAAACCCCTTAAGTTTTCCCCAAGAGATGAGCCGTTTTGTAATAAATGCTCGGCCCGTATGAGTTGCGTTTTTATAAAATCGTGTATTGTCGCAGATTGCTTGTATGATTGGAAATCTTCTTTGGCAATATTCATTGCATGCATTTCGTCTCGTGGCAGATAACAGCGATCTCGCAGTGTTAAATCAGAATCCAAATCTTGCAGAAAATTAATGAGTTGCAGGGCAGTGCAAATGTTATCAGAATAAGCTAAATTTTCGGTTGATGCATTATCTGTAAGATGGAGTAATAATCTACCAACGGGATTTGCAGAATATTTGCAATAATCTAAAACTTCTGCAAAATCGTTATATTCTTTTTTTACTACATCTTGCTTAAAAGCGGTGAGGAGATTGAAAAAAAGCGCTATGGGAAGCATGGGATTTTTTTTGATGACATCATCGAGTGCAATAAAAACAGGATCAGAAGGTGCTATTCCTTGGGTTATTTTTTCTAGGTTTTTCCAATAATGCTTGAGTTGTTCTAGACGCGCTGTTGTTGTTAAATCGCCTTCATCGGCAATATCGTCCGCTTGTCTTGCAAAAGCGTAAATAACTGCAATAGGACGGCGGATTTTTTTTGGCAAAAAGCGAGATGCAACCGGAAAATTTTCATAGTGCGTGCGTGCAAGTGTTTCGCACTGTTGGTAAGCTCTTTCTAAGGGGGGGGAGTGCTCAAACAATATCTTGCTCAAAAGAGGAAGGTATTTCGTGCGCATCCCTTAAGCGTTGCCATGCTTCAAAATAGGGTAAAATTTCGTCTGCATGATGTATATAATGGTGTGCCCCCCAGCCTTTTGCGAGTGTAATGTCTTCGATATAACCAAATAACGCGGCGATAGTCGTCATGCCCGCTGCATTTCCGGCGATGATATCTCGTTCGGCATCGCCGATATAAATACATTCTGTTGGCGAAACACCGATTTGATGGCACGCATAAAATAAAGGCTCTGGATGTGGTTTAGAGTGGGGTGTAGTATCGCCACTGACAATACAGGCAGCACGGTGCGACAGTCCTAATCTCTCCATGAGCGGATGGGTTTGCTGAGTGCTTTTATTGGTAACGACTCCCCAAGGAATTTGTCGTTGTTCTAACATTTGCAATAGCGCTTCAATGCCCGGAAACAATGTTGCATACAGTCCTAAATTTTGTTGATAGGCGTGTAGCAAGCGTTTTTGCAATAAAGGACTTTCTGGCTGATTGACTTTGATGCCAAGTCCTGCTTCAACCAAACCTGCAAGTCCCTCTGTTACTGCAACTTCAACCATACGAATAGAAGTTTGATTTGAGGCTACCAAAGGCGGCATATTTATTTCAGCTCTTACGGCATTCAGTGCGTGTATAAAATCGGGTGCTGTATCGACAAGTGTGCCATCGAGATCAAATAAAATCGTCATCGTATCATCCTATCTTTCTCAACATGCGCAAGATAATTAATAGACACATCATTATTCAAATACGTTTTGTGCGTCAGGGGATTATACTGCAATCCAGCAAGTTCTTTCAAGTGAAGTTCCGCTTGCCTTAACCACTGTTCTAGCTCTGAAGGGCGAATAAATTTTTCATATTGATGTGTACCACGTGGCAAAAGCTTTAGCAGGTACTCTGCACCTAAAACGGCAAATAAATAGGATTTTGGGGTGCGATTGAGTGTGGAAAAAAATAAATAACCCCCGGGTTTTACCAAGGTTGCAGCTGCTTTAATGAGAGATAAGGGATCAGGGACGTGTTCTAAAAGCTCCATACAGGTTACGACATCAAAACTATTAGGATGTATTGCGGCGTATTCTTCTGCTGTCGTGTGAATATAATTCAATGTATGGGTATTGTTGTCAGTCTTATATAAATTGCTTTCAATCGCGTGTAATTTTGCAACCTCTAAAACAGAAAGGGTTGCATCTATGCCTGTAACATAAGCACCGCGTTTCTGCATGCTTTCCGATAAAATACCGCCACCGCATCCAATATCCAAAACGCTTTTTTTTAGAAGAGGACAACGATCAACGATAAATTGAAGGCGCGTAGGATTTAATGCATGTAAGGGTCTGCATTTGCCTTTGGGATCCCACCAGTCGGCGGCCATGGCATCGAATTTATCGATTTCAGTTGCTTCAAGGTTTTTGTGCATGCATTTCACGCGCGAGTCCCAATGTATGAATGGCGTCTTTATTGTCTTGTTCAGCGGATTTGGTTAGCCATTGAAGGGCTAAAGTGTGATTTTTTGAGACACCGCTGCCTGTTAGATAAGCGCAACCGAGTTTGTGTTGGGCTTTGGCATTGCCTTGATCCGCGGCTTTTTGAAGCCAGCTAAGCCCAGCAGGGATATCACGGGCTACACCAAGACCTTCATATAATAAATAGCCTAAATTAAATTGTGCCTTGGCATGATTTTGGTCGGCGGCTATTGTATACCATTTTATCGCCTCATTGCTGTTTTTAGGCACGCCGTCGCCATTTTGGTAAAGCACGCCTAAACTAAAAGCTGCCTCCAGATGACCTTCTTCGGCCGCTTCTTTAAAAAAGACAGCAGCAGCTCTACCGTCTTTCTTTGCTCCACAATTTAAGTAAAGCGCTAAGCCTTTTTGATAAACACTTTCGCTATCAACTTCCAGCGCATACGAGGGCCGTATGCTTATTGCAGCAATTATAATAGGAGCAGCGATTAACATGCGTATGTAAAAATTCATATTGACTCTCCTACATTCTTTCTAATGGTTTAAGGCCCAACAACAATAGCCCTTGATGTAATACTTGTGCCGTAGCAAAACATAACAGCAACCGACTATTTTGTTTGGGTGATCCTTCTACACGGCATTGGTGGAAGAAGCCATGGAACTTTTCAGCCAGACGATATAAATAATCGGTTAAACGATTGGGTAATAATTCACGTGCACAATTTTCTAAGACTTCATTAAATTGGCAAACCAAAAGCCCTAAAGCAATTTCTGCAGGCTCATCTAATACAATAGGTGTATCGTTTGCTAATAGGCCTTCAATATCGATATTGACTTTGCGTTGAATGCTTTGTATTCGAACGTAAGCGTAGAGTAAAAATGCTGCAGTGTTTCCTTCAAATTGTAACATTTTATCGTAACTAAAGACGTAATCACTTAAACGATGGCAAGAAAGATCGGCATATTTAATGGCATTGATGCCAAGTACGTTGGCAGAAGCCTCCAGTTCTGATCCAGAGATATCCGGATTATGCGCTTTTAGCTTTTGTTTAGCGTGTTCTATGGCGGTATGCAGCAGATCAATTAGACGTTCTGTTTGGCCTGAACGCGTTTGAAATTTTTTGCCGTCAGATTTTAAAACCAATCCAAAAGGAACATGATCAATCTGAACTTTTTTGGAATCGAAAAAGCCAGCTTTTTTGCCTGCTGCAAATACCATTTGGAAGTGGAGAGCTTGTCCCGCATCGGTAATGTAAATAAGCCAATCACCCTGCTCTTTTTGAATGCGGTGCTGTAATGCAGCCATATCAGTCGTTGCGTAGTTATACCCGCCATCGGATTTTTGTAAAATAAGCGGCAAGGGTTCACCTTCACGATTTGTAAATCCGTCGAGATAAATACATTTTGCGCCTTCAGAGTAAGTTAAAAGTCCTTCTTTTTCTAGCTGTTGGAGCACAGGTGCGAGCAATGGATTATAAAAAGATTCACCTCTTTCAACGAGATGAATATCTAATAAATCATAAATGTGTTGGTATGCGGTACGAGAAATGGCACAAATATGTTCCCAAGCCCGTTTAGACGGATCGAAGCCGCTTTGTAAAGCAACGACTTCTTGTTGCGCTTGTTTTTTAAATGCGGGATCCTCGTCAAATTGCTTTTTAGAGGCTTGATACCAAGTAGCGAGCGACCCTAAATCGACATTCGGCGGAATGGGATCTGTAATGGTGGGGAGCATTTTTTTTAAATAGGCGATTAACATACCAAATTGCGTGCCCCAATCGCCGACATGGTTTAAACAAAATACAGAGTGTCCCATGAAGGCTAAGATCTTAGCGAGGCAATCGCCAATAATGGTCGATCGCAAATGTCCGACATGCATTTCTTTAGCAATGTTAGGAGAAGAAAAATCGAGGATCACTTTTAAAGATTTGTGAGGGGGAGATACACCGAGATGAGGATCTTTGCATTGTGCTTGGAGGGTACTCGAGATAAAGTTGGGATTAAAACTAAAATTAATAAATCCAGGACCCGCGATTTCAATTTTCGAAAAGACAGCAGCGGTATCGGGCAGCGTGTTAAGCGCCTGAACCATTTTTTCGGCGATCTGCCGGGGATTTTCGCCCAAAATTTTGCTTAGCTTCATTGCGCTGTTGAATTGGTAATGCCCGAACTTTTGTTGCGTTGCTTCTGTAACGTCAAGCAAGGCAAGGTCAATTTCCGCGATTTTTGTGGAAAAAGCCAAGGCTAAAGCCTGTTGGCACCGTTGTTTTAAGAGAGTTGAAAACGTCATTGTCAATCCTTACGGGGGAGATCCTGATTCGTCCCCTTTTGCATCAAAGTTAGAAAAATATCATATCATTTCCAAATTTTCCCGTCAAGAACAGGTGAGTTTTTAAGAGAAACGTGGTATAATCTTGCCCTGTAAAACAAGTATTTAGGAGTTGTTCCATGGCAGATCTTGCCAGAGAAATTACCCCCGTTAGCATAGAAAATGAGCTAAAGCAGTCATACCTCGATTATGCTATGAGTATTATCGTTGGGCGAGCCTTACCTGACGTGCGAGATGGTTTAAAGCCTGTGCATCGCCGCGTATTGTATGCCATGCGTGAATTGGGAAATGAGTGGAACAAGCCCTATAAAAAATCTGCGCGCGTGGTGGGTGATGTGATTGGTAAGTATCATCCGCATGGAGAGTCTGCCGTTTACGACACGATTGTGCGAATGGCGCAGCCTTTTTCGTTGCGGTACATGTTAATCGATGGCCAGGGTAACTTTGGCTCGGTTGATGGCGATCCACCGGCTGCCATGCGTTATACCGAAGTCCGTATGGCGAAAATTGCACAATCGTTATTAGCGGATCTCGACAAAGAAACTGTAGACTTTGTGCCCAATTATGACGAATCCGAGATGATGCCAATGGTATTGCCGGCTGCATTCCCTAATTTATTAGTTAATGGTAGCTCGGGTATTGCAGTGGGTATGGCGACAAATATTCCTCCCCATAATCTGACGGAAGTCATTGATGCTTGTTTGCAGCTGATTGAAAACCCCGACTTAAGTGTCGATGCATTAATGAAAACTATTCCGGGACCCGATTTTCCAACAGCCGGGATTATCAATGGGCGAGCAGGCATTATAGAAGGTTATCGTACGGGGCGTGGGCGTGTACATGTTCGAGCCCGCATTTCGATTGAAACTGACGAGAAGTCTCAAAAACAGTCGATTATTGTGACTGAATTGCCTTTTCAAGTCAATAAAGCGCGATTGATTGAAAAAATTGCAGAATTAGTGAAAGACAAAAAAATAGATGGCATAACCGCACTGCGTGATGAATCCGATAAAGATGGTATGCGTATGGTGATCGAGCTCCGTCGCGGAGAAGCTGCCGATATCACCATTAATAATCTTTATAGCCAAACACAATTACAAACGGTATTTGGTATTAACATGGTTGCGCTGGTTGATGGACAACCGCGCATTTTGAATTTACGAGACTTATTGGTTGAGTTTTTAAAACATCGACGTCAAGTAGTTTCACGTCGTACGGCATTTGAACTGCGAAAATCCCGTGATCGTGCGCACGTATTAGAAGGGTTAGGGATTGCTTTAGCAAACATTGATCCGGTCATACAATTGATTAAAGCGTCTCCCACACCCAGTGAAGCAAAAGCAGGATTAATGGGGCAAATGTGGGCACCAGGCATAGTTGCAGATATGTTGCAACGTGCGGGTGCAGATGTATGTCGGCCTGAAGATCTTGAGGTTGAATTTGGTTTGCAGGAAAAAGGCTACCGATTATCGGCTATACAAGCGCAAGCGATTTTAGATTTAAGATTGCATCGTTTAACGGGTCTCGAACAGGATAAAATTTTAGAAGAATTTAAGCGCATTATCTTAGATATTCAGGATTTATTAGATATATTGTCAAATCAAACCCGATTAATGACGGTGATTCGCGATGAGCTCTTACAGATCAAACAAGAATTTGGTGATAAGCGCCGAACCGAAATTTTAAGTGATCATCTTGATCTCTCTACAGAAGATTTAATTACAGAAGAAGATAGAGTTGTGACATTGTCTCATGGGGGATACGTTAAAGCACAACCCCTCAGTAGCTATCAAGCGCAACGGCGGGGTGGCAAAGGAAAGGCCGCCACCAAAGTGAAAGAAGAAGATTATGTAGTACGCCTATTAATCGCGAGTACCCATGATACTGTTTTATGTTTTTCAAGCCTGGGTAAAGTTTATTGGTTGAAAGTTTACGAGATTCCAGTTGCAAGTCGTACTTCTCAAGGTCGTCCCATTGTTAATTTGTTGCCGTTACAGCCGAACGAGCGTATTAGCGCTTTATTGCCGGTTCGCGCCTATACAGAAGATAAAATGGTCTTTATGGCAACTGCCAATGGTACGGTCAAAAAGGTTGCTTTAACTGAGTTTATGCGACCGCGATCCAATGGTATTATTGCGTTAGAATTAGATGCCGGAGATACGTTGGTCGGCGTGGATATTACAGATGGTTCTAGAGATGTGATGTTGTTTGCGAATACCGGTAAAGCGGTGCGTTTTTCTGAAACAGATGTGAGAACGATGGGTCGTACTGCGCGCGGTGTGCGAGGTATTCGATTGCAATCTGGGCAGCAGATGATTTCTTTGATTGTTTTAAAACCCAACGGCGCTATTTTAACAGCAACTCAAAAAGGCTATGGAAAACGAACAGAAGTAGAAGAATTCTCTGCGAAGGGACGCGGCGGGCAAGGGGTTATTGCGATTCAGACGAGCGAACGTAATGGCCATGTTGTAGGCGCAGTTCAAGTCTTTAATAATGATGAACTGATGCTGATAAGCGATGGTGGAACCTTGGTGCGTACCCGTGTGGAAGAGATTTCGGTTGTGGGCCGCAATACCCAGGGTGTACGCCTGATCAATTTAGGTGAAGGCGAAAAATTAGTCGGCATTCAACGCATAGACGAGGTAGAAAGTCTTGAAATAGCGATTGATGTTGATACGGATGTTGATGATAATTCTGAAGGTAATATTTCAGAAGATAATTCATCCGTAGAAATTTGATTTTATAGTGTAGGCTTTGTGGGACAGTAATTTTTTCTTTTGAGAGAAAATTATTTTTGCATAGGGTCAAGAAAGCTAAGCAGGGGATAAAACAATGACACCTGATCAATCGTTAATGGGATTATTTTTAAATGCCAGCCTACTGGTAAAAATGGTTATGTTGTTATTATTGGCAGTGTCTTTGGTTTCTTGGACGCTTATTTTTCAAAGATGGAAGTTATTTGGCTACGCGCTTAAGACTGTAGATGGATTTGAAGATACTTTTTGGTCTGGGATAGAACTGACGAATCTTTATCAACAATTTTCAGGGGGTAAACGCAATCATCACGAGGTCAGCGGATCCGAAAGTATTTTTTTGGCGGGCTTTAAAGAATTTGTGCGGCTCCGAAAACAAACAGGCATTCAGCCAGCAGCTGTCATGGAAGGCACACAGCGTGCCATGCGGGTGGCGATGGCTAGAGAAGTTGAACGTTTAGAAATGCACTTGCCTTTTTTAGCAACGGTTGGATCGGTGAGTCCCTATATTGGGTTATTTGGTACCGTATGGGGAATTATGAACTCTTTTAGAGCATTGGGCAGTGTGCAGCAAGCGACGCTTTCTATGGTAGCACCGGGGATATCGGAAGCATTGGTTGCGACCGCAATGGGACTGTTTGCGGCTATTCCTGCGGTTATTGCTTACAATCGGTATTCTAATCGTTTGCAAGGGTTAGTGAACCGTTACGAGACTTTTTTTGAGGAATTTACAAGTATTTTGCATAGACAGGCTTATACGCTTCCTGCATCTTCGCTCAATTCATATGGCAACGATCACTATATAGAAAATGATGCGTAAACATACGAAGCGAAGGCTTGTGGCTGAGATCAACATTGTTCCCTATGTGGATGTCATGTTGGTGCTGTTGGTTATTTTTATGGTGACAGCCCCACTCTTAACACAAGGCGTACAAGTAGACTTGCCGCAAGCTAAAGCAGAGCCGCTTCCACAAGATCAAAAACCTCCCCTTGTTGTTTCGGTTGATGCATCGGGCCATTTATTTTTAGATCAATCCAAAGAATCGATACAGCCCGGGGATTTGGCGGTTAAAGTAGCGGCAAGCATTCGAGTGGATCCCACTCGAGCCGTTTTGGTTCGGGGTGATAAAAATGTTGATTATGGCAAAGTGATGAATGCGATGGTGTTATTAAAACGTGCGGGCGTCTCTAAAGTCGGATTAATGACCGAGCATACGGAGGAATAGGGTAGTTATGAAAAGATGGGCGCTGCATAATGGGTTGGCACAGTGGTTGACCCCTACACATTATACGCCGTATTTTTTAGCGTCTGTTTTGATGCATGTTTTTTTATTGGTTTTTTTTATTTTCAGTCTCGAAACGAGTTATAATAATAATCAATTACCTGCAAAGCCCGGTGAGATTGTACAAGCAAGCATTGTTGATCAAACAAAAGTGGATGAAGAAGTTACCAGAATTAAGATAGCTGAAAAACAGCAGAGCGAAGAACAAGCCATCCGAGAAAAACAGTTAACTCAAAAATTAGAACAGGTGAAGCACGCGCGCGAGCAAGAACAAGTTAAACTGGATCAATTAAAGAAAGATATGGCGGCTGCAAAGCAACAAGAACAAGAACGCTTAGCCGAAATTAAAATTTTCAAAGAAAAGGAACAAAAACAACTCGAAGACTTAAAGCAAGAAAAAGAAATAGAAAAGAAAAAATTAGCAGCATTGGATGATCAACGTCAAGCCGAACAAGATCGCGCAAAGGTTATGCGACAAGAACGCGAAAAAGAAGAGAAAAAGAAAAATGAGGCTAAGCGTAAATCTATGGAGGCAAAACAGTTAGCAGCAGCAAAGGCTGCCAAGGATGCCGCCATCCTCGCGGAACGCGCGGCTGTTGAAAGCCAGGGCCGTATTACCGGTGAAGTCCAAAAAGTTTTAGGAATCTGGGCAGAAAAAATTAAAAGTAATAAACGTGAAGCGTTTGGTTTAGCGACCGATTTGTATTGTAAATTGGCCATTAATGTATTACCGGATGGTAATGTTAAAGTACGCCTTTTGCAAAGTAGCGGAAATGCCATTTATGATGATTTGTCTATTAAAGCAGTTTACAAATCAGAGCCGTTTGAGTTACCAGAAGATCCATTGGTGAGAGAGCAGATCAAATCGTTTGAGTTAGGTTTAAGAAATGACGAGGGTGCAGAATAATGCGTATTAAAATGAGTATGTTTGGTTTTATGGGGTTTTTGGTTTGGTGTGTTGCATCTATTGCAAATGCTTCTTTGTATGTTGAAATTACAGGGGGTGTTGCTGCGGGATTGCCAATTGCGCTTGTGCCGTTCGGTATAGAAGGCTCTGATTCTGGCAGTGTTGAAGATCTCTCTAAAATTATAAAATCGGATTTGGAAAACAGTGGGCAATTTAAGGCATTGAATTTCCAAGCGATTAAAGAATTTCCAACCCACCAAAATGAAGTGCACTATGCTTATTGGCAAGGATTAGGTATCGAAGATCTCGTTGTAGGGCGTGTCAAAAAAACGGGATCAACCTTTAGCGTTAATTTCGCACTCTTAGATGTTATTCGACAAAAGTCGGAAGGTGCTGCTCGATCACCGTTGTTGGCCATGCATTTTGACAATGTGCGGCCGCAAGATTTTCGGGCGTTGGCGCATCATATGAGCGATTGTATTTTTGAAAAGCTGATTGGTGTTAAAGGCATTTTTTCAACACGAATTGCCTATGTGTCTGTGACTGAGGGCTCGAAGGGCACAACACATACCCTTGAAGTTGCAGATTCAGATGGATTTAACCCAAAACCGTTGTATCGATCTGCTTATCCGTTGATGTCACCTGCTTGGTCACCGGATGGGAAAAGGATAGCGTTTGTTTCGTTTGAAAAAAATAGAGCTGGCGTTAATATTGCAGAAGTGATCAGCGGACATGTAGAACGGTTAACACAATTCCCAGGCATTAATGGCGCGCCTACGTGGTCTCCGGATAATCAAACTTTGGCTTTGGTTTTATCTAAAGATGGAAGCCCTAAGATTTACACTATAGATGTAGGAAGTAAGCGACTCAGTCGTTTAACCGAAGGCGCGGGTATTGATACCGAACCCAGCTTTGCACCCGATGGTCGTTCGATTGTATTTACATCGAGTAGGGGGGGAAAGCCGCAAATTTATCGTGTCGCACTGGACTCTCGGAAAGTTGAGCGATTGTCATTTAAGGGTGACTACAATGCAAAGCCCTCTTTAACACCCGATAATAAAAAATTGGTGATGTTGCATCGAGATGAAGGTGGGCTATTTAGCATCGCGGTACAAACCTTAAATACAGGGGAATTAAAAATTTTAACGCGATCGAGTCTCAGTGATTCCCCCAATCTTGCGCCCAATGGTATGATGGTGCTCTATGGTTCATCAGTCGGGGGGCAAGGCGTATTAGGAGCAGTTTCTTTGGATGGTCGTGTTAAGATCCGTTTACCCTCGCGAGAAGGAAATGTACAAGAGCCTGCGTGGTCACCTTTTGTTAAATAAATTTTTGTAGGAGAGAGCAATGCGTACTAAAGTTAAAGTGTTAGGTTCAGTTGTTTTGTCGTTGTTATTATTGGGTTTAGTGGGTTGTGGCGCTAAGAAAGGTAGTAGTAGCGGTTACGATGCTGATGGCGATGTTGTTGGGGTTAATGATACTGTGCGGTTTTATGGCTCAGATATTTCTCCTGCAGATGAAAAAGGCTTACTCGCAAAGCGAACCTATTATTTTGGTTATGATGGTTTTGATGTATCGGATGAAGACACTTTGTCTATTTATGCACATGCGAAACGTTTACTGAATGGGAAACGCGCACATGTGCGTGTTGAAGGGCATACGGATGAACGGGGAAGCCGGGAATATAATGTTGCATTAGGCGAAAGAAGAGCAAACGCAGTCGCGAATATTCTTATGTTGAAGGGCGTTCCGCAAGACCAAATCAGTGTTGTAAGCTATGGTAAAGAGAAGCCCGCAGTTGCAGGCCACAATGAATCAAGTTGGAGCCAAAATCGTCGTGTAGTCATTATTTATGAGGTAGAATAAGCATGAAATGGCGTTCCGTTTGGGTATTAACAGGTGCAATAACTTTAAGTGCCCCGCACTGTGTAGCAGCGCTTGCGATTGTTGAGTCTCGAACAGGAGAACCCATTGTTTATGATACAACAAAACCCGTGTCTGCACCCTTGTCCATAGCGCGATCTTCAGAAGATCGCGCTATGGGTTCTAGGGGGGTAATGAACGCACCGCTAGAAGACCGTGCTGCTTTATTGAGTTTGAAACATCTAGAGACTTTAAAGCAGGAAGTCAGTGAATTACGTGGATTGGTTGAAACACAAGATCATGAAATTCAGCAGCTAAAAAAGAGCCAACAAGATTTTTATACCGATTTAGATAAGCGAATGACGCAATTGCAATCGACTAAAGGCATTGCTGTTTCAAAAACAGCGTCAAAAACTTTGGTCGTAGTATCACCCCCACCCCCAGCAAAGAAATCTTCTGTAACGATTGTTCCAACGGGCACAACGTCATTACCTGCTACTGAAGAAACGATAGAAGAACCGATAACTTCTGATTTTTCAGAATCAACCTTAGAGACAGATCATGCCACTGAAAAATCGACTTATGAAGCGGCATACAACTTAGTTAGAACAAAACGATATTCTGAGGCGACATCTGCTTTTCAAAATTATTTAGCGCGATTTAAAACCGGTGAACATGCTGCCAATGCCCATTATTGGGTGGGTGAAATCTACATGGTTGAATGGCAAAAAGATCCCCAAAATAAAACATTGTTAGATAAAGCAGCCCATGCTTTTTCTAATATTGCATCACAATTTCCGGGCAATCCCAAAGTACCGGATGCTTTATTAAAATTAGGCATTATTGAAAATGAAAAAGGCAATCCAATAGCCGCTCAAAAGCATTTTACAAATGTTAAAAATCGTTATCCGGGATCAGCGGCTGCTCGTATTGCCGAGACACGGTTAAAACAGCTATTGCCTTAAAATTTGTGATCCTGAAAATTTTTTTGGAAAAATCATGGAAGATTTTTTGTTTCTCGAAGACGACTTTACGCCAGAAGAACGTTTAATAAGAGATGAAGTACGTCGATTTGTCGATCGGGATGTTATTCCTATTATGGCGGATGCTTATGAAACCGCAAAATTTCCTCAACATTTTATTCCACAGTGCACAGAACTCGGTTTACTGGGTCTTAAACTACCGACTGAATATGGCGGTTTTGGCAAAAGTGCGGTTGCTTATGGTTTGGTGTGCCAAGAATTAGAACGAGGCGATAGTGCATTGCGGAGTTTTATTTCTGTTCAAAATGCCTTATGCATGTTTCCGATTCTCACATTTGGATCGGAGGCACAAAAACAAAGATTTTTACCTAAAATGGCAGAAGGAAAGTTAATAGGCTGTTTTGGTTTAACAGAGCCTGATGCAGGATCTGATCCAAGTCATCTTAGCACGCAAGCCAAAAAAGTTTCGGGTGGTTGGTTGTTAAACGGCGCTAAACGTTGGGTTACTAATGGCACTATTGCAGATTGCGCGATTATATGGGCTAACACGGTAGATGGAATTCGTGGCTTTATTGTCGAAAAAGATTTTCCAGGTTGTACAAGGCGAGAAATTAAAAAAAAGATGTCATTACGCGCGTCTATTTCAGCAGAGTTGTTTTTTACGGATTGTTTTGTACCTGAAAGCCATTATTTACCCGGCACTGAGGTTGGATTAGTGGCAGCGCTACGCTGTTTAACAGAGGCGCGATATGGTATTGCTTGGGGAGCGATAGGTGCTGCCATGGCGTGCTACGAGATCGCTTTAAATTATTGCAAAGAACGTAAGCAATTTAATAAACCTCTCGCGTCATTCCAGTTGGTTCAAAAAGATTTGGTAACGATGTTTTTAGAGATTCAAAAGGCGCTTTGTTTGAATTTACAATTGGGTCGCTTAAAAGAGAAGGGGCAGTGTACTTATCCCATGGTATCGTTAGCTAAGCTTAATGCGTGTCGGGAAGCCCTAAAAATTGCACGAATGGCGAGAAATTTATTGGGCGCCAATGGTATTACCTTAGAATATAGCGTTATTCGGCATATGGCTAATTTGGAATCTGTTTTTACCTATGAGGGAACAGATAATATTCATCATCTGATCTTAGGCAAATATATCACAGGACTGGATGCTTTTCATTAAAAAGAAAAACTTAGTATTAAAGTAAAGGGGCAGCTCTACCCCCTTTGTTCTCTACTTCTTTTTACTCTTTAGGTTTTGGTTGTGCTGGTTTGCGTTCGCTCGGCGTAACGACAAAAGTCAGATGTTCGCCTTTGCGAAAAATTTCAACAGGATAATTTTGCCCGGGTATTAAGCCTGAAACCAAACGTAAAGCCATGCGTTCGTCAGTGATTGCCGTATTATTGATTTTAGTGATCACATCTCCCGGTATTAAACCGGCTTTTTGAGCTGGGCTGCCACGTACAACCGCACGTACATAAACACCTTCGCCTTCTTTGTAATCGATATAGCCTCGGACTTCTTTATTGAGGGGTTGCATCATAATGCCCAAATAACCGCGAATAATGGGTTTCCCTTCGATGAGTTTATTCATCACCTCGGTTGCTTGATCAATGGGAATCGCAAAACCAATGCCTTGATTTCCGCCTGATCGGGTATAAATGGCTGTGTTAATGCCGATAATTTGACCAAATGAATTAATTAATGCTCCCCCCGAGTTGCCCGGGTTAATAGCTGCGTCTGTTTGAATGAGATTTTCTAAAATACCCACATCTGCGCCGG